>JBGUQT010000057.1:0-53116 GCA_045131275.1 Treponema sp.
GCGCTAGTTACCGCGTCGATTTCCTTTTGGTCGGAAGACGCGCTTGCGGCGGACTTGCTTGAGTCATGCTTTGAAGCGTGGTACCAAACCGGAAGCGATTCCGGGCGGCCTTCTTTTGGTCCAAAAAGCCAGCTCAATGCCGAAGCCTTTTTTGTAACGTAAAGAGTCTTTACGTAGCGGCCGTTTTGGTCTTCCAACCAAATCGCCAGTTGCGGCTCTTTTCCGCTCTTCCAACCGTCGCCCGCTCCGACAGAAATCGTAACGTCTCTAGCGTACAAACTTGCGGCCATCGCCGCGCACAATGCAAATGTTGCGATAAGTTTTTTCATTTGGGGAACCAACTAAGCACATGCGGTTCGCCAAAGGCGACCGCGTGTTGCAAGGAAACTATTCTACGTGTAGGTTCTGCGCCTACTGCGCAGAACCTACTAAACACATCCATTCCGCTTGGGCAGCCAACTCGTCGCCGACGAAGGCTTGGCCGGACTGCTTGATCATGCGGTCACTGACGCGAAGGTTTTTGATTTCCATGCGGACTGTGTCGCCGGGGCGAACCTGGCGGCGGAACTTTACTTTGTCAACCGTTCCCAAGAAAAAGAGCGAGCCTTCCTTGAACTTTTTTTGGAAGCTCAAAGCCGCTCCTCCGGCCTGCGCCATAGTCTCTACCAAGATTACGCCGGGCACAACCGGATACTGGGGAAAGTGGCCCTTAAAGAAAAAGTCTTCGTCTGTAAACTTGCGGGTGCTTACGCTGCCCTCGTCGTCGGCGCTTACGATTTCGTCAACGAACAAGAAAGGCTTTCTATGCGGAAGCAAGGCTTCGATATCATTTGTAACACTCATGCGATTCTCCTAGTTAATTTTTTTGATGACGACGACGCCGTTGTGGCCGCCAAAGCCAAGCGTGGCGCTCATGGCGCAGTCTATGCTCATGTCGATTCCCTTGTTGGGAGTGTAGTCCAAGTCGCAGCCGCCTTCGTAGTCTTGGTTGTCCAAGTTGATTGTGGGCGGAACAAAGCCTTCAGCAACGGCCTTAGCGGTGATGATCGCTTCCACAGCTCCGGTGGCGCCAAGCATATGGCCCGTCATGCTCTTTGTGGAAGAGATGTGAAGCTTTTTGGCGGCGTCGCCAAAAGCGATCTTAATCATTTGAGTTTCGCCGCAATCGTTTTTGTGGGTGCTGGTTCCGTGCGCGTTGTAGTACTGAACTTGGTCCGGCGTTACGCCCGCGTCTTTCATCGCTTCGGTCATCGCGGCGGCGCCCTGAAGTCCGTCCGGGTTTGGGGCGGTCAAGTGATAGGCGTCGTTAGAGCTTCCATAGCCCGCAAGCTCGGCGTAGATTTTGGCGCCGCGCTTTTTGGCGTGCTCGTATTCTTCCAAGACCAAGATTCCGCTTCCTTCGCTCATTACAAAACCGTCGCGGTCTTTGTCAAAGGGGCGGCAAGCTTTTGTGGGGTCGTCAACGCGAGCGCGAGAAAGCGCTTGCAAAGCGGCGAAAGAGTCTACGCAAAATCCGTTGATTGTGCTTTCCGCTCCGCCGGCAAGGCAAATGTCGCGGCGGCCGCTTCTAATCAAGTCAAGCGCGTCGCCAAGAGCGTCGGTTCCGCTTGAGCAAGCGGTGGCGATTGTGTGGCAGGGTCCGTGGATTCCAAAGGCGATGGCGATGTTGCCGCTGGCTTCGTTGGGAATCAATTGCGGAATCGTCATAGGATTGACGCGCTTGCGTCCCGACTCATTCCATTTAATGCAGTTGGTTTCCGTGACTTCAAAGCCTCCGATTCCGACGCCCAAGTAAATCGCGGCCTTGTCCAAAATGTCGGCCTTGTCCGCCAAGCCCGCGTCGTCAATCGCCATCTTGGCGGCGGCAACGGCGAACTTGGTGAAGCGCGCCATTTTGCGGGCGGCCTGCGCGTCCATGTATTTTTCGGCTTCAAAATTCTTCACTTCGCCCGCGTACTTTATGTTGCTGGCCGAAGCGTCGTAATGCGTTATCGGGCCGATGCCGCTTTTTCCGGCTTTGATTCCGGCCCAAGTCTCTTCAACAGAATTTCCAAGCGGAGTAACCGCTCCCAAACCAGTAATTACTACTCTTCTCATTTTTTAACTCCTTTAGCAACCCATTCCGCCGTCAACGCCAAGCACTTGCCCCGTAATGTATGTGGACAAATCGCTGGCCAAGAACAAGACGGCGTTGGCAACGTCGTCAACCTGTCCCGCGCGGCGGAGCGGAATCTGCGTAATCCAATTTTCGCGAATCTTTTCGTCAACGGCCTTTGTCATGTCGGTGTCGATAAAGCCGGGCGCGACGGCGTTAACGCGAACTCCGCGGCTGCCGACTTCTTTGGCCAAGCTTTTTGTGTATCCGATCAAGCCCGCTTTGCTGGCCGAATAGTTTACCTGGCCAGCGCCGCCGTGAAGGCCTACGATGCTTGTCATGTTAATGATAGAACCATGCTTTTTGTGGATCATGTCGTTGGAAACGATTTGCGTCGCGACAAAGGCGCCGGTAAGATTTACGTCCAAAACTTTTTTCCAGTCGTCCATCTTCATGTGGAACGAAAGTCCGTCCTTTGTAATTCCAGCGTTGTTCACCAAAACGTCAAAGGCGCCGGCTTCTTTGAGCGCGGCTGTAACAACTTCCTTCAACTGCTCGGCGTTTGAAGCGTCGGCGTAAATTTCGTGGAAGGCGACGCCGTTGTCGGCGGCCAACTTTTCAAGCTCGGCCTTTCCGGCGCTTTCCTTTGTGCAAAGGCCCCAAACTTCGGCGCCGTTTGCCAAGAACACTTCTGTGATTTTCTTTCCGATTCCGCGGCTTGAGCCGGTGACCAAAGCTTTTTTATTTTCCAAAAGTTTCATTTTTTTCTCCTAAAAATTATGGGTTGCCCAAAACGCGGCGCGTCTTGGGCTTGCATCCATTACAAATCGCCGTTCAACGCTTCCGCTGAATTAACCGGAACGCACTTCAAGTTTTCGGCGTAGGCTGTCTTGGCCCACAAGCCGCTCAATACTTGTCCCGGACCCGGCTCGAGCAATTTCCACTCGCCGCCGTCGGCCTTGATCAAAGCGGCCAAAACGTCCTCTTCGTCAGTCCAGCGGACTGGGTGGGTCAAGTGAAGGACGGCAGACTTCTTGGCGTTGTCGCCGCTTGTTTCCTCTTTTCCTGTCACGTTGCTGAACAAAGTGATTGTCGGGTTGTTGAATGTCACGTCCGCGATGGCCTTTTCAAACTCGTCGGCGGCGCGCTGCATCAAGGGGCTGTGGAAGGGGCCGGCTACCTTAAGGCGAACGGCTCTTCTTGCGCCAGCTTCTTTGGCGGCGGCTTCGGCCTTGTCGAGCGCGGCTTCAGTTCCGCTTATTACAGTCTGAACGGATGAGTTCAAGTTGGCGGCGTAGGCGTCGGGGATTCCCGCGGCGATTTCGGCAACCTTCTCGGGAGGCAAGCCAAGAATCGCGCTCATTCCGGGAGCGTGGCCTTCGTTTTCGGCGGCGATTCTTTCGCAAACGGCCTGCATGATTTTACCGCGCTGAACAACTACTTTGATTACATCTTCAAAAGACAAAACGCCGGCGACATGCAAGGCCGGAAATTCTCCAAGGCTAAAGCCCATAGCCGCGCTTGGAACGATTCCCTTTTCCTTTAGCGCCGCGCAAATGGCGAGCGAGGCGGCCGTAATGGCAAGCTGGCTGTTGTCGCTGCGCGAAAGGGTTTCCGCGTCAGACTCCCACAAAAGCTTCGGAACATCCGTTCCCGCAATCTGCGAAATGTCGTCCAAAACCTTTTTCGCGGCAGGAAACGCCTCCGCGACATCCTTAATCATTCCGGGAGTTTGAGCTCCCTGTCCAGGAAACAAAAACGCGTGCTTAGCGGCCATATCAGTCCTCTTTTTAGTTGAATTTGATAAAATGACAAAATTTGTGAATATGTCATTTATGGGTATTCTACCATATTTTCGGGGAACGTGTCAATTAAAAAAGGCCGCGGCTGGGCCTTTAATTCTATTGATACTTTGCTTATAAAGCGCTATAATTGTTCCCAAATTCGACTTTATAGGAGATTTATATGAGCTTGACTCTTGATGACATCAAACACCCAAAAATCAAAGCTTGGGTAGAGGAATGTATCAAAATGTGTGAACCGGACAACGTTGTCGTAGTTGACGGTTCTGACGAAGAATATGACCGCCTTATGCAGCTTTGCGTTGACAAAGGTCTCGCCACTCCCCTCAAGAAAAAGGAACACTCATTCCTTTTCCGCTCGCTTCCCAGCGACGTTGCGCGCGTAGAAAGCCGCACATTCATTTCTTCAGTTAAGGAAGAGGACGCGGGCCCGACAAACCACTGGATCGACCCCAAAGAGCTCAAGGCCACAATGAAGGGACTTTACACAGGCTGTATGCACGGACGCACAATGTACGTTCAGTGCTTCTGCATGGGACCCCTCGGCTCAAACATCTCAAAGAACGGCGTAGAAGTTACTGACTCTGAGTACGTTGTCTTGAACATGGACATCATGACTCGCGCCGGCAAGAAAGTTTTGGACATCTTCAACAAAGATCCCAACGCTGAATTCGTTCCCTGCTTGCACTCAGTAGGAAAGCCGCTCAACAACGGAGAAAGCGACAACGGCATTTGGCCCTGCGCTGACGTTGAGCACAAATACATTTCACAGTTCCCGGACGAAGGACTCATTTGGTCTTACGGTTCAGGATACGGCGGAAACGCCCTTCTCGGAAAGAAGTGCTTTGCCCTTCGCATCGCCACTGTTCTTGCCCGCAAGGAAGGCTGGCTCGCCGAGCACATGCTCATCCTTAAGCTCACAAATCCCCAGGGCGAAGTTAAGTACGTCACAGGCGCCTTCCCGTCAGCTTGCGGAAAGACAAACTTGGCCATGCTTATTCCGACAATCCCCGGCTGGAAGGTCGAGACTGTCGGCGACGACATCGCTTGGATGAAGTTTGGCGACGACGGACGCTTGTACGCCATCAACCCCGAAGCCGGCTTCTTTGGAGTCGCTCCTGGAACTAGCGCCGAATCAAACAAGAACGCGCTCATCTCTGCCGAAAAGAACACAATCTTCACAAACTGCGCCCTCACAGAAGACGGCGACGTTTGGTGGGAAGGAATTGGATATCCCGCAAAGGGCAAGTTGGTTGACTGGAAAGGCAACACACGCGACGCCCTCCCCAAGGACAAGGCTCCCAAGGGAGAGGAAATGGCCCACCCCAACGCCCGCTTCACGGCTCCTGCCAAGCAGTGCCCCTGCATCGCCAGCGACTGGGAAGATCCCAAAGGCGTTCCGATCAGCGCCATCTTGTTCGGCGGACGCCGCCCGTCAACAGTTCCGCTCGTTCACCAGAGCCGCAGTTGGAACCACGGCGTGTTCCTCGGATCTATCGTTGGATCGGAAATCACAGCCGCTTCTACAATCAACGCCGCCGAAGTTGGAAAGATTCGCCGCGACCCGTTCGCCATCCTCCCCTTCTGCGGATACAACATGGGCGACTACTTCCAGCACTGGATTGACGTTGGCAAGGCTGCCAAAGACCAGGACAAGCTTCCCAAGATTTTCTACGTCAACTGGTTCCGCAAGGACGAAAACAACGCCGACCTTCCTGGCGGATTCATGTGGCCTGGATACGGCGACAACAGCCGCGTATTGGCTTGGATTTTCGACCGCTGCGACGGAAAGGACAACGCCGTTGACACTCCGATCGGACTTATGCCCAAAGAAGGAGCCATCAACACAGAAGGCTTGGCCGACTACTACAAGAAGACATTGCCTGAGATTCTCAAGGTCGATGTCGAAGGTTGGAAGAAGGAAGTTAAGGACGTTCGCGAGAACCACTATCCCAAGTTTGGAAAGCACCTTCCCAAGGAATTGTCTGAGATTTTGGACGACCTTGAGAGCCGCTTGAACAAAGCCTAACAGGATTCCCGCTCACGCGGGAATGACAGTCCGCGCGAGCGGACAAGTGGATAATTTCCTTGACATAATGCCGCAAAGCGGCAGAACCTAAAAAAAAATCCGCTTCCTTGCGAAGCGGATTTTTTTTGCCTAAAAGTTAATCGATTATTTAAAAAACGTTTTTTGGCATGCAGGCTTCGACTTCGTTCCTTGGTATGGAAGCGAATATGTCAACCAGCTGCGTGTCAAACTGAAAGCCCGCGCAATCCTTTAGAATCGCGATCGCCTCGTCGTAGCTCTTTGCGTCCTTGTAGGCGCGCCTCATCGTAATGGCGGAATAGCTGTCGGCGATGCAAATGATTTTGGCTTCAAGGGGAATTTCTTGAGCCTTAAGGCCGTAGTAGCCCTTTCCGTCTATGCGCTCGTGGTGGTACTTGATCCACGGCATGATTACGTCAAACGTTTTTATAGGAGCAAGCATTTTTACGCCGGCGTCCGGATGGGTTTTCATAATCTTCCATTCGTCTTCGTCAAGGCTGGCCGGTTTGTTCATAATAGCTTCGGGAACGGCAAGCTTTCCAACGTCGTGCATAAGGGCGGCGTACTCAATGCTTACAGGATTTATCTTTGCCTTTAGCGAGAAGGGCAAATGCTTGTACAAAAGCTTTGTAAGGTTGCGGACGTAAACGCTGTGGCCGCTAAGGTTGGGGTCGCGCGCCTCGATCACGCCGATAAGCATTTCAGAAATTTCAAGCGTTCGGTTTTTGACAACGTCGGTCAAATTGAACATAATGTTCAAGACAATCCAAACAAAAATGCTTCCGCCAAAAAGGATGCCGCCCATCATTAAGTCGGGCGATCCAAAGAGCGCCGTAAAAACGTATCCAAGCAAAAAGAAAATTAAAAGCACCAGGCCCACGGCGCGCAAAGCCGTGGATTTTTTGTCGCCCGCCGAAATGACGTCGCTCATTCCGCTAAGGAAAAAGGCGTAGCGAATGATGTTCCACTGCATCAAAAGCGCGCCGGCGATGATCATTAAAAATATTATTGTCTGCGAACCAAATAACATATTCACTATTTTAACACGGCTTTACGCATTTTGCAAGAAAGCGCGGTAGCCCTTAAAGGATTCGTAAATGTCAACCTTGCTTGTTATTTCCCAAGGAGCGTGCATGTTCAAGACGCCGACGCCGCTGTCTATAACGTTCATGCCGTAGTTGGCCATAATGTAGGCGATCGTTCCGCCGCCGCCTTGGTCAACTTTTCCAAGCTCGCATATTTGGAACGAAGCGTCCGCGTCGTCAAAAATCTTTCTGACCTTGGCGACAAATTCCGCGTTGGCGTCGTTGGAGCCGCTCTTTCCACGCGAGCCGGTGAACTTGTTGAGCGCGATTCCATGGCAAAAAAAGCAAGCGTTCTTTTTTTCCATAACGTCCGGGTAGTTGGGGTCAAAGGCGGCGCTTACGTCGCTGGAGAGCATGTTGGAATTGGCCAGCGCCCGGCGCAAGGCAAGTTCGCTGTATCCGCCGCAAAGCTCGTAAACTTCGGCAACGGCGTTTTCAAAAAAGCGCGAATGCATTCCAGTGGCGCCCACAGAGCCGATTTCCTCTTTGTCAACCAAAAGGCAAACGGCGGTTCTTTCGGTCTTGGGCAAGCCTTGGATCGCGCGCCACGACGGGTAGGCGCAAACCTTGTCGTCCTGGCCGTAAGCCATAATCATAGAGTTGTCCAAACCGTAATTTTTGGCCTCGCCGGCGGGAACGGCTTCAAGCTCGGCGCTCAAGAAGTCCTCTTCATCGATGCCGTATTTTTTCTTGAGAATTTTAAGGATGTTTTCCTTTACGGGATTTTTCGCGGCGCCGTCCTTTCCGTCTTTGGAAGCGGCGGACTTGGATGACGCGGCCTTTAGCGGAATGCTTCCGACCAAAATGTTAAGCGCCTCGCCTTCCACAACCTTGTTGCCCCGCTTTTCCAACTGGTCGGCGCTAAGATGGATCAGCAAGTCGCTTACGCCCAAAACGCCTTCCTTGCCGTCCTCGCCGATTACGACGTTTACAACCGTTCCGTCCTTTTTAGCCACAACTCCGTGCAGCGCCAAGGGGAGCGTGACCCACTGGTACTTTTTGATTCCGCCGTAATAGTGGGTGTCCAAAAGAGCCAGGCCGTTGTCCTCGTAAAGGGGATTTTGCTTTATGTCCAGACGGGGCGAATCGATGTGCGCGCCCAAAATGTTCATTCCGGCTTCAAGCGGCTTTTTTCCGATTTGGAAAAGGGCCACGATTTTGCCCATCGCGCTTGCGTAAACCTTGTCGCCGCATTTTAGCTTTTTGCCCTTGGAACGGGCCTCTTCCAGCGAAATGTAGCCGTCTTTGCGGGCCTGCTGGATAAAAAAAGCCGCGCATTCGCGTTCAATCTTGTTTTTGGAGATAAAATTGCGGTAATCCTCCGCAAAGTCCATAACCTGCTTTGTATTGTCGTACTTTAGCCAAGCGTTTTTCTTTTCCATAATAGAATATTCTATCACGGTTTGCGTGATTTTGCTAGAGGAAATATCGCTTGCCGCCTTGTTTTCAACGGGGGGGAGCGGAATTTTCCACAATTTTCCCACATAAAAAGTTGAAAATTTTTTTATAAATTTTTATTTCTTTGTAAAACCGCAATTTAGCCAAAATCTGTTATATTTGTTATTGACAGTTTTAATTCTTTATATTATAAAGATTTACAAAACGGAAAAACGGATTTCCGCTAATTTTATTTTTAATTGACAAACGAATAGGTATTGACAAGTTTTGTTTCAACAAATTTTCCACAAATTTCAACAAAATTTTCCACAGGAACGGTGGAAAACTTTGCGGCCATTTTATTCCCCTTGCGGAACGGCGGCGTTCAAGCTTTTGTTGCGGTAATTGAGGTTTGTTCGCAGCGTGTAGCCTTGACGCTCCCAAAAGGCGTTGGCAGCCTCGTTGTCCTTAAAAACTAGCCCAAAAATCTTGTTTATGCCCTCCGCGCGCAAGGCTTCTTCGGCCTTGGCGACAAGCTGGGCGGCTATTCCCCCGCGGCGAAAGTCCGGGTGAACGCACATATGGTGGATTATCGCGCGCCTTCCGTCGTGGCCTGTAAGAATAACCCCGATTATTTGAGCCGCGTCTCCCGACCCGTCCTTTAGCGTCGCAACAAAGCAAGTGTTTGGGTTGCGCTTCATGTAGCGATCGATTCCCTCGCGGCTGTCGTCAACAGGATTCATTGCGCGGCGGCTTTGCTCCTCGCTGTTCCACAATTCCAATATTCCGTCATAATCCGCGATCGTCGCAAGGCGGATTTCGATTTTTTTGTCCATGAGGGAATGATAGCGCGCTCCGCGCGGACTGGCAATAACTTCCTATTACGCAACAAGTCCGAAGGGGTTGATGCCTCTGCGCGTGAGCGCAAACGTCAAAAATTTCCACTTACGCAACAAGCGCGAAGCGCTTGACAAAATCCCCATCGCGCCTTACACTACAAACATATGAACATTTGTTCATATGTTTGCTTGTAACAAACGCGCAAGGAGGCGGATATGGCAAAAAAAGCGGCTGCAACGCCGGACGAAAACACGCTGATTGATTTGGCCGAACTTTTCAAAATTTTCGGCGACTCAACGCGGATAAAAATACTTTTTACCCTTTTGGAGGGCGAACGGTCTGTCAACGAAATAGCGGCGGCCCTCAACATGACCCAATCGGCGATTAGCCACCAGCTGCGGATTCTAAAAACCAGCCGCCTTATCAAGGCCGAACGCGACGGAAAGCTTAGCATTTATTCCCTCGCCGACACTCACGTCGCTTCAATTTTGAGCCAAGGCCTTGATCACGTAAACGAGTAGGAGAAAAAGAATTATGAGTTGTCACTGCCACGATCACGAACATGAACACAACCACGAGCATCACCACGAAGAGCATGAACACGGCGGCCACTGCTGCTGCCACGGACATGACCATGACCACGAACACGGCGAGGAAGAAGGCGGCCTCAAAAAAATAATCGTAGCCGCAGGCCTCTTTGTCGTCGCGCTTCTTTTGGAGCGCATACCCGGGGCCGAACGCGCCTTTACCTCTCGCCTTTCCGACGTGACGCAAGCCCCGGCAATTTTTAACGCGGCCAAGCTTCTTTTGTTTGCCGCCGCCTACTTGCTTTGCGGAAAGGACGTTTTGATTTCGTCCATAAAAAACATTTCGCGCGGACAAATATTCGACGAGCAATTTTTGATGGCCGTCGCCTCGATCGCCGCCATCGCCATTGGCGAATACCCAGAAGCGGTCGCCGTAATGCTTTTTTACCAAGTCGGCGAATGGTTTGAAGACTACGCGGTTGACAAGTCGCGCGACTCAATCCAAAGCCTTGTGGGCTTGCGGCCGGACAAGGCCTTTGTCCTCCGCGACGGAGCCTTTGTCCAAGTCAAGCCGGAAGAAGTCCAAGTCGGCGACACAATCCAAGTAAAGCCCGGCGAGCGCGTTCCGCTTGACGGAACGGTAATCGAAGGCGATTCTTTTGTAGACACCAGCGCCTTGACCGGCGAAAGCGTTCCCCGCCAAATCACAAGCGGCTCGATCGTAATGGCCGGCTTTGTGAACCAACAGGGCCTGATAACCGTCAAGGTGACAAAGAGCGCGGAAGAGTCCAGCGTTTCCCGCATTTTGGAATTGGTCGAAGACGCGGCGGACAAAAAAGCGCATGCCGAAAAATTCATCACCCGCTTTGCAAAAGTTTACACGCCGCTTGTTTGTCTTGCCGCGGCATTGGTGGCCATCGTTCCGCCGATATTCGCAAACGCGCAATGGTCAACATGGATTTACCGCGCGATTATGTTCTTGGTCGTCTCTTGCCCCTGCGCTTTGGTCATTTCCGTTCCCCTTTCCTTTTACGGCGGAATCGGATTGGCGTCAAGCAAAGGCATTTTGATTAAAGGCAGCAATTACATCGAACTTTTGTCGCGCGCAAAAATCGCGGCCTTTGACAAGACGGGAACTTTGACCCAAGGCGTTTTTGTGGTCAATGAAATTCATCCCAGCCCCGACGCTAAAATCAGCCAAGAGGAATTGATCGCGATCGCAACGCACGCCGAAAAATATTCCGAGCATCCGATTTCAAAATCGCTAAAGCTTGCCCACCACTGCCCCAAGTGCGACAGCCTCGCGCTCAAGGACATACAAGAAATCCGCGGCCAAGGAATCTGCGTAAAGATAGAAGGACAAGAAGTTTTGGCCGGAAACTTAAAGTTGATGGCCGCCTTTGGCGTTCAAGGCATAACGCCCTGCCAAAAAGAAGACGTTGGAACGATAGTTCACGTTGCGGTGGACAAGGTTTACCAAGGCCACATAGTCATTTCCGACAAAATAAAAGAAGCGAGCCGCGACGCTTTGGCCGCCCTTAAAAAAGTTGGCGTAAAGAAAACCGTCATGCTTACCGGAGACGCAAGCCTTGTGGCCGAGTCCACCGCAAAAGCCTTGGGCGTTGACCAAGTCGCCGCGGAGCTTTTGCCCGAAGACAAAGTTAAGCGCGTTGAAGAGCTTATCGCGCAAGGCCCAACCTTGTTTGCCGGAGACGGAATCAACGACGCGCCTGTCTTGGCCCGCGCCGACGTTGGAATCGCGATGGGAGCGCTTGGAAGCGACGCGGCGATCGAAGCGTCCGACGTTGTCATAATGAACGACGACTTGAACAAAATTCCGGCCGCGATAAAAATCGCAAAAAAGACAATGCGCGTCGTTTGGCAAAACATCGCGCTTTCATTGCTGGTAAAGTTTGGAATAATGGCGCTTGCTATCCCCGGAATCGCCAACTTGTGGCTGGCGGTTTTTGGCGATGTTGGAGTTTTGTTCATTGCGGTGCTGAACGCGCTCAGGCTAAGCTTTTTTAAGCGCGAAAAAAATTGACGTCACTGAATATGGTTCAACTTGATGTAGTCTTCGATCTTGTCGCGAATTCTTAAGAAGCAGTCAACCAAGACAGGATCGAAATGCTTGCCCGAGGCCTCTTGAATAATCTTGAAGGCCTCGTCGCAAGAGAAGGGCTCCTTGTAGCAGCGCAAAGAAACCAAAGCGTCAAAGACGTCCGCCAGCGCCATCAAGCGCGCGCAAACCGGAATGTCGTATTCGCTCAACTGCTGCGGGTAGCCTGAGCCGTTCCACTTTTCATGGTGGCAAAGCGCGATGTCCGCCGCCATCTGTACGTACTCAGGATCAGAATTGTCTTCAAGGACTTCGTGAACGATTCTGGCGCCTTCAACCGTGTGGCGCTGGATTTGCAAGAACTCGTCCAAGGTAAGCTTTCCGGGCTTTTTAAGAATCGCGTCGGGAACGACAATCTTTCCAATGTCGTGCATAGGAGCGGCCTTTACCAAAAGCTCAATGTACCTGTCCGTCAAAATCTGCTGGTATTCAAGCGTCTTGCGCGCTTCCAACGCAAGAACTTTTACGTAGAAGCTGGTTCTCTTTACATGCTCGCCGGTGTCAACGTCGCGGTTCTCTACAAGGTTGGCCATTCCGATAATCGTGTTGTTCTGCATTTCGATTACCTTTTGGTTCTGGCTCTGAATTTTTTGCGCCTGCTCGTGGATTTCCGAAACGTGCGTGTTCTCAACAAACAAAATGAAAAGCGTGAACAAAGTGATAAGGGCCAGAATCACGACCGCGAACAAAGAAACGTTTATCATTCTAATGATAAAAACAATTTTTTCGTCAAGAACGTACACCGTGGGGAATAAATGCGCCATAACTTCAACCGCGACAAAAATCGCGCAAGAAATCGAACCGAGCGCAAACGAAAGCTTTGGATTCCTTGGAAAAACAATGAAGGGAACCATTCCCATCAACAAGATGAAAAAGTGAAAATCCGTTTGCGCGCCGATGTAATATTCCGCCAAAATCTGATGGACAACTACTTCCAAAAAGCAAACGGCGTACATCCAAAAGCGCGGCCGCCAAGAAATCACCAAGCCGCCCATGGCTGTAAAAAGCAAAGTGCTTCCGATGTTAAAATAAAACATCGGAATGACGCCCAGCGAGTAAAAAACCCACATAAATGAAAAATGGTAGACAAAAGCGAATGAGGCCACAAAGGCGGCCAAAATTTTTGACCGCAAGGACGATTGCATAAGAGGACTCATTTTGTTGCGAAGACTTTCCAAATTCATTATATTTCCATTATACCACAATTCTAAAAAAAATGGAAGAATACAACAAAAATAAGGGCTCGAAAATCAACATTTTTCTCTGCGTCTTGCTTGGAACGGCAATCGCCCTAGTCGCAAAGGCCTTTTTTGTGGACTTTTACAGGGTCCGCGGCCAGTCGATGGAGCCGGCGATCAAGGACGGAACGGTTGTCGCGGCCAACAAAGCGGCCTACGGCCTGCAAAACCCCTTTAAGGCGGAACTATTGTTCAACTGGAACGAGCCAAAAACAGGCCAAGCGGTCCTTTACATGTACCAAAATTACTGGGTCGTAAAGCGCTGCGCCGCCACCGCCGGCGACAAGCTTGAATGCGTTGAGCAAAATGACGCTTATCGCCTTCTAGTCAACGGCCAAAGCTTCCCATTAACCCCGCTCCAATACCACAAGCTGTGGACCACAAAAGCCGTTCCCTCCGGCTACATTCTGGCCATTGGAGACAACGCAAGCCTTTCGCGCGATTCCCGCGACTACGGCTTTGTCCCCGTAAAAAACGCGCTCGCCCGCGTTTATTGACGCCCCCCGCCTCAAGCCTCGCAAGGGATTCCGAACCGCGCCGCGCTCTAGAACTTTTTGCAAAAATCGTGTATAATTTTTGGTTGGTGGGAATATTCTAATGAACGGCTTTTTTCCAAAATGGCGCATAATTGTCTTTTCAGTTTTTTGCTGTTTGCTGACGGCGGCGATTTTGATTCGCTACGCGCGCTTGTCGGCCAAGGCGCCCGAAAGAATAGCACAAAAGCCTCCTGCGGTGGAACGCGGTTCCATCGTTGACAGAAACGGAAAGCCGCTTGCCGTTGACACAAACTTTTTTCATATGGGAATCAACCCCCACAAAATCAAAAACCCCGAAGACTTCGCGCGCGACGTGGCTCCCATTTTGGAAATGGGCGAGGACGAAATCATCGGCATCATAAGAAAAGCGCTGGAAAAGAAAAATTCCCGCTTTGCCTACATAAAGAAAAAGATGCCCCTCACCACTTACGAGGCCGTCAAAAAAATCACCGACCAAAAGCAGTACAAGGCCGCGGTGAGCTACGACAAAATTCCCGGCCGCATTTATCCAGAAAACACTTTGGCCTCCCAGTTGATCGGTTATATGGGCGACGACGGAAAAGGCCTGGCCGGAATCGAATACTCAATGCAGCCGATCTTGCAGCCCCAGGCAAAAGCGGGCGAGACAAAGCCGGAGCAAGGAAAGAACGTTTACCTTACAATCGACGCCAACTTGCAATACAAGTTGGAAAAGATCGCCCGCGAGGCTTTGGAAAACACGCAAGGCGCCAACTTAATGCTCTTGGCCGCCTACGCAAAGACCGGCGAAATTTTGGCCTACCTTAGCTTGCCCGAAGCCAACCTTAACGATTATGGAAACGCCACGATAGAAGAAACGATCGACAGGCCCGCGATGACCTTTTACGAACCGGGCTCTGTATTCAAAGTATTCAGCATCGCGGCGGCCTACGACGCGGGCCTTTTTAGGCAGGACGAATCTTTTTACTGCGACCGCGTTTTTGAAAAAGTTATGACAAGCGGAGAGCGCGTCCACATCAACTGTTTGTCAAAGCACGGATACTTAACGGCGCGCGGCGCCTTGGAGCAATCGTGCAACGATGTAACGGCGCAAATCACCGACAGAATGGACACGGACGCCTTTCTTGCAAAACTGCGCCAATTTGGCTTTGGACAAAAAACCGGCGTCCAGCTCCCAGGCGAAAGCGCCGGCATGCTTCCCGGAAAGAACAGCCGCTTTTGGTCTGCCCGCTCCAAGATGACCATTTCAATCGGACAGGAAGTCGCGGTTACCGCCCTGCAAGTGATCGAGGCGGCGACGGTTTTGTCCAACGGCGGACATCCGGTAAAACTTTCGGTAATTTCAAAAATAACGGACAACGAAGGAAACATAGTTTTCCAGCACCAGCCCGAACGCAAGCAGCAAGTGATTTCGGAAGAAACCGCCGCCTACATTCTTAGCTGCATGCAGACCGGCGCCGAAAAAGGCATCGGTTGGCGCGCCGCGCTTGGCGACATAACGATTGGCGTAAAGACGGGAACCGCGCAAATGGCCGACCACGAACACGGCGGCTACAGCGACACTGACTTTTTGTCTGACGTCCTTGCGGTGTTCCCGGTAGAAGACCCGGAAATCATTTTGTACATCGTAATCCAAAAGTCGCGCGGCATCAACTTCGCAAGCCGCATCGTAGCGCCTGTAATCAAAGACTCCGCCGACGCCATCATCGACCACTTGGGAATGAGCCGCGGCGACGCCGCTTCATTAGCCCACTCCGGCCGCATTTCCATTTCTTCAAAAGAAGGCGTCAAGCTTGGAAAAACGCTCCCCGACTTTACGGGAATGTCAAAGAAAGACTTGCTTCCGCTCCTTAACCGCAAGGACATAAAGGTAAACATTTACGGAATCGGCTGGGCAACAAAGCAAACGCCGCCGCCGGGAACGCCTGTCACGGAGAACATGGAAATTGACATCTACATGGAATGAAAATTTTTCCTTGTTCAAGGAACGCTTTGCCGCCTTGGCTCAAATGCTGGAGCCGCAAATTCCAGATAGTCTAAAATCATCGCAAGGCCAAAACGCGGCCAGCCAAGATTCTTCGCAAGACCAAAAGCGCGCCGCTTTTTTGAACGAAACTTTCCCCTTTTATAGTTTTTCGCTTGCCAAAAGCGGCGCCTTGACCGCAAGCCAAAACTCTTTGCCGCTTCATTCCGCCTACAACCCGCAAGCCGAAGCGGAGCGGACGGCGGCGACGATAAAAGATTCGGAAAAAGAAATTATTGTTTTTGCGGGAATCGGCTTGGGCTACCTTGCAATCGCCGCCGCGAGAATCCCTGGAGCGGAACAAAAAACTTTTGTAATCCTAGAACCGTCGCCGCCGCATTTTTTTGCAGCCCTGGCCTCTTTGGATTTTACAGACCTTTTTAAAATTCCAAAACTCTTTTTTGTAATCGGCGCCGACGTTGAGCAAGCGGCGAACTTGGTTCAATGCGCGGGCGGCTTTGAAAAGGCCCAAACCTTTGCGCAAAAATCGCAAACGGCCCACGCGCAAGAATGGTTTGACGCCTTCTTTAAGCGCGCCCAGCAGCACAAAGACAAAGCGCAAGTAAACACAAACACTTTGGAAAAGTTCGGCCGCTTGTGGCTAAAGAACGGCGCGCGCAATTTAAGGCAAATGCAAGAGCGTGCGGGCGTGTCTTGTTTTTTTGGAGCCGCGCGTTTTGCCCAAGACGGCGCCCTGCCTTGCGTCTTGCTTGCTGCGGGCCCTACGCTTAAAACTGTTCTTCCACACTTAAAGGAAATCCAAGAGCGCGCCGTTACAATCGCGGTGGACACCGCTTTGCGCGCGTGTTTAAAGGCCGGCGTCCAGCCAGACTTTGTTTTTTTGACTGACCCGCAGTATTGGGCTTGGCGGCACTTGGCCGGCCTTTCTTCGCCGCGATCGATTTTGGTGGCGGAAGGAGCCTCCTATCCAAGCGCCTTTAGGTTTGACTGCAAGCAAATTGTCTTGATGTCTTCTCTTTTTCCGCTAGGAAAATTTTTCGAAGGGCGGCTGGGCCCAAAAGGAGCGCTGGCGTCGGGCGGGTCGGTGGCCACAAGCGCATGGGACTTTGCGCGCGCCGTCGGAGCCAAAGAGATTTTTGTCGCAGGCCTTGACTTGGGCTACCCAGACAAGCAGACGCACATAAAAGGAAGCGCTTTTGAAGAGGCCGCCCACAATTCATCCCGCCGCCTTAATCCCGCCGAACTTCAAAGCGCCCGCCTCCTATTCTCCGCCAAAAACCAAAAGGGCGTCGACGGCCAAGGAAAGCCAATCATCACCGACGAGCGAATGAAGCTTTTTGCCTGGTGGTTTGAAAACGCGATCGCAGCCTCGCCGGCGACAAAGACCTATTCCTTTTCAAACAAAGGCCTTGCGATTAGCGGCGTTGAATTCCGTTCCGTCCAAGACTTTCTAAAAAAGCCAAAAATTGAGGAAGAAAAAGCCGCCTTCTTTGGCCGCGCCCAACGTTCCGCCGCCAGCCTTTACGACAAAGAAAAGTTTGGCCAAGTCTTGCAAGAGCTAAAGGGCGGCCTTAACAAAATCGACTCGCTTTCCAAAAAGGGAATCGCCCTTTGCAACGACATTCTTTGCGGCGACAGCCGGGCCGCCAAACGCATCGGCGAACTGGACGCCATCGACCAAGAAATTATGGGCAGCGACGCCAAAAACATCGCCGCGCTTGTTTTCCCCACCCAAAGGCAGCTGGAGCGGCTTTTTGCCGCCCAAAATTTCCCGCAAAACCCCGTTCAGGCCAATGCGGCGAAAAGCAAAATCATATACACAGAATTGGCAAAATCAATTGAAGATTTTTTGAAAATCTGCTAAACTTTTACAATCGGTTTCCGACAATATAAATGTAACGAGTTCATTAATACAGACGTAACGACATCCAGACGCCTGTATGAACTGATAATGCATCAAAGTTGGAGGCTGTGTGAAGTTTCCAACTTTTTTTTTGCAAAGGAAAAAAGTAACGATGAATAATTTTGAGGTCAACGCCCTAAAACCCGCGCTGATTTTTACAGACCATCTTATTCTCGACAAACAATTCCTCGTTTTGGGGAAGGGATTTCCTGTAACTCAAGAGCTTATAAAAGAACTTGTAACTTGGGGCTTTACATCCGTTTCTTGCGACGGAACCATTGACGAAGGAACAAACGACAAAGAAATAATAAATCAATCGGCAGAAGACCTTATTCTGGAAACCCAGCAAGAGGACGCCGAGCGCGCCAAAGAGCGCATGGAAAAAGCCAACGAGCTAAAGAGCAGCCTTCAAAACGCCGCAAAGTTGATCCAAACGCTCAACACGGAATCCTCGCGCTTGGAAATGACCCACAAGGTTTACAAAGAATATTCCGACTACATAGAAAGCCTTTACACCCATTATTCAACCCACAAGGAAATCGACAGGGAACAATTGGCAAAGGTTGTTCAAGAGCTTATAATTTTTGTCCGCGAAAACCGCCGCTTTGTGCTGCGCATAAATCCAGGTTCCAAACAAACCGACAAAAAATTCTTGGTCAACCACGCGATGCGCTCAACCGTAATCGCTTTGACAATCGGCACAAGGCTGCGCTTGCAGTTCAACCAAATGATAGAATTGGGCCAGGCTTGCATTTTGCACGAAATCGGAATGTTGCGCCTGCCGCCCCAACTTTACATAACGGACAAAAAATTGCAGCCGCAAGAAAAAGCCAAGCTTGCAAGCCATCCGATTCTTGGCTATGAATTGCTTAAGGAAGTCGGCTTTACGCTGCCAATCCAGCGCGCCGTTTTGGAACACCACGAAAAAGAGAACGGCTCGGGCTATCCGCGCCACATCGCCACTGACGATATTTCCACCTACGCAAAAATCATCGCGGTCGCTTGCGCCTTTGAGGCGATCACCGCTCCTCGCCATTACAGAAGCGCCCGCCCCAAGTACGAAGCGATGCTGGAAATTTTGCGCAACTCAAGCAAGCAGTACGACGAAAACGTAATCAAAGCCCTGCTTTACTCGTTCTCAATTTTCCCGATCGGCGTTTACGTTTACTTGGCCAACGGAAAAATCGCGCAAATCACCGACGTAAACCAAGACGACCCCAAACACCCAGTCGCGCAAATCCTTGGCGAAAAAGCGGCGGACGGCGATCCCCGCACCGTGCAAACGGACGAAGCCTCAAACAAAGTCGTCCGCGTCTTGAACCAGCAAGAAGTTTCCGACGTTCTAAAATCGTTGGGAATAAGCGAAGACGAGTAGCCGATTGTCGGCCGCCGACTGCCGGCCGCCGCGTTTTTTTGGCTTGCGACAGTTTAGTTAAAAAACGCGCGCACGTTCTCAACCTCAGCCTTAAACTGTTCGTCGATTACAGGCGGATGGTCGTTAAAGTAAAGAATCTGTTCCAGCTCTTCAAGGTTTCTGACGCCCCAAAGGGGAACGACGTTTTCAAATTGATAAAGGTAGCCCAAGGCGAGCGGCGTGTTTTGCACCAGGCCGCCGTAAAGTGGTTTCATCGCGACAAAGCCAATGTCTTTTTGGGCCGCCTCTTTTGCAAGCCGCTCGCCTTCTCCGTCAATCAACATGTTAAAGGGAGCTTGAAGGGTTTCAAAAAGTCCAAAGTCCAAAGCCTTTTGCGCGATTTCCAAATTTTCCGTGGCAAGGCCAAAGTGGCGGATTTTTTTTCGTTCCTGCAACTTTTTCATTTGCGCGCAAATCTCGTCAAAGTCGGCCAAGCCTTTTTCGTCAACTTCGTATTGGAACAAGTCCACGTAATCGGTTTGCAAAGCGTCAAGGGATGCTTCCAAATCCTCGGCAAGACCGCGCGCGTCAAGGACGCAAGCCTTTGTGCTAAGAATTACGTTTTGGCGGATTCCGTGCAAGCAGGCGCCAAGGCGCTTTTCGCTTTCGGGAACGGTGTGCGAAATGTCAAAGAAATTCACACCCGCGTCGTAAGCCTTGTGAATGAGAATCGCCGCGTCTTCCTCGCTTTCGATGTCCTTTAGGGACATCGCGCCAAAGCCGACGCGGCTTGCCAATAGATTTGATTTTCCCAACCCTACGTAGTCCATCTTAGCGTCCGGCCAAAATTAGCGCTGAACCGGCTTGTAGTTGCGGATTGCGTTTTGGATGTAGGCGGTCAATTCGCTTACCTTTACGCGCTCCTGGTCCATGCTGTCGCGGTCGCGAACTGTGACGGTGTCGTAGTTGGGCGAATCTTTTGTAATTGTGTCGTAGTCGATTGTGACGCAGAAGGGAGTTCCGACTTCGTCCTGGCGGCGATAGCGCTTGCCAACCGTTCCAGAAACGTCAAAGTCAGTGGCGAACTCTTCTTTGAGAGTGTGCTGGATTTCCTTGGCGCGCTCGGCAAGTCCGTCCTTTTTCATCAAAGGAAGAACGGCCACTGTTATCGGAGCCAACTTGGGATGCAAGTGCAATACAGTGCGGTAGTCTTCCGCTCCGTCCTTTCCTACGTTCTGCTCCTCGTAGGCTTCGCACATAAAGGCCAAGAAGTTTCTGTTCAAGCCGGCCGAAGTTTCGATGACATACGGCGTGTAGTTCTTGTTTCCGTCTTCCTGGTCGATGTAGCCCATGTCCTTTCCGCTTGTCTTTGTGTGCTGCGAAAGGTCAAAGTCGGTGCGGTTGTGGATGCCTTCGATTTCCTCAAAGCCGATCGGGAAGTTGTACTGAATGTCGTAAGCGTCCTTGGCGTAGTGGGCCAACTTGTCGTGGTGGTGCCACTGCAAGTTCTTTTCGGCGATGCCGTACTTGAGGTAGAAGGCCCAGCGGTACTTGCGCCAATCTTCAAAGATTCCGTCGTCAGTTCCCGGCTTGCAGAAGTACTCCATTTCCATCTGCTCAAATTCGCAAGTGCGGAAAATAAAGTTCTTAAAGATGATTTCGTTGCGGAACGATTTTCCAACCTGCGCCACGCCAAAGGGAAGCTTCATTCTTGAAGACTGAACGATGTTCTTAAAGTCTGTGAAAATGCCCTGGCAAGTCTCTGGGCGGAGGTAAATCAAGTGCGAGTCGTCGGCCACGGGGCCCTGGTATGTCTTGAACATAAGGTTGAATTCGCGGACGTCGGTGTACTTGCGGTTTTTGCTTCCGCAAGTGGGGCAGTTGATTTTGGCGTCGATAAAGGCCTTCATCTCTTCGTGGCTCATCGTGTCAACGGGCTTGTCCGTAGTTTCGTTGTGGGAATGGCAGTAGTCTTCAATCAACTGGTCGGCGCGGAAGCGGGCGTTGCATTCGGTGCAGTCGATCATCGGGTCGCTAAAGTGCGCCACGTGGCCGCTGGCTACCCAAGTCTTGTGGTGCTGGAAAATCGCGCTGTCAAGGCCAACCACGTCGTCGCGAAGCTGGGTCATGTAATGCCACCATTCGTTTTGAATGTTGCGCTTAAAGTTTACGCCCAACGGGCCGTAATCCCACGCGCCGGCCTGGCCGCCGTAAATTTCCGAAGCCTGATATACAAATCCCCTGCGCTTGCACAAAGAAATGATTTTGTCCAAAGTGCATTCGTGTCCTGTTTGGTTAGCCATATAAATTACTCCAAATTCATTAAGTTATAATTAATCTATTTTATCAAAATCGGGGGATTGTTTCAAGTATTGAACAAATTCAGCAAAACTGATAATATGAAGGTCTATGGCTATATTGGAACTGCAAAACGTCAGCAAAATCTATCAAATGGGAAAAATTTCGGTCAACGCCGTTCAAGAGGCGACCTTTTCCATCAACGCAGGCGAATTTGCGTCCGTATCCGGCCCTTCAGGAAGCGGAAAGTCAACCCTTCTTAACTTGATGGGCCTCATAGACTTGCCCACAAGCGGAAAAATTATCGTGGACGGAACCGACGTCTACGGCGACCGCAACTTGGCCGGCCTTAAGTCAATTCCTTCCAGCCTAGACCGCCACATGACGGAATTGCGCCGCCTTAACCTTGGCTTTATTTTCCAAAACTTCAACTTGATTCAAGTCCTAAACGTCCGCGAAAACGTGGAGCTTCCCTTAAAGCTTGGCCGCCTTCCGCAAAGCCGCGCGATGGGAACAAAAGAGGCCGCCGAATGGGTTGACTACTTGATAGAAACTGTCGGCCTCACCGATTGGAAAAACCACAAGCCCGCCGAACTTTCAGGCGGCCAGCGCCAGCGCGTAGCCATCGCCCGCGCCCTTAGCACAAAGGCTCCCGTAATCATGGCCGACGAGCCGACCGCAAACCTTGACTCAAAGAACGGCGACCAAATCCTGCAATTGATGAAAAAGCTCAATAAAGAATTGAACACAACTTTTGTATTCTCCACCCACGACCAAAAAATCGTAAGCATGAGCGACCACGTAATCCACATCAAGGACGGCGTCGTGACCGGCCAGGATTACGCAAACAACTAGGCCGTTTTTGGCCCCGCGGCGCGCAAAGCAACTAATACTTTAAGTTCAGAACCACCTCAAAGACAAGGCCGTACTTTTTTTGGCTTCCGTAATATATCGGAGCGGTTGTCTTAAAGTCCAAGTGCGGAAGGATTGATTCAATTACTACGACAGGGAAAACGGTGCCGTAATTGTTCCCTGTGTCGTGGAACCATTTGCAGCCAAAAGTCCATTTTTTGTCAAAGATAAAGCGCGACCAACCGATCTCAGCGGCGAACAAGTGCTGGAGGCCTTTGAACTGGCCGACACTCGAACCGTTGGCCTTTTCTTCCCTGCCCCAAATTCCCTGGTACTCAAACGAAAGGCCCAGCATGACGGGGTTTTCAAAATACTTGTAAATGCCGGTAGTCCACTTTGCGCGGGTCAAATTGTGCGAGGACGGAGAAAAGTGCGTCAAGCATTGAATGAACAAGTTTGAATTCTGTCCAAGGATGCTGGAAAAAAGCTCCATTCCAAAACAGGGATCATATCCATTCGCGTCGGCCTTTGCCCAGCGCTTTCCAAGCAAGCTTGCCGAAAAGCTTCCAAAGTTCACCTCAAACTTTCCCGCCACCGAAACATAGTCCGGCATTTCGGTTTCCATCGCGTTGCTTTCGTATTGGGCCAAGGCCTTTACCGAACAGTATGACAAAAATGGAACCGTCGTTATCAAAGTGAATTTTGAGTCAGTGGTTTTTCTTTTTGGCCTATTGGCGGCGTCTTCGGAAGTGATTACCGCGCACTTTTCGTCAATAATGTTTGTGGTCAACATTCTTGAAAGGCTCCAAGAAATGTCGCGCTTGCCGGCGCTTATGTCGGCCGTTCCAAACAAAGTGTAGTCAAAGTAAAGCTCGTAAACGCCAAAGTCCATTTGCGGAAATTGCGTCAAGAAGGAGCCGTAGACGTAAAAGTCGCTTCTTGGACGGCCGATGAATTTTAATATATTGTTGAACACGGCAAGCGGCTTTGTCTTTTCCCAAGGCTCAAACCAAACGTAGCCGCCCAACTCCGCGTTCAACTCTCCGCTAAATTCAACGGGCTTGTTCTTTGCGTCAACCTTTACGATTTCTGTTGTGGGTGTGTTTACGGCATGCTCGGTGTCGCCTTCCGCGTCGTCGCCAAAAAGCTCGTCGATGTCGTCGGATTCCTCAACTTCCTCTTCTTCTTCCGAGATTTCCGCAAGGCGCTCGCGCTCCTTTTCGTCCTCAAGCTCGGCCTCTTCGTTCAACCGTTCCGCCTGCTGCACGTCTTCGTCGGCGACTTTCTCCATGATGATTCCGTTGTTGGTGACATACGTTTGCGCCAAAAAGTCCCGCGCTCCAAAAACAAGGAAAAGAGAGAAAAAAAAGGCGAGCGCAAAGACCCGCCTTATGTTTGAACAGTTAAAACTTTTATTCATCTAAAGGCTCATATTTTCGAGATATTGCTTAGAGTATACAACATCTCCCAACTTTTGAAAAGACACATTCGACACCGTTATCTGGGTGCTTTCGTACTTGATCTTTCCATTGATTTTTTGGCCGCGCAAACGGTCTTGGATTACCATTTTTGACGGAACGGAACGGCCTTCCACCTTTTGGTAGCTGGGGATGGCGCTTACGCGCAATAGCTGGCCCGAAAGGCTGTAGTCCTCGCGCTTGCGGGTAAGGCAGTCGTCCTTTGTGGCCCAAAGCTTTATTTTGGGATAATCGACTTCGTTGGACGCCTTTTTTGTAGCGTTCAAGGTAAAACAAACGCAGTCAAGCTTTCCAAGGGTAACGTATTCCGCGCTTTCTATTTCGTAATACTCGGAATAATGCTGGGGGCGCAAATCGCTGTTGTTCACGTTTGTGTCCTGGAACTTGTCCTTGGGAGCGGTAAAAGTGAACTGCTTGTTGGAAGGGTCGTAAAACCAAATGTTTTTGTCAAACTGAACGTAGCCCTTGCCCTTGTCGGCGTCAGGCCCCGTAATGCGAATAGTGCACATGGACTTTGAGTCGCGGCGGTACATAATCGCGCTTGTGATGCTGTTTCCCTGGCCGGGCTTTTCCTGCACAAGAACGTATTCGCCCGTAAAATCAGTTCCAAAATAAGCCGTGTTTTGGTCGACTTTCTTTAAAATTTCCTTGGCCTGGTCCATGGGAACGCTTTGGGCAAAAAAGGGCGCCGAAAGCGCGGCAAAAGCGAGCAAAGCCGTAATAATCCTCTTCATATATAAACTCCTATACATTCAACAAGTTTTTCTTCGCTGTTAAGCGACTGTCGCAAGCGCGCCCACAGGACTGATGTGAACTAACTTACGCAATGTAAACAACACGGCTCCCAATGTGGTTACGAAAATAACGGCCAGCAAAAAGCCCGCTTCGGACGCGTACAAAACCGGCGCCAAGCGCCCGCCGGTCAAGAACAAGTCAAAGCCGGACACAAACGAAAGGTTGTAGACCGACGCGATTTTTACGATTGCAAGCGAGGCCGCAAATCCCGTCAACGAGCCGGAAACAAGCAAAAGCAAAATCTCGGTAAAGTAAAGCAGCATAAGGCCGCTTGGCTTCATTCCCAAGGCGCGGAAAGTTCCGCTCTCCACGGCGCGCTTTAGAACGATTACCCTAAAGGTGCTTGAGATGCCGACAGAAATTATCACGACAAGCATTACGACAATCAAGGCGACAATAGCGCGCAAGGCCATCGAAAGCTTTTGCAAGTCGGAAACGTTGGCGATCAAGGGAACCAGCGCGTAGATTTCCTTTCCTTCCGGAACTTCGTAATCCTGCCAGTCCGATTTGTCATACGACAAGGGGAACATTTCAAGGCGCTTTTCCAACTCAGCCTGAACGCGGGCCAATTCGCTTTTGCCGGGCGTTCCGTTGGGATAGTAGACGCAAATCTTGTCAACCGGCGGCTCTCCGTCGTCCTCGCCGACATATCCAAGGCCGGCCATAAGGGCGTCGTAGTCAATGTAAGAGGTGTACATTCCAAAAACGCTTGAATCCTGAAAAATTCCGGTGACGACAAGGTTCACAGTGTTCTGGTTTCCAGCCTTGCTTTCAAGCAAGAGGATCACGTCGTCGCCGATGTGGACGCCAAGCTTTTCGGCGGCCGGCTGCGAAAGCAAAAGTCCGTCGCGGCTGGCCCTTTCCTCTATTCCGCCTTCAACAAAATTGAATTTTTTAAACAGTTCCTTTTCGTCCGAAAAATAAACGCCCTGTATCGAACGCTGCTTTACGCTCACGCCTTCAAAGAAAAGGCTCTTGTCGCCTGAATCTTTTTTGTAGCGGAACGAAACTTCCGTGTTGGCAGGAAGGATTTCTTTAAGGGCGGCCTTGACCTTTTCCCTTGAGCCGGCGGAACTATATTCGTCGTCGCTCAAAACCATAAAGTCGCCGCCGTAATACTGGCGCGTTTTTTCTGTCATTGAATCAATCATTCCGTCCGTGATCATCAAGACAGAAAGCATTACGCAAACGCCAACCGCGCAAACCGAAAAAAGCGAACGGTACTGCTTGGCGCGGCTTATCAAAGACTTTATCGCAAAATTAAAGTAAAGGCTTTTCATTATCGGACTGCCTCCATCGCGGCGACAGGGCTTGTGTTCAAGGCGATTCTAACAGGATAAATCCAAGCGACAACCGCCAAAACAAGCGACAAGGCCATTCCGCTTAAAATGTTGGGCAAGCGGACAACGGCGCGCAAAGTGTCGCCGCCAAAAAGCTGCACCAAGTATGTGTTGCTAAAATGAATCGATCCGTTTGACAAAAATGAATTTCCGACAACGCCCAAAACGCAGCCCAAAATTCCCGCGGTGATTGTAAGCATCAATGTTTCGGCAAGGTATTCCAGCGCGATAAAGCGGCGGCCGGCGCCAATCGCCCTAAGCGCTCCTGTTTCTTTGGAACGGTCCAGCGCCGCGATTACAAGCGTGTTGTTTACGATGATAAAGCCGGTTCCGATTATGATTATAAGGCCGATGTTAAAAATCAGGCGCATCCAGTAAATGTATTGGGCGGCCATTCCCGCGGCGGCGCGCCAGTCTACGGCTTGGACGGGCCATTCGCGCTTGGCGAATTCTTTGTTCAACCTGCGAATCGCGCGCCGGACCGAAACGCCGGGCGCGGCCGAGCAAACAATGTAGTTCCAAATCGTCTCTTCGCTGACTTGCTCCGGCTTGTCATCCGTTTGCGCCGCCGCTTCTTGGGCTTGCTCGGATTCTTGGGCAAAATCGCCGCCGTCAAAAAGCTCGCCGGAATCAAAGTCTTCGCATTCGCCGAACAAGCCGTCGATTCCGCCTTCGTCCAAATTTTCAAGCAAGCCGGAATTGTCTTGGGTAAAAAGGCTTGCGTCGATTTCGGTGGAATTCAATCCGATAAGAGGCCTAAGAATGTCGGGGTTTATCAAAAGTATTTTGTCTTGCAAGTCATTGTGAACGGCGTATTCGTAAACCGCGCTCAAAGTGGCCGCCCTTAAAGTGTAGGAAGAGCCGGTAAAAGCCGCCAGCTGAATTTGGTCGCCAACCTCAAGCGAAACATCGTAGTCGTCCTTGATTTTTTGGACCATCGCTTTTGAAAGCATCAAAGCGTTCTCTTCGGCTGAATACGGCTGTCCTTGCAAGATTTTTATTCCAGGCATAAGCCGAACGTAGTCCTGGCCGTCAACTCCAAAAAAATAAGCGCCAAAGTTGTGGTCGCCAAAGCGCAGGACAGCCTGCCCCGTAATCTGCGGAACGGCTTGCTTTACGAATCCTGAATTTAAAACGCTTTCATAAACATCGGCATAGGGAATCAATTGCGGAAGCTCGCTCAAATTGCCGGTGACAGGAGTTTCGTCGCCAAACAAGCTCATCGGAAACTGCGCTTTGGGCCGGATTACGATGTCGCCCGTAAAGTTTTGGCTGAATGTTTTTTCTATTCCCGACTTTGTTCCGTCAAAAACCGCGTTTGCCATAACCAAAACGGCGATTGAAAAGGCGATAAAAAGGATAATCACCCAAGAACTTTTGCGCGAAATGATATTTTTAAACGCGAAATTCAGCGTAAACATAGGGTATTCATTATAGTAAATTGCGGCGTTTTATTCAATTAGGCGGCCAAAGGCAGCGTCCAAAGGACGCGGTGGGACCGCTCGAAAAAACGGTCACAGTCACTCAAACAAAAACACGAGCGGATTAGGCCCAGACGAACCACAAAAGCAAGGCGGAGGCGCCTGTGGTCAAAAGCGTAAAGGGCAAGCCAAGCCTTAGCCAAGAGGCGAAATTCATCGGCTGGCCCTCTTTTTTTACAATGCCCATAGCAACGACGTTGGCGCTGGCCCCGTAAGGCGTCAAGTTTCCGCCCAAGCAAGAGCCGACCAAAAGCGCGAACATGTACAATTCAGGCGCGATGCCGGCAGATTTGGCCAGGCTTGCGGCCACGGGAAGCATTACGATTATGTATGGAACGTTGTCAATAAAGCCGGAAAGGATTATAGAAACAAGCAAAATCAAAATAAAGGCGCCCAGCTTGCTTCCGCCCGTAATCCTAGACAAGAAATTGGCGAAATCCAAAAGCAAGCCGGACTCGCTTAACGCTCCCACGACGACAAAGATTCCGATCAAAAAGAAAATCGTCTCCCAGTCCAAGCCCTTGACTAATTCCCAAATTTCGCCGAAAGTCTTTTTTTGCGACAAAAAATGCCAAGCAAGGCCAATGATTCCAAGAGCAAGGACAAAGCCGCCTGAGGCAAAGGCAAATTCAATTTTTAGGAACGAAATCGCGGCCAGGCCAAAAATCATCAAAAGCAAAAGCGCGGTCGGAAAAAGCGAAACGACTTTTGTTTCCTCAACCTCAATCTTTTCCCTTGCCTTCCTAAAAATAAAGTAAAAGAAAACGCAGCCCACAAGCAAGCCCATTTGGATAAAGAAAAATATAGAAATGCGGCCGCCGTGAACAAAAAAGTCGTTAAAGGTGTAGCCGGCAAACGACGCGAAAATCATGGAAGGCGGGTCGCCGACAAGAGTGGCGGTTCCTTCAAGGTTTGACATTACCGCCAAGCCGATCATAAAGCTTGTAGGATTCAACTTTAACTTTTTGCAAAGAGCCAGCGCGATTGGAGCCATAACCAAAACGGTCGCGACGTTCTCCACAAAAATTGAAATGATTCCAGTCATGGCCAAAATCAATACAATCGCGATTCCAGTGCTGGGCGAAAATTTAATGATGGAGTCGGCGACCCTAGACGGCGCCTTTGAGTAAATGAAAAGCGCGGCGATTATCATCGAGCCGACGTAAATCATCAAAACATTCCAGTTGATTAATTGGCCCAGCGAGTGGCGCAGGGCAAAAAGCCTCCCGCTTCCTTCAAAAATCTCGGCCGGGAAAAGCGTTCCAAGAACTATCGCGATTGCGGCGGCGCCCAAAGACCAAAAAACTTTTTTGTCTTGAAAAACAATGACAAGCGCGTACATAAGCAGCGCCAATGCCAATATAAAAAATTTCACTTTGTAATGTCCTGGTCAAAATATTTTATTGACAAATTTTGCATCGTTCCGTCGGCGCGCATGGACTCAAGCGCCTTGTTCATCTCCAACAGCAAAGTCAAATTTTCCGGCCCGCGCCTACATGGAATGGCCACTTGCAAAGCGTCCTCGGATCTGTCGGCGATCTTTATGTCTACATGGGGATTATTCTTCTTAAAATTGGAAAAAGTGAAGAACGAATTCAAGGTGGCGTCGGCGCGGTTTTGCAAAAGCAAGTTCACCGTTTCTTCAAAAGTGTCCACGACGATAAGAATCGCGTTGTATTCTTTCGCTAAATTTCCGTAAGTGCTTCCTTCGGAATTCGCCACAGTCTTTCCAGTCAAGTCCGCGAACGTCTGTATTTGCTTGTTGTCGTCGCGAACTATCAAAACCATTCTCTCAACTGCGTAAGGAGTTGAATAATAAAAGCGCTCTTGCCTTTCGGGAGTGACAGCGACGCCGTTCACCACAATGTCGCACTCATGGTTTTCCAAGGCATTCAACAAACGCTCCCATTCAACTTCCAAAAACTTGGGGCGCAAGCCCATGCGGGCGCACATTTCTTTTGCGATTTCAATGTCGTAACCAACAAGCTCGTTTTTTGAGTTATGAAAATTCCAAGGCTCCCAAACGCCTTCCGTGGCGATGACGATTTCGCCTTTAGCTTTTATTTGGTCAAGCAATGTTTTTTGCGGCGATCTATAGCAAGCGGAAAAACAAAAACACGCGAACGACAAAAGCAAAACAAAAGTTTTTTTCATAATCCCCTCTATTTTTATATCCACATGGCTTCTTGCAACTGCGCCGCCTCTTGCGGAGTAAGGTTGTCCAAAGCCGTTTTAAATTTCAATTCCTGGTTCTTAATGCTGACGACAGTTTCGCTGGCGACAGACTTAGTGATGAAGGTGTTGCCTCCAATCACTGAATTTTTTCCTATAACCGTGTCGCCTCCCAAAATCGAGGCGCCCGAATAGATCGTGACGTTGTCCTCAATCGTCGGATGGCGCTTTACGCCCTTAAGCGACTGGCCGCCGTTTGTGCTCAACGCGCCCAATGTGACGCCTTGGTAAACCTTGACGCGCTCGCCGATAACGGTGGTCTCGCCGATGACGATTCCCGTTCCGTGGTCGATGAAAAAATACTTGCCCAAGGTCGCGCCGGGATGAATGTCGATTCCCGTGCGGTTGTGCGCGTATTCCGTCATGATTCTTGGAATCAGGGGAACGCCCAAAACAAAAAGCTCGTGCGCCAAGCGGTTGACCGCGATCGCGAAAAAGCCCGGATAAGACAAAATGATTTCCGTCTTGTCAAAAGCCGCAGGGTCGCCGTCGTAGGCCGCCTGCAAGTCGCTTTCCAAAAATTCGCGGACGCGGGGAATCCTGTCAAAAAACTCGTGGGTTATAAGCCGCGCCCGCTCGCGAAGCTTTTCTTCCGCCGCCGCCTTGTTTTCAGGCAGCTTTTTTAGCGCCAAGAAAATCTGCTTGCTCAAGACAAGCATAACTTCGCGGCACAAGACGGAAATGTAATTCTCAAAGTCGCTTACTTTATATTCGCGCTCGCGAAAGTATCCCGGAAAAAGAATCCTAAAGAATTTTTCTATCAAGCCCTGGACCAAAACAACGTCAATTTCGACTTCGTCGTCGGTCTTGTTGATGAAAAAATCCTCTTTTTTATAATGCTCAAGAATTCCGCGAATGGAACTTGTCTCAAGCATTTCATAATTTTCCGGCATTATTCTAGAATAGCGCCTTTTTAATTATTTTTCTAGCCTATTGACCAAATAAGGAATCGCCTTTTCAAACTTTACGCCGTAAAAGTGCGAGTCGTCGCCAAGAGTCTTTTTCATCGACTCAACGACAAAATCAGCGGCGATTGAGGCCGCCTCCAAGGCGCTCTTGCCCCTCAAAAGCGAGCCGGCAAAGGCCGAAGCGTAAACGTCTCCAGTTCCGTGCATGGCGGCCGGCAAACGCTCGTGGAAGTAATACTCGATCTTTTTTCCGTCAGAAACGGCGGCTCCCAATTTTGACGGCTCGTAGCTTACGCCTGTGATGACGACATTCTTGGCGCCCAAATTATGCAAGCCAGCGATTGTCTTTTCGATGTAGGCTTGGTCGTAGCCGCTTTCGATGTATTCCTGTCCAAGAAGGAAGCTGGCTTCGGTCAAGTTGGGAAGAACGTAGTCCGCCGCGGCGACAAGCTTTGCCATTTCTTTGGGAAAGTCCGCGTCAAAGCCGGCGTAAAGCTTTCCGTTGTCGGCCATGGCCGGGTCAACGATTTTTACGGCGCCTGGACGGGCGGCTTTTTTAAAGATGTCCAAAATGTGCGGAATCTGGGCCTTTGAAACGTATCCTGTGTAAAAGGCGTCAAAGTCGATTTTTTCCTTGATCCACTGGTCAAGGATTTTTGGCATTTCGTCGGTAAGGTCGCGGAAAGTCCAAGCGCTAAAGCCTTTTCCCGTGTGGTTGGAAAGAACAGAACTGGGCAAAATGCCGGCCTCAATTCCGCAAGCGCTGATAATTGGAAGGGCGACAGTAAGCGAGCACTGGCCCACGCATGAAATATCCTGAATCGTAAGAAGTCTGTGATCTTGTGACATAAAATGCCTCCTTTTTTTCTTGAGAGTATAATGAAAAATTTGCCTTCTGCATATACCTTTTTTAATACAATTTTGTTATAATCAGCGATAAGGTTTTGCTATAAACAAAAAAAAGGAGGCGGCGGCTTTGCAAAAATTTCAGATTCTTTTTCAAGACCAAAACATCGCGGTCATTTGCAAAAACTCCGGCCTTTTGAGCGTTCCCTATCCCGGCTGCCGCGCGAAGACAGCGCTTGGCCTTTTGGAGGAAGCGATGAGAAAACGCGGAACTTGTTCCGCAAAGCATAGGCCTTTTGCCGTCCACCGTTTGGACAAGGACACAAGCGGCGTGATGATGTTCGCTCTTAACGAACGCGCGCAAAAAACAATTATGGATTCTTGGCAAACGATGGTCACCGAGCGCCTTTACCGCGCCGTGGCCGAAAATCCGCGCGGCCGCGCAAGCGCCCTTCCCGACGAGGGAACGATTGACAGCCCCCTTGCCTACAACGCTTACAACATCGCCTACGTTCCCAAAGGCGGAGCGGATGGAAAGCGCGGCGGAAAGGACGGCAAATTAAAAACGGTTTCGGCGCGGACCAACTACAAAATCATCGCGCGCTCAAAAGAATTCACGATGTTCGAGCTTTCGTTGGACACCGGCCGCAAAAACCAAATCCGCGCCCACTTGGCAAGCCTGGGATTTCCGCTTTGCGGCGACAAAAATTACAGGGCCAAAACGAACCCCTTTGGCCGCCTGGCCCTGCACGCGCGCGTTTTGGAATTTATCAACCCGTGGACCAAAGAAAAACAGCGCTTTGAAGTCCCCGAGCCTTCTGAGTGGCTTAGATCTTGTAGCTGTCGATCAAGCCAAGAACTTCCTTGTTGAGCCTTGAGTTGTTCTCCGATTCAGCCGAAGACTTTTCGGCTTGCTTTAAGATTTCGCCGATAGAATTCTTTATGCTGGCGGTAAGAATCGTGATTTCGCTGGCCGACGTTCTAAGCTCGTCCATCTTTGAAAAGACCTTGGAGCTTTGCTCCTGCATTTCGGCGCTGGCGCTTTTGATGGATTCCGAAGAAGTCTCGACGACAAAAATCGACTCAAGCAAACTCTTTGTTCCCGCCTGCTGCTCGTTGACGCTGGCCAAAGCTTCGGCAAGCATTGATTGAATCTCGCCGATCCTTGTGTCCAAACTTTGGAAAGAAGAAAGCGAAAGCTTTGAGGCGTCAACGATTCCAGTAATGGCCTCTGTAATAGACTTGATCAAATCGCCGATGCTCTTTGACTGCTTGGCGGAACTTTCGGCAAGGTTTCGGATTTCGCCGGCGACTACTGCAAAGCCCTTTCCAGCGTCGCCGGCATGAGCCGCCTCGATGGAAGCGTTCATCGCCAACAAGTTTGTCTGGCTTGCGATGTTGCGGATGACGGCGTTGGCTTCCTTTAGGCGGCCGGCTTGCGCTTGGATCTCGCCAACCTTGTCCACAACCGTCATTTGGTCTTTTTGTCCAGTCTTTGAGTCGTTGACCAAAAGCTCGTACTTTTGCGAAATCTTAGAAATGTTTTCGTCGATGCTTTGAATGTTGGCGGAGATTTCGTTCGCATGGCCAGAAATCTCGCTGATGGCTTCGGCTTGCATTCCAATTCTTGAGGAGAAAAGCTGGATGGACTTGCTTACGTTTGAAGTGCTGTCGGCGACCATGTCCATCGTCTCGTTTTGAATCTTTGAGCGGGCGCTGATTTCTTGAACGCGTTCCGTCGTCTTTTGAACGTCGCCGATTGTCGATTGCGAATGGTCTCCGATTTCCGTTCCAGAGTAAACAAGAGAAGCGACGGCTTCCTTGATTTTCTTGAACATGCTTGAAAGGCTTTCGGTAAGCTTGTTGCAGCTTTCGGCCAGCTCGCCGATTTCGTCCTTGCGCTTTACAGGAATCTTTTGCGACAAGTCAGCCTTGCCGTCGGCGATGTCGCTGATTTCTACCGTGACTTTCTTTATTCGGTTGAACAAGCCGTTCAAGGCGAGGTTGACGGTGAAAATAGCGGCCGCGAGCAAAACGACGGCGATAACGGCCATCCAAACAACAAGCCACTTTATTTGCGAGCGCAAGACGCTGGCGTCATAGTCGGCGGCGATAAAGCCGATCGCCTGGCTTCCGTCCATAATGGGCGCGAAGACAGTTATCAACCAGCCCCAGCCTTCCTGCTTTTTCATTTTGCTCGCCTGAATTTTTCCCGTTGACATAGCGAGCAAGGCGGGCTCTCCGTAATTGTCCCTTGTTTCTAACGTTCCCAAGGGAGAAAAATTCTCCTCGTCGTCGGGCTCGCAGGAACCGTCCACGACATACATGTATTCCTTGTTGTTGGCCGGAACCATTGTGTAAAAATATTTGGCGCTTGACGCTTCCTTCATTGAAAGCATGTTCTCGCGGAGCATCTTGTAGCGCAAAGATTCCGGATTTTGGTCGTCCATGACCCGGCGAAAATTGGCGATGTTTTCGTTTATGTATTTGGCTCCGTTCGCCACGAGGGGAGTTCCGTCAGCGACAAAAATGTCAACGCAAATCCGAGCGGTTTGCCTAATCGCAAGAACGGAAAACAAAGCGATAGCCAACGCAAAAAACGCCGAAATGAGAAAGGTGTATTTTAACCTTAAAGAAAGTGTCTTCATAACTGAATATTATATATCCGAAAATTGACTTTTTCAAGTTTTTTTTTAATAATATGCTTGCAATGATTAATCCTAACAAACTTTTCCAGTTGAGCGGCGGCCAGCAAAGGCGAAAGCTTGCCTTGTGCTTTGGAGCCTTGGAACGCGACATTTTGGGAATGGCCGAAAAAGGCTCGGAATACAAGTTTTCCACAATGCCCAGGGCGGACTACATAAAGGCCTTGTGCCGCGTTTTTTTGCAAGACCCAAAGATTTCGGCGGACGCGGCCCAAAAACTCTCCGCCATTCTCCAACAAGAGCCTTTTGACGAGCGCCTTGCCTGCAATTTGGCCCGCAACGAGCTTTTGGCCATAATCGGAACCTTTCCCGCCGAATGGGACTTGATCATCGCGCCCCACCCAAACGCCGGTCCGGATGGAACCGTTGCAAAACGCGACTTTTTTCCAGGCCTTAAAGTTTACGCCGAGGACATCCGCTCGCCCTTTAACTTGGGCTCGATTTTTAGAACGGCAGAAGGAATGGGCGCCGAAAAGCTTTACCTTAGCCCGGGCTGCTGCGACCCGGCCCACCCCCGCTCGCAAAGAAGCGCCATGGGCTGCATAGAAACCTTGCCCTGGGAGCGCTCTGGGCTTGACGACTTAAAGGAAGAAAACATTTTTGTCTTGGAAACAGGCGGAACCCCGATCGACGAATTTGAATTTCCTAAAGAGGGAGTTTGCATTATCGGCTCGGAGGAATTGGGAGCCAGCCCGCAAGCGCTTGCAAAAGCGTCTTATGGCCGCGTGACAATTCCGATGAAAGGCCTAAAGGCCTCGCTGAACGTCGGCGTCGCCTTTGGAATTTTAATGCAAAAATGGACCGAGGCGCTTTAGGCGTCTTCTTGTTTGTGGAAGGCGTCGTAGAGCTGCTTTGAAATTTTTTGGAACTGGCTCTCGTTCGTCAACTTGAATTCTTTTAGCACGTCCACGTCGATTTGATAGAAGGCCACTTCCTCTCTCTGGTAGTGGGTCATAAGGTCGGCCAAGTAAACTACGTGAACCAATTTCTTCACTTCTTCGGGAGCGGAGTCCGGAGCGTGGTGGTAGCGGATCGCGCTTACGATTACGTCGGGGAAGTTCCAGTTTTCGGCGACGCGCGCTCCGATTTCGGCGTGGTTTACGCCGGCCACGAGCTTTTCAAAAATCTCGACAGAAATGTTCTTTTCTATGCTCATCTTGCGGACGCCGTTGATAAAGTCCGGATGGCTTGTTTCAAAAATGATTTTTCCCATGTCGTGCAAAAGGCCGCAAACGTAAGCGTCTTCAACGACATTGCGGTTGCCCGAGAAAAAGTTGCGCGCCAAGTTGTAGGAATAAAAAGCGACTTGGTAGGCGTGCGACCACAAGTCTTCCTTGCCGCCGCCGACTTTTGCGAACGACTGAACCGCTCCGATGGAGAAAAGGAGATTCTTGATTCCGCGCAAGCCTACAAGCTTTACGGCGTCGTAAATGCTTGAGCAAGGGCTGGCCAAGGCAAAGGCCGCCGAGTTTACCAACTTGAGCAATTCGGCGCTGAGCGAAACGTCGTTTGAAATTTGCATGGCGATGTCGCTCATCTTTGAATCCGGGTTGCTCAAAAGGCGGTTGATTGTCGAAATGTTCTCCGGGAACTGGGGAAGCTCGTCTATGACCTTTACAAATTCTTCGGAAATAAAATCGATTTCTTCCTGCGTCTTTTGGTTGAGCGGAAGGATGATGCGGGTTATTGTCTCGCCGTTTTCGCAAATGACTTGGAAGTTTTCTTCGGTAAGGCCGATTTTTTCCAGCATCAAAATCATGATTACAAGGCCAAGGCCCGCGCCTTCCGAGTTGTCCAAAATTTGTTCCATCGCCTGCTCAACCGAAGTGTATTGCTGGGCGCGGCTAAGCTTGTCGTGGATGCGCTTGTATTCAAAAATCGTCAAGTCCGAATTGTTGCGGACTTCTATTTTTATCTTGTTGTTGCGGTACTGCAAAATCAAGCGGATGTAAAGGCCGGCCTTTTTTTGCAAGCCCAAAAAGTAGTTGATGTCGTTGAGCGTGTCGTCCTTAAAGGTCTTCATTCCAAGCTCGTAGTCGGCTTGGTTTGTGATGTCCAATTTCTTAAACTTAAAGTAAACGCGCTTTGTGTTGGCCTTTTTTGCGTTGGTGATCAATTCGCTCAAGCAGTAGGAGAGGTACTCAATCATTTGAGTCTGGTCAAGCTCTTCCAAAAAGGCGCGCAGAATGTCGTCCATATACACTTCCATCTCGTGAGGAAGGGTGTATGTGGTGAGAGAAAGAGGAATTCCCGCGTTGATGGCGGTTCTTACTTTATTTCTGTCAACTTCTACTCGCTTGGCCTGAGTTGCCGGCATAATACGCTCCGAATGCTTTTATCTATCTATTTTATCACAAATTATAATAAAATTCAAGGGAATTGCGCTGGGGAACCATAAAAGCCCAAAAGCGCCGCGCCTTGAATTTCTTCCTATATTTTGCTATAATTTTTGTTATGGTCTTAAAATTGATTTTCACAATCGCCTTGCTGGTTGCCGTGGCGATTTTTACCGGCTTTAATTTGGGAAACAAATGCGACATTTGGCTTTTTGGAAAGCAATTCAACCAAGTGCCTGTTTTCATAACAATCGCAATCTCGTTCGCGGCCGGCATATTGGCCGCCCTTCCAGCCGTGTTTTTGCGCGGCGAAAAAAAGATGACCCCCGAACAAGCCCGCGCCATGGCGGAACGCCTTGAGCAAGCCGAAAAAAAGAGCTTGGAAAAGCAATTGAACCGCCAAAAAAAATTGGAAGAGGCAAAAGCAAAGGCGCAAGCTGTTTTTGAAAAAAAGCCGCGCGCCGGCAAAAAAGGCGCCCAAGAGCCGGCCCCAGCACAAAATCCCGCTCCGCAGGAAAACAAATGAAGCGCTTAACATTTGTCGCCGCCCTCTTTTTTTGCGCCGCTCTTTTGGCCGCGCAAAATTCCGCCAAGGAAACCGTAAAAAAAGCCTTGGACGCTTCAAGCGCGGGCGAATCGGTTGACTACCTAAAAAAGCAAATTCCTCAAGCCAAGGACGCCGCGCAAAAGCGCGCGCTCTTGGCCTTTTTGGGCGGCCTGCAGGAACAGTTGGGCGCCTACAAGGACGCCTCGGCCTCCTACGCGCAGGCGGCCGGCATCTCCGCTCCCAACATTAAGGGAATGCCGCAAAAGACAAACCCGCAACTGGTTTTGGACGCGGTCAGGTGCTCCCTTTGTTCCGGCGACAGCGCCACGGCCGACAGCTACCTTAATTCCGCCGTCCGCAATTCCCAGGACGAAACGATTCAAGCTTACATAAAGTTGTATGAAGTTTGGAGCCGCCTTTGCCAAATTGAATCCAATTCCCAGCTGGACGAAAGCGTGACGCTTTTAAAGGCTTACACAGACTTTCCTTCGATGAAGGCGGTGGCGCCCAGCGTCTTGCTTACCCTTTGGTACGTCACCGGCCAGGAAAGCTGGGGCAAAAAATTGCGCGCCGCTTTTCCAAAAAGCCCCGAGGCGGCGATCGTGGCGGGAAACGTTCAAATGATGCCCGCTCCCTTTTGGTACTTTATGCCCAAAAAGGGAAGCGCGCTTGAAGCCGCCGCCGAAAACGCCGCCGAGTCGCAAAGCGTCGCGGTTGAAAAATCCGACGACAGCGCGAGTTCCCAAAGCGGCGACACAAGCGACGGTTCCGAAAAAATAAAGAAGCAGCAGCTGGGCTTGTTCAAAAGCCGCGACAACGCGCAAGGCCTTTGCGACAGGCTAAAGGAAAAAGGCTTTAAGCCCTACATCACCGAAGAGACCCGGCCCAGCGGCACGACATACTTTATCGTAGTCGTTGACGAAAACGCAAAGGGCAACATCGGCGACCAGCTTAGAAGCGCCGGCTTTGAATGCTACCCGATTTTCTAAAGGAACGCCGCGCGTTTTTTGTTAGTGTTTGTGAAGCAATTATTTTTGAAAAAATAAAATATATATTTAGATAGAGGTAACAATTATGGGAAAAAATGATAATCCCTTTCTCTGCCACTGGGCCGACCAGATGGCCGACAAAATCATCGCCGAAAAAGGCGACCGCGACTCCTACACATGCGCGTCCGGCATCACGCCTAGCGGAACCGTTCACCTTGGAAACTTCCGCGAAATCATCACCGTTGACTTGGTTGTCCGAGCCCTTCGCGACCGCGGCAAGAACGTCCGCTTCATTTACTCTTGGGACGACTACGACGTGTTCCGTAAAGTTCCGGCCAACATGCCCGATCCCGACACGCTCGGAAAATACTTGCGCTTCCCGATCACGATGGTCCCCGACACGACTGGCCGCGACGAAAACTACGCGCGCCACCACGAAGTTGACATCGAGACCCAGCTTCCCCGCGTCGGCATCGCTCCGGAATTCTTGTACCAAGCCAGCCGCTACCGCGCCAACCGCTACGCCGAAGGAATGAAGAAGGCGCTGCAAAACCGCGACCTTATCAAGGAATGCCTAAACGAATACCGCGACGAGCAGCACAAGATGAAGGCGGAAGACGTTTACTGGCCTGTCAGCATTTTCTGCGGAAAGTGCAACAAGGACACGACAACAATCACAGGCTATGACGGCGAGTACGGCCTTAGCTACAACTGCGAGTGCGGCTGCGAAGAAACAGTCGACATTCGCAAGTTCCAAGGCGCAAAGCTTGGCTGGCGCGTTGACTGGCCGATGCGCTGGAACGAAGAAAAGGTAGTCTTTGAGCCGGGCGGAAAAGACCACATCAGCCCGGGCGGAAGCTACGACACGGCCAAGCTTGTTTCAAAAAAAGTTTACGGCTGGGACGCGCCGATCACAATGCGCTACGACTTTGTAAACCTCAAGGGAGTTCCCGGAAAAATGTCTTCTTCAAAGGGAAAGGTAATCGCGCTTCCCGACGCGCTCGACGTTTACCAGGCCGAAGTTCTCCGCTACATCTTTGCGGGAACCAGGCCCAACACAGAATTCGCGATCAGCTTTGACCTTGACGTTCTTAAAGTTTACGAAGACTACGACAAGACAGAGCGCATTGTTTACGGAATCGACAAGGCCAAAAGCGACGACCAGTTCAACAAAGAAAAGCGCATTTACATTCTTAGCCAAATCGACGGAAAGATTCCCGAGACGATGCCGTATCAAATCACTTTCAGAATGCTCACAACCCTTTTGCAAACATATTCGGGCGACATCGACGCTGTGATAAAGTCCCTTGGAGACGTAAAGCCCGACCAAGAAGAACGACTTCGCCGCCGCGCCGCCTGCGCCTGGTTCTGGATCCAGCACTCGGCTCCCGACTGCGCCCCGGACTTTTGCTTTGCCCTCCGCGACGACGGCTCAAAGCCCGAGCTTTCTGACGAGCTTGCAACTGCCGTCCGCCGAGTGCGCGACGAAGTCGTTCCCAAGCTGGACACATTCACCTTGGACAAAGAATGCCAGCAAGCGATTTACGATGTCGCGACAAGCATGGGAATGGAATCAAAGGCGCTCTTTGGCGCGCTTTACCAAACCCTGATCGCAAAGGACCAAGGCCCGCGCCTGGGCTCCTTCTTGCGCATTATCGGAAAAGAAAAGCTTCAGAAAATTTTGGGCGCGTTATGATAGGCTTTTATCTAAAGAAAAACTTTTGCGACGGTTGGGACAACATTTTCTTTTTGATTGTCCCAAACATCATCGTGACGCTTTACGCGGCGCTCTCGTTCTTTTTGCTGAGCGGCGTGTTCAACCTTGAAACGCCGTTCGCGCTGCCATTGTCGTGCCTTGCCTTTGTTATCCTTATGGCGCTTGGAATGGTTTTGGTGATGGCCAACAGCGAGAACGCCGCCGCCATCGCCAACTTTAGAATGCCTTCGCTCGCTGCGTACTTTAAGCAAATCCCAAAAGTCTTTTTTGACGCCGTTCGCTACGGCGCGCTTTTGGGCGCTTTGGTCGTGGTTGCCTTTATAGGAATCCCGGTTTATTTTTCTGTCGGCGGCGTGTTGGGCTTTGCCCTGTGCGCGACGCTGATTTTCTTTGAGGCGATTTTCGCGCTGGCGCTGCAGTGGTTCATTCCTCTAAGGGCGCTTTTGGGCCGCGGCTTTATCCAAACGATAAAAAAATGCTTCGTGCTTTTCTTTGACAACACGGGCTTTAGCGTCTTTGTATTTTTCTTCAACTTGTTTTTGCTTTTGTTGTCCTTTATGATTTTTTGCTTGGTTCCGGGAACCGCCGGAGTCGTATTGAGCGGAGTCAACGCGCTGCGCCTTCGCCTTTACAAGTACGACTGGCTTGACGCGCACCCGGAAAACAAAACGCCAAAGCTCCGCAAAAAAATCCCCTGGGCCGCCCTCATCAAAGAGGACGAAGACAACCTGGGCCCGCGCGGCTTTAAGTCATTTTTTATGCCGTGGAAGATAGATAATTAGGAACGGTATGTCGCTTCGCTAATTTTGCATTAGGAAGTGATTCAACTGCGCTCTTGCGAGCGCTGGCAATCAAGGCACGCTACGCTTAAAGCCTTGACTCGTTCCTTTTGTGGCGCGATTACTATTATCGCGCCACAATAGACAAGGCGCGCCGCGCTAAAGCCTGACCAAATAAAAAAGCCGCTCTTTCGAGCGGCTTTTTTGTTGCCTAGCGCAACGCTTACTTTGTCATCAACATCGTCTTGGAATCCAAGTTGACGCTGCCGACATTCTCGTTTGAATGTTCCTTAAGAACGTTCAAGCTGAGGTTTCCGCCGGCGGCTTCGATGTGGGCTACAACGGCAAAGTAAGAGACGATCTCTGAGCGAACGCTGTCAAGCAACTTGTTGCTTTCCTTTGTGTCGCTGAACCATACGGTGATCTTTTCTTCTTTGGCAAAGTCGGCAACGGCGGCGATGTCGTTCTTGGAAATCTTGTCCAAGTCCAAACCGTCGATTACCAAAGCCTTAACGTTGATTCCGCCGCTCTTCAAAGCGCCGATCGTGTTGATTACTTTGGGCAAAGTGAACGACTCTTGGTTAAAGTTCAAAATTGTGCGGTCGCGCATGATTTCGTCCTTCAACTCTGAGGCGTTGGAAATGTTCTTCTTTTTGGCAATTTCGCTGAATACGCTTGAGTACCAAGAAATTACGTTTGAAGAGTGCTGGTCAAAAGAAACGTGAACCAACGGATTTCCGGCCAAGAGAGCGTCCATTCCAAACTGAACCAAAACGGAAGTCTTTCCCAAGCCCTTCTTGGCTGTCACCAAACCAATCTCGCCTTCCTTGAGGCCGCCGTTGGAGGCCGCGTCAAAAAAGCGGATGGGGCTTGATTTATACAAATCGTTCTTATCCATGTCTAATCTCCTTACTTCTGAGCGGCCTTGCGCTCTTCCTGATACTTCTTCTTCAACTCGTCAGAAACGGCGTTAGGAACCTTTCCGTACTTGAGGAATTCCATTGTGAACTCAGCCTTGCCCTGTGTTGAAGAGCGAAGGATTGTAGAGAAGCCGAACATTTCCGAAAGAGGAACTTCAGCGTTTACAGTTGAAGTGTTGTTCTCGTCGGTTGTGTCGATGATTACGCCGCGGCGCTGGTTGATAAGGCCGAACATATTTCCCTGGAACTCAGTCGGTCCAGAAATTGAAACCTTCATGATCGGTTCCAAAATGCAGGGGCCGGCCTTTTCGTAGCCCTCGCGGAAGGCGCCGATGGCGGCTGTCTGGAAGGCGATGTCGCTTGAGTCTACCGGGTGGTACTGACCGTCGTTGATTGTGCAGCGAACGTTAACAACAGGCGCTCCGATCAAAGAACCCTGCTGCATGGCGCGCTTGAAGCCCTTGTCGCAAGACGGAATGTATTCGTTAGGAATGGCTCCGCCCTTGATAGAGTCGACAAACTCGTACTCTTTCTCTTCGCAAGGCTCCATGAAACCGGCGACGCGACCGTACTGTCCCGAACCACCAGTCTGCTTCTTGTGAGTGTAGTTGAAGTCGGCGCGCTTTGTGATTGTTTCGCGGTAAGCTACCTGCGGCGCTCCAGTCTCAACTTCGCACTTGTATTCGCGCTTCATGCGTTCAACGTAAACGGCAAGGTGCAACTCACCCATACCCTTGATGATTGTTTCGTTAGATTCCGGATCCATGTATGTCTGGAATGTCGGGTCTTCTTTTGTAAAGCGGTTCAAGGCCTTTGACATTTGCGCGGCGGCGTTCTTGTCTTTGGGCTTGATTGACAAAGAAATAACCGGGTTGGGAACGTACATAGAAGCCATAGAGTAGTTCAATCCGCCGCCAGTGAATGTGTCGCCAGAAGCGCAGTCAACGCCGAACAAGGCTACGATGTCGCCGGCGCCGGCGTCGTTGATGTCTTCCATCTGAGCGGCGTTCATGCGAACGAGGCGGCCTACCTTAAAGCGCTTGCGGCTGCGAGTGTTGTAAAGCTCGTCGCCCTTTACGATGCGTCCCTGGTAGATGCGGGTGTATGTAAGCTGACCGTACTGTCCGTCGTCCAATTTGAACGCCAAGGCTACTGTCGGCTTGTTGTCGTCAGAGGCCAATTCAACTTCGGCTTCGTTGTTGTCCAAGTCAAGGGCAACGTTCTTAACTTCTGTCGGATCGGGGAGGTAGCGGATAACGCCGTCAAGCAAGGGCTGGATACCCTTGTTCATGTGGGCTGAACCGCAGAATACGCCTACAAACTGCTCGGCCAAAGTGCCTTTGCGGATGGCGGCGATGATTTCTTCTTCTGTTTCAGTTCCTTCGAGAACGTGCTCCATCAAAGTGTCGTCGAACATAGAAGCGGCTTCAACCAATTCCTGGCGGTACTTCTCAACGTCGTCCTTCATGTGGGCGGGAACTTCGGCATAGCGGAGCTCGTTTCCGTCATGGCCTTCGAAGTAAATGGCCTTGCGGCTGATGAGGTCCACAACGCCTTCCAACTTGTCTTCCAAGCCGATGGGCAATTCCATCATGTAAGCGTTGAGTCCCAACTTTTCGCGAATCTGCATGCGCACGCGGAGGGGGTTGGCTCCCTGGCGGTCACACTTGTTTACGAAGGCTACGCGGGGAACATGATAGCGCTTAAGCTGGCGGTCTACAGTGATTGACTGAGACTGAACGCCGGCGACAGCGCACAAAATCATGATGGCGCCGTCAAGAACGCGCAAAGAGCGCTCTACTTCTACCGTAAAGTCTACGTGGCCGGGGGTGTCGATTACGTTGATTGTGTAATCTTTCCACTGAACCTGAGTGGCCGCAGACTGGATTGTGATTCCGCGCTCGCGCTCCAATTCCATTGAATCCATAACAGCGCCGACGCCGTCCTTTCCGCGGACTTCGTGAATCTGGTGAATCTTGTTGCAGTAGAACAAGATGCGTTCCGTTGTTGTGGTTTTTCCAGAGTCAATGTGGGCGCTGATACCGATATTTCTCATTTTAGAAATATCCATAATATTACCTCTCAAAAAAAAGTTCTTTTGACAATAGTTTTAAAATTATAATGAATTCAAGCCCTTTGTTCAATAGCCCTACCCGTTTTTTTTACAGGGGAACGCTTGCAAGCCAACAAAGCGGCCCTACCACACAAGCGGAAAGGCCGCCGAAACGTAGGCGTTGACCCGGACGGCGCGCGCCTTGAACAAAAAGCTGGCGGCCGCGGACGGCTCAAATTTATGATTCCCGTCCTTTTGGCTTGCCGAAAAGCCCGCCGAAAAGCAAGAAAGAAACCCGCGCTTTGGGTAAAACGCCGCCTTAAAGCGCTCGGTCCATTCCCGTTTTTGCCAGTCCAGCTCCGGCTGGAAGGAGGCGCCGCCGCTTAGGGCAAGGCGGCCGGCAAGAGGCCCGTCAAACATATGGGAGTAATAAAAAGCGGCTGATATTTTTGGAAGCGGCGGCGCCTTTTCTTGGCTTGGAATCTGTCGCAGGGTGACCGAAGAAAGGCCCGCGGTCAGCTTGAACAAGTCCTTTTTGGCCGAAAGCTGAAGTCCGGCGGCTGCCTTGGCCTCCAAGGAGCGGCGCTCGGACTTTTTTGAATAATCCTTGATTTGCTCTTCGACAAAGCCGCCCAAGCCGATTTTGACCGCGGGGCCGTTTTTGGGCTTAAAAACAATTTGGGGAGTGATTTTAGCCTGCCAAACTTTTTTGTATTCCTTGCCGTTCGCCGCCACGTAGGGAGTTTTTTGGCCGCAAAAAATATTGTCGCTTGCAAAAGCCGCCGTGGACAAGGAAAAGTTCCCCATTGTAAAAAGAAATTCCTGCGCAAGGGTGGAACGTCCCAGGCTTTTTTGGCCAAGGCTGTCGCGCCCTTCGGCGATTCCAAAAGTCGTCCTGCTTTTTAGGAACGGAATATCCACGCAAAAGTCCGCGGCGCACAAGTTCGACAATTCGCTCCGCCAAATCGGAACGGAAGCAAACCAGTCGATTTCGGCGGCGTCCAACCGTTCCTCGCTGTAACGGCGGCCCAAAAAAATCCCGCCCGCGGCCTTAAGCCAGTTTTGGTAAAAAAAGCCGCCTCTAGCGCTTGCCAAAAAGGGAGCCTTGCCGGGATCGGCCTCGTTTTTTGTAACGGCAAACTCCGCCTTAATCGGCATAATGCGAACGCTCTCGCCGCCCCACTCTTTGGGAACGGAAAGCGCGGCGGCTATGTAAATCGAATCGTCTTGCGGACTGGAACTTTTTGTGGGAAGAGAGGCGAGCAAGGCGCCCGAATCGGCCAGGCTGGAAACAAAGGGGCTTGCGCTTGCGGAAAAGGGCGCGATTCTTTTTTGACTGTAAAGCCGTAGCGAGCCGGCCGCGACTTTTGTCTTTAAAATGTTTTGCCGCTTGGAAAAATCCAGCGCTACGCTCGCGCGCCGGCGGTCAAATATTTTTTCATAATCGCCAAAACTTGTCGCCGGCCAAAAATCCCCGCCGCCTGTCTTTTTGCAGGAATTAAAAAAGCGAAAGTCCAACGCGTCCCAATTTAACTTTAGTCCGTAACTAAAGGCGTAGGAAGAATCGGCCGGAACGTCCCCTTCCATATTTTTTGGCGCGTAGTAAGAACCCGACCAATAAAGGTTCACCAGCGGCTCGGCGGCCGTCGCGACCGATAAAAAAAACGCTCCCGCAAGGAGCGTTGTAAAAATAATTTTTCTCATGCCTATAAGATAGACATTTTTTTGTAAATTTTACGAAAATTTTGGAAAAAATTTTATTTTTTTACTTTTTCCACCCATCATATTGCAAAGTCCGCGAAGGCGGACGTTTGAATAAATTTCATATAGCAAAACGACGCAATCAGTTTTTCCAAGCGTCGTATTTGTCGCACTCAAGAATGACGCGGGCGTTTTGGACGCGTTCCGCCGAGGGAGACGGCACGCCTTCCAAGCGGTAGGGAATGCCAAGCTCCTTGTACTTTGCGACGCCAAGCGTGTGGTACGGAAGAACTTCGACGCGCTGCACGTTTCCAAGCGAACGGATAAAGTCGCGCGTTCTTTGCAAGTACTCGTCCTTGTCGCTCACGCCGGGAACCAAAACGTGGCGGATCCAAATGGGCTTTTTGATTTTGTCCAAGTAGCGGAACATCTTTATGATGTTGTCGTTGTCCAGCCCCGTAAGCTCCTTGTGCTCGGCGGGATCGATGTGTTTTATGTCCATCAGCAAGAGGTCGGTCACCTCCATCAACTTTTGGAATTTGTCGAACCATTCACCTTGGTCGCTAAAGGGGCCGCCCGAAGTGTCAATGCAAGTGTTGACGTTTTCTTTTTTTGCGAGCGTAAAAAAGTCCAGCAAAAAGTCCAGCTGCGCGAGAGGTTCGCCTCCGCTGACGGTGATGCCGCCCTTCTTTCCCCAGTAAGCGCGGTCCTTTACCGCGTCGGCCAGCAAGTCGGCCGGAGACATTTTCTTTCCGTCGGCCATGTTCCACGTGTCGGGGTTGTGGCAAAATTTGCAGCGCAAGGGACAGCCCGCGGTGAACACGATGTAGCGCGTTCCCGGTCCGTCAACCGCTCCGAATGATTCTATTGAATGGATGTAGCCGTCTGTCATAAAGCACCTAAAATTATTTGTTGCTAAAAAAAGCCGACGACGAAAACCGCCGCCGGCCTTTTGTGTCATACGATCGGTCAAGGCGCGCTAACGCTTAAAGCCTTGACTCGCTCGTTTTGCGGGTTGATTTGCAATTATCAACCCGCAATTGCTTGCTTACATAGAAGCATGGCATGTACGAGCGATAACGTCGTCCTGCTGTTCCTTTGTAAGGTTGATGAAGCGAACGGCGTAGCCAGAAACGCGAACTGTGAAGTTGGCGTACTCGGGCTTTTCGGGGTGAGCCTGGCAGTCCTTAAGCTTTTCAACGCCAAAGACGTTGACGTTAAGGTGGTGGGCTCCCTTCTCGAAGTATCCGTCCATAACGTTAACCAAGTTTTCAACCCGCTCTTCTTCGTTGTGTCCCAAAGCGTCGGGGTTGATTGTCTGTGTGTTCGAGATTCCGTCCAAAGAGTACTCGTAAGGAACCTTGGCGACAGAGTTGAGGGACTTGATAAGACCCTTTGTTTCCGCGCCGTAAGAGGGGTTGGCTCCAGGGCTGAACGGAGCGTGAGCCGGGCGGCCGTTGGGCAAAGCGCCTGTGGCCTTTCCGTATACAACGTTTGAAGTGATTGTAAGGATGGAAGTTGTCGGCTCGGCGTTGCGGTATGTGTGGTGCTTCTTGATCTTTCCAATGAAAGTCTTAAGGAGCCACTTGGCGATTTCGTCGGCGCGGTCGTCGTCCTGTCCGTAGCGGGGGAAGTCGCCCTCTACCTTAAAGTCGTAAGCCATGTTGGGAGCGAAAATCTTGTTGCCCTTCTTGTCGGTGATGTTGATGTCGCGGCGGAGAACCTTTACCTTGGCGTACTTGATGGCGCTGAGCGAGTCGACTACGTGGCTAAAGCCGGCGATGCCTGTGGCGAACGTGCGGCGAACGTTGGTGTCGATGAGCGCCAACTCGGCGGCTTCGTAGTAGTATTTGTCGTGCATGTAGTGGATCGCGTTGAGCGTGTTGACGTACAAGCCGGCGAGCCATTCAAGCATCTGGTCGTACTTCTTCATAACTTCGTCGTAATCCAAGTACTCGCTTGTGATCGGGGCCAATTCAGGTCCAACCTGAGCGCCGGGAGTCAAGCCGGCTTCTTCGTCCTTACCGCCGTTGATGGCGTAAAGCAAAGCCTTGGCCAAGTTGGCGCGGGCTCCGAAGAACTGCATTTCTTTTCCAGTCTGAGTGGCTGAAACGCAGCAGCAGATTGAGTAGTCGTCTCCCCAAACCGGGCGCATGATGTCGTCGTTCTCGTACTGGATTGAAGAAGTGTCGATAGAAATCTTCGCGGCGTAGCGGCGGAAGTTTTCCTGCAAGCGCTTTGAGTAAAGAACCGTGATGTTAGGCTCGGGCGACGGTCCCATGTTCTCCAATGTGTGGAGGAAGCGGTAGTCGTTCTTTGTTACCATTGAGCGGCCGTCCTGTCCAAGGCCGGCAACTTCCAATGTGGCCCAAATCGGGTCGCCAGAGAAAAGCTGGTTGTAAGATTCGATGCGGGCAAAGCGAACCATGCGGAACTTCATTACGATGTGGTCAACAAGCTCCTGGGCCTGCTCTTCAGTGATGACTCCGTTCTTGAGGTCGCGCTCGATGTAGATGTCGAGGAACGTGGCGATGCGGCCAACTGACATGGCGGCGCCGTTCTGCGTCTTGATGGCGGCGAGGTAGCCGAAGTAGAGCCACTGGAAGGCTTCTTTGGCTGTCTTGGCGGGCTTTGAAATGTCAAAGCCGTACATCTTGGCCATTTCTTTCATCTGGCCCAAGCACTTGATCTGCTCGGCAACTTCTTCGCGCAAGCGGATTACGTCGTCGGTCATCGTTCCGTCGCCGATGTTCTCAAAGTCCTTCTTCTTCTGCTCGATGAGGAAGTCGATTCCGTAAAGGGCGATGCGGCGGTAGTCGCCTACGATGCGTCCGCGTCCGTATGTATCCGGCAAACCGGTAAGGATGTGGGCTGAGCGAGCCTTGCGGATCTCGGGATTGTATACTTGGAAGACCGCGTCAGAGTGGGTCTTGTGGTATTCTGTGAAAATCTTGTGGAGCTCTTCGTTGGGCTTGTAGCCGTACATTTCGCAAGACTGCTCGGCCATGCGGATTCCGCCAAAAGGCATGAAAGCGCGCTTGAGCGGCTTGTCTGTCTGGAGACCAACAACCTGCTCCAAGTCTTTCTTGGAACCGTCGGCGAAAATGTAGCCGGGCTTGTGGGATGTGATTCCAGTTACGATGTCTGTGTCGAGGTCAAGAACGCCTGAGCGCTCTTTTCCGTCAAGGCCAGTTGACTTTTTGTTGTACTCGGCCTTCTGCAAGCGCTGAAGCTCGTCAAAAAGTTCCTTAGTGGCCTTTGTAGGCGCAGCAAGGAATTTGCTGTCTCCGTCGTACGGAGTGTAGTTAAGCTGAATGAACTCGCGGACGTTTACTTCGTCCTGCCAAAGACGGCCGGCTTTAAAACCGTTCCACTCTTCTCTCATAAAAATGCCTCCATAAATATTTGAAAGAAACGCCTTGCAAGGTTTGCCTTGAACTCGCCATGCAGTCCTTCTTCAATTCTCTTGATTTTAAGTATAAAGCGCATTGTGAAAAAAAGCAATAGCGATTTAATAAAAATTGCATAAAATTAAATTGAATTCAATCTAATTTACAATACAGGCGTACGTAAATTGATAGCTATTTTTGTTTGACAAAATAGCTATCAGCAAGTATAATTGCATTATCGCGGGAAAACCGCAAGGAGGCGCGCTATGAACCCAATTCCGATTTTTGAGGCAAAGAACAAGCTGCCGCTTTTTATCCACCAGGCGGAAGAATCCGGCCCCGTCTTTATTTCCCGCCACAATAAAAGCGTAGCCGTAATACTTTCAATCGATGAATTCAACAAGCTGAACGCAAGCGCCAAAAAACCGCCGATTTGGGAGCGCGCCAAAAAGCTCAGGGAACAATACGCCCCCGACTTGACCAACGAAGAAATCGACAAGATTTTCGACGTGCGCGAAAGTTCCACAACAGGAACAAGTTGGGAAAGCGATGTTTTTAAAGGAGTGTTTGACGATTGAACTCTGAAGAATTATTAGACCAAGAAGCGCCGCATTACTTGCTTGACTCAAACATCGTCTCGGAACTGATAAAGCCCGACGCAAGCTTTAGCGTCGTTCAAAAAATCGCCGAACATAATTCCGACTGCGCTATTTGCGCCACGTCTTGGCATGAACTCTTGTACGGCGAAGTCAAATTGCAAGACGGCGCGCAAAAATCCTTCCTAAGAAATTTCATTAACGAACTTCCTGGAGATTTTAAAATTCTGAGCTACACAAAAAAGGCAGCTGAAATCCACGCTGAGATTCGCGTAAAAATTGAAAGAATGGGAAGGCCTGCGCCCTTTGCCGACAGCATGATCGCCGCCGTCGCCCTGGCCAACCGAATGATTTTGGTCACCGGCAACACAAAGCATTTTGCCGCCATCCAAAAAGCCAGCGGCCTGCAAGTGGAAAACTGGTTTGAGTAAAAAAGGCCTTTCCGTTCCTATTCTTGCATAAAACGCAATAATAACTTGAAATTATTTCACTAGACGCAACAATCCCCGCGCGCTATAATTGGGGTCGAAAATGACGCGGGCGTTCTCGTTCCGCAAAAATATTATTCCCAAGGAGACAAAAATGGGTGAAAATTATTTTAACAAAATTCCGTGGCGCGAGGCGCGCTTGCAGTTGGGACATTGCCGCTCTATGGCCAAGGAAGAATTTGCCGACGGAGTGAACGCTCTTAAAGGAAAGAAAATTGTAATCGTAGGCTGCGGCGCCCAGGGCTTGAACCAGGGACTTTGCTTGCGCGACAGCGGCTTGGACGTAAGCTACGCCTTGCGCGAGTCTGCCATCACAGAAAAGCGCCAGTCTTGGAAGAACGCGACAGAGAACGGATTCAAGGTGGGCACATACGACGAAATGATTCCGACAGCCGACTTGGTCGGAAACTTGACTCCCGACAAGCAGCACACTCCCGTAATCACAGAAGTAATGCAGAAGATGAAGAAGGGCTCGGCTCTTTGGTACAGCCACGGATTCAACATGATTGAGGAAGGAATGATCATCCGCCCCGACATCACTGTCGTTATGTGCGCGCCCAAGGGACCGGGAACGGAAGTTTGGCACGAGTTCCAGCGCGGATTTGGCGTTCCGGACTTGATCGCCGTTCACCCCGCCAACGACCCCGAAGGAAAGGGCTGGGCTTACGCCAAGGCTTTGGCCGTCGGAATGGGCGGAAGCAAGGCCGGCGTTTTGGAAAGCTCCTTCATCGCCGAAGTTAAGTCTGACCTTATGGGCGAACAGACAATTTTGTGCGGAATGTTGCAGGCCGGAACTATCGTTTGCTACGACAAGATGGTCGCCGAGGGAATCGCTCCCGAATACGCGACAAAGCTTTTGATGCACGGATGGAACGTTGTAAGCGAAGCGCTCAAGTGGGGCGGAATCACCAACATGATGGACCGCCTTTCAAACCCTGCCAAAATCAAGGCCAACGCTCTTAGCAAGGAAATCAAAAAGCTCTTGGCTCCCCTCTACCAAAAGCACATGGACGACATCATCAGCGGAAAGTTCTCTAGCACAATGATGAAGGACTGGGCCAACAAGGACCACGACCTTTTGACATGGCGCGAAGAGACTGGCGCCCTCCCCTTTGAAAAGAACGAGGAATCAAAGGAAGAAATCAGCGAGCAGGAATACTTTGACAAGGGAATCTTGCTTGTAGCAATGGTAAAGGCCGGATGCGAATTGGCGTTTGAAACTATGGTTGACGCCGGAATCAAGGAAGAGTCTGCCTACTACGAGTCATTGCACGAAGTTCCGCTCATCGCCAACTTGATCGACCGCAAGCGCCTCTACGAGATGAACCGCGTAATCAGCGACACCGCAGAATACGGCTGCTACTTGTTCAGCCGCGTTGCCGCCCCGATGATGGCCAAGGACTTTATGCCCAACGTTCACACAGACGTTATCGGAAAGGGCTTGGACAACAAGGACAACTGCGTAAACAACACTGAGCTTGTCAACGTCAACGCCGAAATCCGCAACCACCCGATCGAGGTTGTTGGTAGAAGATTGAGAGCGTATATGACGGCGATGAAACCGGTATTGTAAGGCTATCGACTAGACTGTTTACTGACTAAAAAGGCGGCGGCCCGAATGCGGGTCGCCGCCTTTTTTTTGCGAAAAAAACGAGTCGCATCCCTTACCCGATTACGCCCCTGCGCGAATTCTTGACAACCGGAATTTCAGTATCGTCCAAATCGTCGATGCGCTTTCCGGCGTATTTTTTTGTTTCGCTTGCGATGACTCCGGAAAGGAGCAGGACCGCGACGATGTTGGGAATTGACATAAGGCCGTTAAGGATGTCAGCGATGTTCCAGATGAACTTTAGTTCCGCCAAAGAGCCTGCGAAAATTCCCGCCACCCAAATGATTTTGTAAACTAGAATGGCCTTCTCGCCGAACAAATAGACTGCGCAGCGCTCGCCGTAGTAGTACCAGCCCAGCATTGTCGAAAAGGTGAACGTGATGAGGCCCACAACAAGCACGGGCTTTCCGACAATTGGAATCGTGGAAAAAGCCAGCGACGTAAGCTCGGAGCCGTTGCCGCTCATGACGTCGATAAAGGGATGCTTTATTATGCAGGAAACAAGGACAAGGCCCGTCATAAGGCAAACGACAACCGTGTCCCAAAAAGTTCCGGTCATAGAAACAAGCGCCTGCCGTTTGGGGTTGCGCGATTGGGCTGCGGCGGCGACAAGCGGAGCGGACCCCATTCCCGATTCGTTTGAAAAAAGTCCGCGCGCGATTCCAAACCTGCAAGCGGAGGCTATCGTGCTTCCGATAAAACCGCCTCCGGCCGCGCGGGGGGTAAAGGCCGCGCAAACTATCGTTGAAATTGTTTGCGCCATGACGTCGGCGTTCATTATAAAAATGATGACGCAGCCAAGCACGTAAAAAATCGCCATAAAGGGAACGAGTTTTTCGGACACTTTTGTGATCGACTTTACGCCGCCTATGATCGCCACTCCGACCAAAACGCAAAGAATAACCGCGATGACATAAGTGAGGACTTGGCCGTAAGTACCTGTAGCGTTGAGGTTTTCCTTTACTGTCGCCACAACCGCGTTCGCCGGAACGGAACAGCCTATTCCAAGGCCGCAGAGCGCCGCCAAAAATGCGAAGACAACTCCAAGCCATTTTAGCTTTAGCCCTCGTTCCAGCGCGTACATCGCGCCGCCCAGCATCGTGCCGTCCTGGCTTTTTACGCGGTACTTTAAGGCGATTACGGTTTCGGCGTACTTTGTGGCGATTCCAAAAACGCCGGTGAACCAAATCCAAAGAACCGCTCCAGGCCCGCCAAGCGCGATTGCCGTTCCAACTCCGATGATGTTCGCCGTTCCTACAGTCGAGGCAAGGGCGGTTGTAAGCGCGCCAAACTGCGAAACATCGCCCGGCGCGTCGGGGTCTTTTGTCACAGACAGCTTTATGGCTTTAAAGATGTCCTTTTGCACAAAGTCGGTTTTAAAAGTCATAAAAAGATGAGTGCCCAGCAAAAGGGCAATCTGCGGCCAGCCCCACAAGATTCTGTCGATTTGTTCTATTACTGACGCTGCGTTCATAAACTCTCCCGTTTATAGAATAAGGGCAAAGGGAACGCTTGTCAAAAAATTTCCTATAGAAAAATCGCGCAAAGCGCGTTACAATGTTTTCATGCAAAAACCATTTGAAGAAATCATCGCGGCGTTCACTCCGTCAGGCGACGGACGCTTGGACAGTCTTTTAAAGTTTTCCGCGTTGGCGGAAGAGATGGACGCGATCGCCCGCAGGACAAAATTGGCCGACGGCTCGCGCAGGCAAAACGACGCGGAGCATTCTTGGCGAATCGCGCTTATGGCGCTTTTGTTCAAAGATTATTTTGTAGAAGAAGTTGACGAGCGCAAAGCGGCGCTTGTTTGCCTTGCCCACGACTTGGTTGAAATATACGCGGGCGACACTTTTGCCTACGACGCCGCGGCGAATGTCGGCAAAGAGGAACGGGAAGAAGCCGCCGCGCAAAAATTGTTCGGCCAGCTTCCTGACGACATCGCGCAAAAACTCCGCGCGCTTTGGGACGAGTTTGAGGAATTTAAAACGCCTGAATCGCGCTACGCCAATTGCATGGACCGCTTGGAGCCTTTTTTGAACAATTCGCTTTCTTTGACCGGCGGAACTTGGGCCGAAGCCGGAGCGACAGTCGCCATGGTAGAAAAGCGCATGGGCCCGCTAAAAGAAAACATGCCGCGCCTTTGGGAGTGGGGCCAAAAGAACATCGCGGTT
>JBGUQT010000058.1:0-8599 GCA_045131275.1 Treponema sp.
TGTTGGCAGGCCGCCTCTTGATACTAAAAATATCGGGAGGAATCGCAGAACATGACTGAGTATGAATTTGCAATGCTTGTCATTGCTCTTTTGACTTTGCTTGTAAATGCGGTCGCTCTCTTCAACCGAAAGAAGTAAGCGTAAAAAAAGCCTGCCCGTTGCGTGTTAGTCTCGGACAGGCTTTTAAACAAACCAAAAGAGGCGGCCGCATCACTGTGGCGCTTCTCTTTGCCTTAATGATAGCGCGCCTAAGTCCAAAAGTCAAGAAAAAATGCATAAAAAAGCCGCTCCTTTTGGAGCGGCTATTAGGACTAACCTAAACTAGATTAGAACCATGTGCTGAAGCGGAGCGGTACAGCGAAGATGAACTTCTTAAACGAAGCTCCATCGGCAGCGGCTTCAACAACCTTGAGGCCAGCTCCGTGTTTTGTGCCGTCTGCATCAACTGAGTAGACATTCTTGTCGCCCAAGCTCATAACAGCCTGGAATCCAAGTCCCAAAGAAGCGTTAGATCCGCAAGCGTATGTGGCTCCAACCAAGAATGAGAGAGCGGGGTCGATGTCGTTGTTGGGCATGAACATGCGAGCGTCGGCTGTAAGGGCAAGGGCGTCAGATACAGCGTAGTCAAGACCAACGCCAAAGCCCAAGCTCATGTCGCCGTCTTTGGGGATGGCGATAGAGAAGTCAGCGGCAACCTTGAAGGCTTCTGTGATGCCGTATGAAGCGCCGGCTGTAACTCCGAACATCTTGTTTCCCTTCTTGTAGAGGTCGCTGTCCTGGACTTTGAAGTCAACGCCAACAGTGGCGAAGAGCTTGTCGATTCCTGTCAAGTCAAACGCGGCTTCGATTGTTCCAAGCTTTTTCTTTCCATCTGTTTCGTCGTAGTCGGCGATGAACTGAGCCTTGATTTTACCAATGCCGTCGATTGTGTACATGGCGCCGTACCAGCCATTTCCGAATACCTTGTCCAAAGTCTTGACGCTTTGTTTCTGAAGCGGAACGAAAGCGAAAATCTTCAAGGCTTCAACAGGCATAATCTCTACGCCAAGTCCAGCCATGTCCCATCCAGTTGTCGCGCTGAATGTGATTCCTTCACCCCAGCGGATGGCTCCTGTCGGAGTCGGGCGGAGCCAGTTCCAAGAACCGTAGCAAAGGTCAGAGCGTGTGCCGAACCAGTTGTCCATAGCGCCAATTGAAAGGCGAATCTGGTCAACAGGCTTGATCCACATAAGAGTGTTGTCAGCGTTTCCGATAGAACCGCCGTTTCCTTTTGTTGGGTTGTTTCCAGCAAAATCTGTGTAAACACCCAAAACCATGCCAGCTTTTCCGTCGTCAGAGTTGAAGCGGATGTCGGCGCGAGCCGGTCTCCAGCCACCCCACGGGTTAGAAACTCCGCCACCCTTGATTCCGTCTCCGTCAGAGGCGATGAGTGTGGGCAAGTTGCAAACCCAAGCTCCAAAAGAAACCTCAGCGAAAGCTGAAGTCGCTACAATAGCAGCAAGCGCCAAAGCGCCAATCAATTTTTTCATATAGAAAAAACCTCCTTATTTTTTAAAAAACAGAACTAGGTCTGCCTTTTTACTCTAAATATTAACACACATATTTTTCTTTGTCAAGAAAAAAAAGCATTTTTTTTCGCGCTTTGGAAAATCGGTAACTTTCAGTTTTTTTTGGCCTTTTTGAAAAAAAATTCTTGAATTTTTCAATGTTGCGCGCTACAATAGAAAAACACTCGTTTTGGAGGTTATTTTATGAACATAAAGAAGATTTTGGCGGCAATGGGATTGGCCGCTCTTGTTATGGCAGGCTCTTTTGCGGAGACCAACGCCGGCGGACACAAAAAGTCTGAAATTTCCTATTACAGCGCTCCTGTATATAAAGTGATGGATTCGGCCAAAGCTTATACGGTAATTTACGGCAAGGCCGGCCACAAAATGGGAACGGTGACGATTCCCAAAGAGTGGGCCAAGAACAAGCCCGACCAAGTAAAGAGGCTTTTGGTTCGCAACTGCCCTCCAAAAATCGGACCTTACGTCACGATCGTAAAAAAGAGCGGCGACTTCCTTAAGGTAATGCTCACCGTTCCCACAAACCACAACGACAAGATTTGGGGCATCGCCAACGAAAACAAGGTTGAGTCAACAGACGGAGTAGAGTCCGTTGAGTTGGAACTATAGTTCCCCAAAATGAAAATTCTTGACACCGACCAAATCGCCGCCTTTAGGGCCTTTGCGCAAAACCACGACGCTTTTATAGTCGCGGGCCACAAAGATCCGGACGGCGATTGCGTTTCTAGCAGTCTGACGGCGGCGGCAATCCTAAAAGCCTTGGGCAAAGAATACATTTTGCTCAACGCGGGGCCTTTCAAGCGCCCCGAAATCCGCCAATACGAAAAAGACTTTACAGACCAGATTCCCTTTTTGAGCCAACAGGACCGAAAGAAAACCGGCCTTTTAATCGTCGACTGTTCCGAACTTAACCGCCTGGGCGACTATGGCGAAAGCCTCAAGGGCTTTGACACCTTTATCGTGGACCACCACAAGACGGCCGAAATTCCGGCGGACGCCCAAGCGATAATCGACCACACCAGCCCAGCGGCCGTTTGCCTTTTGACAATGCTTTACGAGGGAATCGTTGGAAAGCCCGACGCGGAGACGGCCAAAACGATGTTCTTGGGCCTTAGCACGGACACCGGCTTTTTTAGGTTTTTGCGCGAGGACAGCGCGGACGTCTTTGAGCTGGCCGCCCGCCTTGTGCGCTACGGAGCCAACCCCAACAAAATGTACAACCGCATCACCGGCGGAAAGCCTTGGTCAACCCGCAAATTGCTGGGCCTTTTGCTTTCCAGGACGGAACTGTATTGCAACGGCAAATTGGCCCTTACCTACGAGACGATGGAAGACACCAAGAATTACGGCCAGGAGGGCAGGGACAGCGACGCTCTTTATTCAGCCCTTTTAAGCGCGCAAGGAATCCAGGCCGCCGTGTTCTTGCGCCAAGAAACCGACTCTTCTTGCACCGGCGGCTTTAGAAGCCTTGACGACGTTGACGTCAGCGCGGTGGCGGCCAAGTTTGGAGGAGGCGGCCACAAGAACGCCAGCGGCATGAGCGTCCAAGGCAAAATCGCCACGCTGATCCCCCAAATCGTAAAAGAATTTTCCCGCGTCTTGTAAAGAGAATTCTTTGCAAGACCATAAAGCGCGGCGGCGATTTTTCCGATATAATAGTTATGAAAAAGTCGCTTTTGATTTTGGCCGCGCTGGCTCTTTTTGTTGGAGCGGCGGCCGCCGAAAAGACTGTCGAATCGCCCTACTCTTTTGAATACCGCGAGATCGCCCAAAAATTGCAGGGGCCGTCCGCTCCCTTTGAAAAGGACGGATGCATCGTATTCAGCGCCGAGCTGGGCCCACGCTACGTTGGAATAGCCTTTGACTTTGAGAACTACCAAATCATCCACCCCTTTATGCGAAAGACGACCTACGATGAAAACAACGAGCCTGTCAACACTTGGTACTTTTACATTTTGGAAGACGTTCCGCAAGTTTCAAAGATTTACTACCGCATGATCATCGACGGCCTTTGGACCACGGACAGCCTTAACCCGCAAAAATATTACGACACGCAGACCGGCATCCATCTATCGGAACTGACAGTGCGCAAGCGCCAGGGAGCGGCCACAAGAACCGCGGCCAGCGGCAACAGCAGCGCAACGCATTTTGTTTACCGCGGAAAGAGCGGACAAAAAGTTCGCCTTGCGGGAACATTCACCAAATGGGACAGCTGGATTTACGAGCTTAAGGAAACGGCGGCCGGCCTTTACGAGTTGGACTTGCCGCTCCCGACCGGAACTTACTATTACGTTTATTACATTGGAGCGGAACGCTTTCCGGACCGCACCAACCACGACATGGCCTGGACCGAAGACGGCCGGCCGATTTCAAAGCTCGTCGTTGACTAAAATTTAAAGCCGCCGGGGAGGCCGCCGCTAAACTTTTTGGCCAGGGCGTTGAGGTCCATGCCTCCCAAGCCGCCCATTCCGCCGGCGCCAGACATTCCGGGCATACCGCCCATTCCGCCGCCGCCCATCATTTGGCCCATAAGCTGAGCCTGCAAGCCCTTGTTGCGGCTTACTTTTTTCATCGTAAGCTTTGTCTTTTCAAACTGCTTTATAAGCTTGTTCACTTCGGCGACGCTTGTGCCCGAGCCTTTGGCGATGCGCTTGCGGCGGCTGGGGCCGATGATCAAATGGTTGGCGCGCTCTTTTTTTGTCATCGATTGGATGATGGCTTCCTGGCGCTTCATTCCGCTGGTGTCAAGGTCGCGTCCTTGCATGGCCGCCGCCGCTCCCGGAATCATTTCCAAAAGCGACTGCATGTTTCCCATCTTTTTTACCTGCTGGAACTGCGCCAGCATGTCGTCAAGGGTAAACTCGTTTTTGGCCATCTTTTTTTGCATGGCGGCGGCTTGTTCCATGTCGACTTTTTCTTGCGCCTTTTCCACAAGGCTGACGACGTCGCCCATGCCAAGGATGCGGCTCGCTATGCGCTCGGGATGGAAGACTTCAAAGTCTTCGGTCTTTTCGCCCGTTCCGATAAAGAGGATGGGCTTTTGCGTGATTGACTTTAACGAAAGGGCCGCGCCGCCTCGCGCGTCGGAATCAAATTTGGTGAGAACGACGCCCGTAAGGCCAAGCTGCTCGTCAAAGGATTTGGCGATGTCAACTGCGTTTTGGCCGGTCATCGCATCGGCGACCAAAATCGTTTCTACAGGAGCGGCCGCCTTTTTAATTTGAACCAATTCCTCCATCATCGCTTGGTCGATCTGCAGGCGGCCGGCGGTGTCCAAAATGATTGTGTCAAGGCCGTTCTTTTTTGCGTAGTCGATGGCGTTTTGGGCAACCTTTACCGCGTCCTTGGCGCCGTCCTCTTTGTAAACAGGCACGTCAATCTTTTGGCCAAGCACGCAAAGCTGCTCGACGGCGGCCGGACGAATCAAGTCGCAGGCGGCAAGAAGGGGGCGGCGGCCGTCTTTTTTTAGGCGGGCGGCAAGCTTGTGGCTGGCGGTTGTCTTACCCGCGCCCTGCAAACCGAGCATAAGGATTACGCTTTGCGTGTCGGTGCCCTTAAGCTTGAGGTCTTGCTTGGTGTCGCCAAGCATCGCCACGATTCTGTCATAAATTATTTTAATGAACTGCTGGCCGGGATCAACCGCGCGGAGAACTTTCTCGCCCTTGGCTTCTTCTATCGCTCCGTTTACAAAGCGGCGGACGACGCGAAGGTTTACGTCAGCCTCAAGCAAGGCCATCTTGATTTGCTCTACCGCGTCCTCAATGTTTTTTTCTGTAATCGAAGATTTTCCGCTGATCGTTCTAAAAACGTCGGTAAAGGCGTTGGTCAGTTTTTCAAGCATGAGTTTCCCCTAAAAAAATATGGCCGCCAAAAAATGGCGGCGCCGTTTATTTGTTTCCCATCAAGAGTTCAAGCATAAAATCTTCCGGCTCGATGTCGCGGTTAAGGATGCGGTAAAGGCCGTCGCAAATCAAAAGCTTTATGTTTTTGCTTTGCGCGATTTGGTGAACGTATTTGCAGGCGATGGCGCCTTCGGGAAGGTATCCGATTTTGGAGACGTTGGCGATGAGGTCGTCCAAGTCCTTAAAGTTGCCCAGCAAATCTGTCTTGATCATTTCTTGGCCAAAGCGGCGGTTGCGGCCGTACTTGCTTTTGCAAGTAACGTCAAGGTCGCCCACTCCGGCGATTGAAGTGAAGGTCTCGGCGTGCGTCGCGCCCATGGCAAAGCCCAAGGTCTGGATTTCGTTAAGGCCGGCGGCCATCAAAAGGCTTTCGGCGTTGTCGCCAAAAATGTCGCTGGTTTCGCTGATAGCGTCAAGGGCCCCGTAAACGACGGCGATGATGTTCTTTGCGGCCGCGCAGATTTGCACGCCCACAACGTCAAAGCTTGAGTAAGCCATAAGGCCAGGAACGCGCATAAGCTCGCGGAATCTAATCGAAACTTTTGGATTTTCGCTTGCGGCGACAAGGCCCGTTATTTTTCCCATGGCCACTTCTTCCGCGTGGCTGGGGCCGGAAATGTAGCAAACGCTTCCTTTATAAAAGTCAGGCAAGACGCTTTCCATCGTCTCTACAATAAGCTTGGGGCCGTCAGCGGAGGGAACGAATCCCTTGGTCAAAACGCCTATGTTGGCGCTGCCTTCGGCGATGTTTGGAAGGCTTGTGATTTTTTGAAGCGTGGACGCCAAGTAAAGGGAGGGAGAGGCCAAGACAAGGAATTCCTTGCCGGCGGCCACTTCCTGAATGTCGGTGGAAGCCTTAAGATTGCTGTCCAATTTTATGCCGGGCAAGAATTTTTTGTTTTCATGCTCGTTGTTGATTGAAGAAACAACATCGTCTTCCATGGCCCAAAGGGTCACGTCATGTCCGCCGCGCGCCAAAGCCTGGGCAAAGCCCGTTCCCCACGCGCCCGCGCCTATAACTCCAACAGTCTTTTTAGCAGCCATCGCAAAGCCTTCTGTAAAAAATTAGAACCAAATGGAAGCGTTGTCTTCCCAGTCGATCAACTCTTCCGGCTTAAAGAACAAATTGATTTCGCGCTCGGCGCTTGTGTCGCTGTCCGAGGCGTGAATTACGTTGTACTGAGTGTGGCAACAAAAGTCGCCGCGAATCGTTCCCGGATGGGCTTCGGCGGGGCTTGTAGAGCCTACCAATTTGCGAACCAAAGTGACGCAGTCGTCGCCTTGCCAGCACATGGCCACTACCGGGCCGCTGGTTATGTATCCTACGAGCGAGTCGTAAAAAGCCTTTCCCTTGTGCTCGGCGTAATGCTTGGACGCCAATTCGGGCGAAATATTCATCATTTTAAGGCCGACCAATTTAAGGCCTTTGTTTTCAAGCCGGCTGATAACCTCGCCGACCAACCTGCGGTTCAACACGCCAGGTTTAAGCATTGCAAAACATCTTGTTCCCATAATCCTTGCATTTTAGCGCAAACAAGGCCCGCAAGTCAAGATGGGCGCTAATACGCCGCTTCGCGTCGTTTTGGCAAGGAAATTATCCACTTGCGCTCTCACGAGCGCTGTCAATACGAGCTGCCCAGGCCGCCGACCTTTACTTGGAAGTGGCTGAACTCCATTTGGAAGCTTGCCCGGCCCTGGGTCACGCTGCGCAAGTTGGTGCTAAAGCCGAACATTTTGGCCATAGGAGCCTCGCAGTGAATCAGTTCGGCGCTGGGCTTGGAATCTTGGCCCATGATCATTCCGCCGCGCTGGGTCACTTGACTCATCGCCTCGCCGACAAATTCCTTGGGGCAAGAGATTTCCACGTCCATGACAGGCTCAAGCAATTCCGGAGCGGCGCCCTTGCAAGCCTTGTCAAAGGCGGCGACGGCGCAAGCCTCAAAGGCAAACGTCGTGGAAGTAAGCTCGTTGTAGTCCAGCGCGGTGACTTTGACCGCCGTGTCGGCGCAAGGGTATCCGTAGCTGATTCCGGCGGACAAGGCGCTTTCAAAGCCGTTTTTGACTGCGTCGTAAATTTCTTCAGGGATTGCGGAATTGCGGACGGCGCATTCGTAGCTGTTGCCCGAACCGGTTTCGCGCGGGCTTACGGTTACGGTGATGCCGGCGGTGTTTTCCTTTCCGCCAAGAACGCGGCTGTAGTTTTCGGTGGCGGTTGACTCAGCGGTGACGGCCTCGCGGTAAGTTACCTGCGGCGAGCCTACGCGCGCCTTTACGCCAAAGTCGTCCTTCATGCGGGTGACCAAAACGTCAAGGTGCAGCTCGCCCATTCCGCTGATAATCATCTGGCCGGTCTCGGCGTCTTCTTTGTGAGTGAAGGTCGGGTCTTCGCGCGAAAGTATTTCCAAAGTTTCGTTGAGCTTGTCGCGCTCGCTGATTGAGTCGGGCTCGATGGCGACGCTGATTACAGGCTCGGGGAAATTCACGCTTTCAAGCAAAACGGGGAAGCCTTCGCTTCCAAGGCTGTCGCCGGTCTGAGCCAATTTAAGGCCTATAAAGACCGCGATGTCGCCCGCGGTGACGCTTTCCATCGGCTCGGACTTGTCGGCGTGCATGCGCAAAATGCGGTTGACGCGCTCGCGCTTTTTCTTTCCGACGTTAAAGACTTGCGTTCCCGCGGAGATTTTTCCCGAGTACATGCGGACGTAGCAAAGCGGCCCCATCTCGCGGTCGTACTGGATTTTAAATACAAGGCCAAGAGCCTGGCCGTTTTCCTTGCATGGAACCTCGACGTCTTCGGTCTTGTCGCGCTTTACGTGAACGCCTTTGGCCGGAGCGATTTCGTCCGGGGCCGGGAGGTAGTCGACGACCGCGTCGATAAGGGGCTGAACGCCTTGGTTGTGGCGCGAGCTTCCCATTACAAAAGGAACAAAGGCGCGGTTGATTGTGCCCTTTCGGAGCGCGGCCTTTAATTGTTCTATTGAAATTTCTTTTCCTTCCAAGTAAAGCTCGGCAAGAGCGTCGTCGCTGGAGGCCACGGCGTCAACCAATTTTTCGCGCCATTCCTTTGCCTCGTCCAAGCGGCTGGGGTCGATGTCGGTCTCGGTGAATTTTTCGCCCTCGCTTTCGGCG
>JBGUQT010000059.1:0-4734 GCA_045131275.1 Treponema sp.
AAGTCCAATCTTCAATCAAGCAGTAAAGTGGCCAAGAAAGATTTTGTCCAAGCCGCTCGGAAACGGGAGTTCTCCAGCATTTTTCCAAGCGCATGCCATAATCGCATTCAGAAAACGGTCTGTCCTTGCCGCAGCGAAAGCTGACAATCTCAAGAGCGAAATCATCGTCTTCGGGAATAGGAACTTCGCAATACAATTTCCCTTCAATATCAAAATCCGGTTCGTCGGCCAATTTCTTTTCGACCGCTTGAATCTTTGCGACAAGCTCAAGCATCTTTTTGTAAAGCATATCGCCTATTTGCATAAGCTTTGCAATGGCTTCGTCATTCAGACAAAAATTTTTGTTCGCAGTTGTTACTTCGCGCGAGCGGCGCATCCGCAGCTCTAACTCAAGCTCACAAATTTCATGTTCAATTTGCTTCCGGTATTTGACGATATTGATTTCTTCGCGCATAAAATCCTCCTTTATTTTTTAGTAAAATAGCGCAAGCTTGTCTCATTTAGTGATATAGCGACAATCCCGCTTCTAAGCACTTTTCCTCCAAATAATTTCTTATGATTTGCTCAATGTCGCCTTCCACATTGGCGCGCGCCCATTCAAAAATCCGACTATGACGAGAATCCAGCGCGGACTTCTTTTTGCCTTTAGCATCCGCGTTTTGCGGAACTTCTTTCTTTAACGACTCAAACACATTATTCAAGACATCTTGATTTTCGCTGATGTATTTTTCAGCCTGCAGGAACCAAGGCGCGGCCTCTTTGCAACGCTCAAGGATTATCGCCTCTGTATACCTAAAACTATTGGCATGCGGAAAATGCAGTCCGTATTTTAACGTTCCATGCTTTGACTCATACTTTAGCGTAAAATCCTTGTCCCAGTATTTTGCGTTAATGGTGATCCCATCTTGCGTGAACAAAAGTTCCTTCCACGGAAACTTATCTTCTTGGTTAGAATTCATATCTGTCTCCTTTATCGCTTGTGACGGACAACGTTCCGCGCTATGGTCAAATAAAAATTAACGGAATCTTTTATCTCGTAGGCGGTCGCCGACAAAAGCCTTCTTTCTTCCAAATCTTTTGAGTTTTGAGCCCTAGTTCTCAGAATGTTTATTGACTTTTTGGCTTTGGCTTTTACAAGAGTTATTTTCCTGCTGAGAAATTTGTCCACGCAGGAATTGTCCTGAAAATACTCGGCGTTTTTCACAAAAGACTCCAGCATCTGCCTGTAAGACAAAATGTTATCATGAAGCCTTGTCACGCTCGTGATGATTTTCTCTTCCTTGGCTCTGCAAAGCAGGGCGTAGTCGTTCCAAGAATAAGACGACTTTATGGCCGAAACTTCGGCAAACAAAGTGTTCAAAGCAATGGTCAACTGAAACAAATCGGTGTTGGTAGTGTATTCAAACAATTTTTTCATAGCGTGCCTCCTTTATCTTCTTACGGTTGCCAAAGACGCAGCGTCGCTTAATTCCGACAATTCGGGGCCTTTTAGGCCTCTGTACACTCGGCCAAAATCCGGGTCAAAAAGGCCAATGTGCTTCCACTCAAAATCATCTTTTATTTTTTTCATTTCTTTCAATGTCATTGTTTTCAGTTCTCCGTTTTGGCAAACTTTGAATTTCAACGGCTGCCTCAAAACCTTTTCGTAATATGTCAAATCGGATTGCTTTGGAAGACATTTGCTCCTGTATTTTACTATGCACCAATCCCATTCGTCTTTTAGTTCCGAGAATTTCATGGCTGTTTTTTTCACAACCCTTCTTTTTGTTTTTTCATCTTCAAACCTGATGTAACGAATGGCGTAAGATTCAAAAATATAGGCGGGAATCTTCTTAATATTGAAGTCGAAAAGAAAATGGTTTTTGCTGTAGTCCTTTGTGTAGGCGTGCCAGTAAAAGTCTCCGTCGCGCCACATAAAGTGGGTGACCTCGTTCAATTCCTTGGGAACCTTGAACATTTTCACGCCCCTTGGGTTTCTCAGTTTGGCTTTTAACGCCTCGAACAAACAATTGCTTTTCATGCTCTCGCCTCCTGGTGTTGCGTTTTATCGCCATAAATATAGCGCGGGGTTGTCTCATTTTATGAGAATCTGCCGAGTTATAATAAAAAAAATTGCAAGGGGGAAAATATGAATGGATATTACGGAACGTCTGCGTTGTGGTACAAGAACGGAAAATTTTACGAAGTAAAATCCACGCATGTAAATTTCTTTTTGGAAAATCCTAGAACGCTGGGTTTTTTCGTCAAAGAAAAGAAAGCCTTGTGCGTTCAGAACGGCTTGGAAGCGGCCGCGGTTTGCTGCCCCGAACCAAGCCCCATGCGTGACGCCATTGTTTTGGAAGTCCTAAAGCGCGACGCGGTTAGGATCCGCTTTTACGGCGCCAAAACTTCCGTTCAGTGTTATGACAGAGGCGACAAGAACTGCCTTGCGCAGCTAAAAAAATGCGTAGCAAAGGGCATGGACAACTGCTTTGGAAACTTTCTGACCGTCATGGACACGCGCGGCTGGAGCTTGGACTTGAACAACATAGGCTACGGAGCTCAAATTGCCGATTTTATCGCGGGCTGCGTCTAACTGCCGCCTGCCATTCAGCTTTTCTTTTCTCCAACAACTTAAAAAGCATTGATTCTTTGTTCCCGTAAGATTTCTTTACATAGTCTTTCATTTGCAAAAAAATTTCGTCAGGCAATTTTTGCGGAGAGTCCCACAGTTCTGACAAAGTCTCGGCGTCCTCAGTGAATAAAATCATCTCGGTGTTTTCTTCGTTCAACTCGTCGTTTGCGTCGCATTGGATTTCTATGCCGGACAAGATTCCAAACTCCAAGCACTTTGAATAAAAAACGTCAACGATATTTACGGGCAAACCTGTTTGGTTTTTCATCAAGCGCAATTTGGGAGGCGGTGGCGGATAATGGATTTTCTTGGACAATTCAAACAAGTCTACCATCATTTTCTCCTTTTTATCGCTTGCAAAAAATCGCCGCTGTCAAGCTCTTGCTTGTAATGCCGCCTGATGATGTTTTTGTTTTTGCGGACAAAGCTTTTTATTTTCTCAATCTGCTCGTCGGTCAAGGCGCATTTGTCGCGGCCTTCCAAAATCACCGGCTTTTTGCTTATGGTCATGCAAAGCGGGCGAATGTTGTCGTTGTTGTTAAAACGAATCACCTTTTTGTAAACGACTTTTCCGTTCTTATCGAGGAACGGTTCCCGCGTCCAAAAAAGCGCGCAACCGCAATAGCATTTTACCGGAACGCCATACTCGGAGCGTGGCGGAACTAGAGTCGAAAAGAAGTGGAAAATTTCGTAATAGTAAATCTCTTTCATAACCTCGTAAAAATGCGCGAGCAGTTCTTTAAAACCTTCCGCGCAAGGCATTATGCCGCATGTAAAACGCTCGCATTTTAAAATGCTGATTTTTATTTGGTTAAAGCAATCAACGATAAGAATGCTGTCAAACTTTTCGATTATGGCAAAAGAGTCGAACAATTCTTTTAAGGCCTTGGAAGCGTCGCAAAATTCGTCCACATCCATTCCTCTTATAACGCGCGAGGTGAGTTCCTTTAACTTGTAAATAAAGCGCTTGGCCACCTTTTCCTCTTCTTTTCTTGTCATGTTTTTAGATTAGCGCGCGGAAGTGTCATTTAGTGATATTTTTTGAGAAAATATGCTATAATGTAAGGCATGACGCTAGAAGAATGGAAAACAAAACTTTCCCCTTTTGAGTTTAACGAAGTGTATGACGCCGCAAAAAGCAGCTGGGAAGACTTTGTGGAAGATTATGTTGAAGAACACAAAAAACGCCCGCCCCAGAAAAATGAAAAAAAGTTTATCGAAAAATATTTTAAGGAGCACGCGATCCCCCTTGGCCGCAGCGTTCGTCAAAGCAAAAAAGAAGACGAGCAAATGTATGTTTTGCTAAGAGCTTTTATAAAGAACAAAAAAAGGCTTTCCATCAAAGACATTGAGCAGCTTCTTGCAAAATCAGGACATGAACGGGGCGCAAGCGTAAAAACGATTTACAGGCGGATCTTGCCGGACCTCAAAGAACGCGGCATTGTGAAAGACGACGACAACCTGTACTATTACGACCCCGACCATGACGAAACAGGCCGGCCTCGCAGTATTAAGATTTACACCTTTTTAAGAGAAATCCTTGAGGACCACGCAGACGCGCCTCTTTACGAGGAAGCGAAAAGATTTTTGGATGCAAGTTTGGAAGATTTTTTTTAATTTAATTCCTTGCAAAAGGGCTTTTTTCTCATTTTTTGAGACACCTAATATGCTATAATATAGATATCCGTCAAGCGGCTTTCGTTCGCGGTGATTTGCTTTTTTAAGCAAAAATTTATCCACGAACGGAGGCCGCCTATGAGCGCAAAAACACCACGCAACGTCACATTTTCAGAGATTTGGGAATTTAGGTTTGAAGAAATCATTTCTACAAACGTCAGAAAATTCATCTCAATGTCCGGCTACACAACGCAAGAAATTAGCTATAAAACAAACCTATCTGTAGCCACAATAAACCGGCTCAAAAATGGCAAAGGTTTTTCCGTCAAAGCCATTTGCTCCCTTGCCGAAGCTGTTGACAGATTCCCGGAGGAATTCTTGCTTCCGCCAGAATATCTTAAGAACAGCTTGTTCGGAATAAACCTCTTTGAAGAGCCCCTCGACTAGCTGCCAAAACCAATGCGGCGGCTGTCGTCGCTAAGCAGGCGCTCTTCCTTGCACAG
>JBGUQT010000060.1:0-19883 GCA_045131275.1 Treponema sp.
GGCTTGGGCACCCTTTGGGCGCGCGGCTACGACGCGAACACAATCATCAACGCCTTTGACCTTCCCAAGAATTTGCATTTGGTTTGCCTTTTGGACATCGGCTATCCCGCCGACGACGCGGAGCCCAGCCCCCGCCACTCGGACAGAAAGCCGCTTTCGGAAACTGTAAAATACCTTTAAGGAGAATCTATGAAAAGAATTATGATTTTGGCCGCGGGCCTTTTTGCTTTGACCGCGCTTTTTTCTTGCTCAAAAAAAGTTGAGCCTAGGCAATTTTTAAACGACAAGTCAACTCCGGTTGAGCGCTACGGCGCCTTGCAAGTTATCGGAACCCATCTTTGCGACCAGAACGGAAATCCCGTTCAGCTTTGCGGAATGAGCTCGCACGGCTTGCACTGGCACGGAAAGTACGCCAACAAAGACGTAATCAAATGGCTGCGCGACGATTGGAACGCCGACCTTTGGCGCGCCGCGATGTACGCCGGCGAAAGCGGAGGCTACGTCAACAATCCGGCCATCGCCAACAAAGTGATCGACTCAATCGAGGCGGCCATCGAGCTTGGCGTTTACGTCATCGTTGACTGGCACGTTTTGCCGGAGCGCGACCCGCTTTTGTACGTAAAGAAAGCCGAAGAATTTTTTGAGCGAATCGCTTCCACCTACGGAAAGTATCCCAACCTCATTTACGAAATTTGCAACGAGCCCAACGGAAAGGAAGTTTCTTGGGAAAAGAACATCAAGCCCTACGCCGAAAAAATCATTCCGGTAATCAGAAAGTATTGCGACAACGTCATCGTCGTGGGAACTCCCGTTTGGTCCAGCGATTTGGCCAGCGCCGCCGCTGATCCTATCAAGGGACAAAAGAACATTATGTACACGCTGCACTTTTATGCCGGCAGCCACGGCAAGGACAGCCGCAAGGTTTTGACAAAGGCGCTTAAAAAAGGCCTTCCTGTTTTTGTCACCGAGTGGGGAACGACAAAAGCGTCCGGCGACGGCGGAGTTTTTGAAAAGGAAACTTTGGCTTGGATGAAACTTTTGGCGCAAGAAAAGGTTTCTTGGGCCAACTGGTCTGTCAACAACAAGGGCGAAGACTCCGGCAACCTTAAGTTCAACAAAGACCGCGACGCAAAGGGCGGCTGGCAAGAAAGCGACTTGCAGCCTTCGGGCGTTTTGGTCCGAAAGATTATGCGCGGAGAAGTAGAGTACAAGTAAAATGAACGTAAGCTGGCTTGACGGTTCCTCGATGTATCAAATTTTTCCTCTTGGCCTTTGCGGCGCTCCGCATGAAAACTCGTGGGACTGGTCAAACACTTGGAACGCGGCCACACGGCCCGTCCGGCGCGTTGACAGAATCCTAAATTGGATTCCGCATTTAAAAAAACTTGGCATTGATTCAGTATGGTTCAATCTTGCCCTGCAAAGCGACACCCACGGCTACAACACGCGCGACTTTTACACGCTTGACAGCCGCTTGGGCAGCAACGAGGATTTTTCCGAAATTTGCAGCGCTTTGCACGAGGCGGGCTTGCGCATTGTCTTTGACGCTCTCTTTTTTAATGTGGGCCGCGGCTTTTGGGCTTTTAGAGACGTGCGCAACAACATGCAAAATTCGCGCTACATAGATTGGTTCAAGGGAATCGACTTTAAGCGCAACACACCCTGCAACGACGGCTTTTACTATAAGGCCTGGGACGAAAACTGGGATTTGCCGGAATTGAATTTGGACAACGAAGAAGTCGTCCAACACATATTTGGCGCCATACGAAGGTCCGAAGACCTTTACCGCTTTGACGGCTTTCATTTGTGCCTTGCCGAACGCCTTCCGCAAAAATTCGTCAAGCGCTTTAGGGCTTTTTGTTCGGAAATGAGCGCGGGCCTTGGCGGAAACGTCGCGATTATTGACGAAATGTATGACGGCATTGACTGCGCCACTTTGATTTCCGAGACGCAAGCCCAGGGCGCCGAAAACCGCGAGTTGCGCGACTCAATTTACGATTCGTTTTTAAAAAAGAACGTTTTTAATTTGGCCTACACTTTAAACCGACAGTTTGGCCCTGACGGAATTTACAAAACAGTTCCGATGATGAACTTTTTGGACAACCACAATTTGCCTCGCTTTGCCACGGCGATGCAAGAGCGCAAGGAATTGATTCCCCTGGGCTGGAGCCTTTTGCCCGCCTTGCCGGGCTTTCCGTGCGTTTTTTACGGCAGCGAGTGGGGAACGGAAGGCTGGGACGAAGAGAACCATTGGGCCATGCGAATGCCTTTTGAAAAGCCCGAGTGGAACGACTTGACCGAGCGCGTCTACAAGGCTTTTGACGCAAGGAAAAATTCTCCGGCCTTGCGCTACGGAAGCTACAAGCAAATATTCCAGGCAAAGGAGCAGTTGGTTTTTGAGCGCGCCTCTTGCGGCGAGACAATAATCGTTTGCCTTAACATAAGCGAATACGACTACAAAGTTCCGATAAAGCAGGGAAAAGGCTTTGCCGCTTTTGAAGGCTTGTACGGCGACTTTGTTGACTTGCTTACAGGGAACGAATCGCATTACGACGGAGACTTTTACCTTCCTCCGCAGAGCGTTATGTATTTAAAGCAAAAATAATTTGGAGCCTCAATCGATGGATTTAATTGATTACGTTGAATGGCGCGGCGACTTGCCTTTTTCCAAAGTCGGCTTTTGCGACGTTGACGCCTTGGTCTTATGCCAGCTTTCGTACCTGAACTTTGACGGCTTGCTTTCGTCTGATTTTTCCAACAAAATTTCCTTGGAAGATTTGTGGCAAAGCTTTAAGTCAAGCGAAGATTTTGAAAAGCGCAGCGATTTGGGCGCTTTGATTTCGCGGCAAACCGTCCGCTTGCTGGAAGTTTGCGCCGCCTCAAAGCGTTTTGGAAAAATCTACGCTTCCGGCTACATAAGCAAAATCGACTTGCAAAACGAGGAGCAGTTTTCGGCTCTCGCTTTTTTTGAAGGAGCCTTTAACGCCAATCCCTTTGTAGCTTTTAGAGGAACGGACGACACAATCGTGGGCTGGAAGGAAGACTTTAACCTTGCGATAGAGGAAGCGGTTCCCGCCCAGCGAGACGCGTTGGCTTACTTGCAAGGCGCGGCAAAAAAGACGCGCGGAAAGATTTTGGTCGGAGGGCACTCAAAGGGCGGAAACCTTGCCGTTTACGCGGCCGCCTTTGCCGAACAAAAATGCAAAAAAAGAATTCGGCGGGTTTTTAATTTTGACGGCCCGGGCTTTAGGCAAGAAATTATAGAAGACGCGCGGCTGAGGGAAATCCTTCCGCTCTTGCATTCCTACTATCCAAAGCTTTCGATTGTCGGAATGCTTTTTAGGCGGGCGGGCGAGTACAGCGTCGTTGACAGCCAGGCGCAGGGCCTTATGCAGCACGAGCCTTTTTCTTGGCTGGTCCTGCCGCGCGGCTTTAAAACGCTTGAGGGCTTTGAAAACGCTTCGGACATTTTTCACAAGACTTTCAACGAATGGCTTGAAGGCGTGTCAAAGGAAAAGCGCAGCCTTGTCGTCGAGACTTTGTTCAAGGTGATAACCGCAGGCGGCGCCAAGACCAACAGCGATTTGGGAAAGGATTGGTTCAAGCAGGCGGGAGCGATTGTAAAGGCCGCGAGCGAGTTGGACAAGGAAACGCGCGACGAGATGTTCAAACTTGTGCAGCGCTTGTTTGAGCTGGCCGCAAAAAACATTTCAGAAAAGAAAGCCTAGCGGCTCGTCCCGCTTAAGGTTTTGCAAGGCGTTAACGACGCGGCCGCATGACGGTTGTTTACAACGACGCTTTTTCCGTTTCAGCCACTCGCGCGGCATACTTATTTGCCGCTAGAACCGCGTCGTACAAAGAGTCGCCGGCCTTTATCCGCGCGACGCAAACTCCCAAGTGCGCGTCGCCGCAGCCGATTGTGTTCACAACGTTCGCCTTTACGCCTGGAACTTTTGTTCCGCGCTTTTTGTCAAACTCGTAAATGTATGAGCCGCTTTTTCCGGTTGTCATGATGACGTCATTTTTTGTAAGGCCAGAAAGCGCGGCCGCGGCTTGGGCTACCGACTTGAGGCCGGTCAAAGCGAGCGCCTCTTTTTTGTTCAAGTGCAAAATCGGATTTAATGAAAAGATTTTTTTTAGGAGCGATTTTTTTATATGCATGACGCGGGCGCTGGGGTCAAAAAAGACTTTAAAGCCGCGGCCGCTTTTTTGGGCTTGCGCCTTGGCTTTGCGCAAAAAGTCAACCTCGGCCTCGCTGGTCCGCTCTTCCATTTCTAGGCCGCAAAAGTAAACGGAGTCCACTTGCTCAAAGTTGATTTTCTTGTAGAACTTTTTGTCAAAGAGGTATTCCGCCTTGTGGGCGCAAATAAAGGCGTGCTCGTTCTTTTTGTTGACCAAGCACCAGCAGGCGCCGTTTTCTTGGCTTTTGATTTTTGCAAAGACCGGGATTTTGGCGCGCTTTAGCTCCCGTTCCACAAATTGCGCGTAGACTCCTGTTCCGACGGGAGAGCAGAGGACAAAGGGGCTTTTTGCTTTTTGCAAGGCCTTGGCCACGTTAAAAGCCGTTCCGCCCAAGGACCACTTGGCGCCGTCTGTGTTGACGTCTTGGTCAGGAGCGGGAAATTTGGGAACGCGGATTATTATGTCAACGCAAGTTGAGCCGATTACCAATGTTTTTTTCGCGCGGCTTTTTTGGCCGGATTTTGTTCTGTCCATAGTTTTGTATTATACAAAATAATTTGAAAAAATTCAAATTTGGGGTTATAATATTTGTATGGACGATTCAACAATTATGGAAAGCTCACCGGTAGGCGAGCACATTCAGGCAATCTCTGACCCAAAAGCGGTTTCGTACTTGATGTTCAACAAGCAAAAAATCAAGCTTGTGGCAAAAATCACCCTTGGCCGCGAAAGCGACAACAGCGTCGTGATTGAAAACAAGTTGGCCAGTCGCCACCACGCGTTGATTCAAAAAATCAAGGACGACTATTATCTAAAGGACGAAAATTCCACCAACGGAACTTTGTTGAACGGAAAGCGGATTCCGGCGGACAAGTACGTAAAGCTTAGCCGCGGCGACAAAATTACGATCGGCTCCGCCAATTTGGTTTTCGGTTGATTCCGGCGCGATAATTTTTGCCGCGGCGCTGGTCGCGGCGTTTTCTTCCATGAACCGCGATAAAGTTCTCAACGAATTTTTAATTCTCTCAAAGCATGAACGGCTTCCGTCCAAAAAGAAACTTTTGGACGAGGCAAAAAAGGCGCTTTTTGTCTTGACGACGGAACCTGCCTCTTACAGGGAGCGGATTCCGGGCACAGACATTCCCGGCGGCCTTTTGGATTTCCGCGGAACGGCTGTCGGCGCGAAAGGAGCGGGCGGCTTGACTTGCGCGCTCCCGACGATAATCGTTCCGGACATCCACGCGCGGCCCGACTTTATTTACAACATTTTAAATTTGGACTTAAAAAAAATCGCCGCGCTTCATGGCTTTCCTTCTGGCGCCAAGGTCATCGACGCGCTGGAAGAAAACAAAATCCGCGTGATTTGCGTGGGCGACATTTTGCACGCCGAGGGCCGCGCCCGCGAGCGCTGGGAAAAAGCCTATGCCGCTTTTGAAGGCGGCGTGTATGACAGCGCCTTTATGCGCGAGGAAATGCGCGAAGGCTTTGCCGCGCTTTTGGCTGTAATGACCGCGAAGTTTTTGTGGCCCGAAAATTTTCATTGCCTAAAGGGAAACCACGAAAACATCGCCAACGAACGCGGCGAGGGGAACTTTCCGTTCAGGAAATTCGCTTACGAAGGAAGAATGGTCTTGGAGTTTACACGCTTGGTTTACGGCGAGGAAGTTTTGAACGCGATTTACGACTTTGAAAAGACGCTCCCGCTTTGCGCCTGCGCGGACAATTTTTTCGCAAGCCACGCCGAGCCGCTGGATTTTTACAGCCGCGACGATTTGGTTTGCGCTCCCTTGGACCCGCAAAAAGTTTACGGCCTTACTTGGACTGCCAATGACGAAGCGCGCGAGGGAAGCGTCGCCAAAATCTTAAAGGCGCTTTGCAAGCCGCGCAAGGGAATCGAGGCGCGCGCGATTGGAGGCCACCGTCCCGTTCCCCAAAATTATTTGGAGCGGCAAGGCGGACTTTACGTTCAGATTCACAACCCAAAATTGCAAAACATCGCGGTCGTCATGCCGGACAAGACATTCGACCCAAAAACTGATATAATAGCGGCAAGCTAAAAGGAGATAAAAATGACCGACACGCCGGACATGATTGGAAAGTACAAAATTCAAGGACAGATAGCGCAGGGCGGAATGGGCGCGATTTACAAATCCACGCACCCGGAACTTAAGAAGCCCATCATCATAAAAAAACTTACTACGCGCGGATCGTCAGTCGCAAAAGAGCGTTTCCTAAAGGAAGCCAAAATTCTTTTGGAAATGCAAAGCCCTTACATCGTTCACTTGTTCGACTATTTTACCGAGGCGTCGTCGCGCTACATTGTCGAAGAATTTGTGGACGGCCTTTCGCTTGACAAGTTGATTAAAAAGCAAAGCTCGCTTTCTCCGCAAGTGGCCATGCTGATCATGCAGGACTCTCTTTACGGCCTGCGCTTCGCTCACAAAAAGAACGTCGTTCACCGCGACATAAAGCCCGGAAATCTTTTGATGTCCAAGCGCGGAGAGATAAAGCTTACCGACTTTGGAATCGCAAGCGACGACTCCGACGACAAGAACACAAAGGACGGCGTGGTTCTTGGAACGCCCAGCTACATGCCGCCGGAACAGTTTAAAAACTCAAGCGGCGTTGACCAGCGCGCCGACATTTACGCGCTTGGCGTAATGCTTTACGAAATGGTCACCGGAAAAAAGCCTTACACCGCCGAGACGCAAGAGGAAATGTACGAAAAGGCCCGCCGCGGAAAGTACGTCAATCCGCGCAAAATCAACAAAAACATTCCTCCAGAGATTTGCAAGCTGGTAAAAAAGATGATGGCGCCAAAAGCGCGCGGCCGCTACAAGAGCGTTGACCCGATAATCAAAATCGTAAAAAAATACCTTAAGCATTACGACACTCACGCGATCCGCGTTGAGCTTGCCAAGATGGTCATCAGCCCCCGCTCGCTAAAGGAGGCGGCTTACAAAAAAAAGAAGAACATTTGGAAAAGCTTCTTTGTCGCGCTTGTCTTGCTTGGAGCGGCGGCCGCAGCAGGTTGGTGGTTGTGGACCGAAGGCTGGATTCACAGAACAATTTTGCGTTCGGTTTACACGCCAGTTAACATGACGATAAAGTTGCCGCAAACATCCGCTCCCGCAAGCCACATAAGCGCTCGCGCCTTGTTCTTTACAAACGGAACGGAAATCAAGGAAGTGCAAGACTCCGCGCGCGTGTTTATTGAAGGCGCGGCCGACAAAAAAGGCTTGACCGCCGAACGGCCTGCTTCCAAACTTAAGGCTTACCATATAAAGCCGGTTTTCCTAAAGCCCGGAATGTACCGCGCCAAGGTCGCCGTCGGCTCCTACGTTTGGTGGGAAAACTTTGAAGTTACAAGAGAAGAAAAGTCGATAGACATTAACTTTTCGGCCAACGAAAGCAGGCCGATTAAATTGATCGTCTCCGCCCGCGACGGAAAGAACGGCATGGATCTTTCGGACCGCGCCAAGTGCCAGATTTTGTACAACGGCCGCTGGGTGGCGCTGGAAGACGTTCCCCGCGAAAAATTCAATTCCGCCGCAGTCTGGAAATTCAAGGTCAGCCTTGACGGCTACGAAGACGAGATTTTCTCGCTCTTGATTGACTGGTACCAAGACACGGTCATGATACGGGCGGAGTTGTTTTTGAAAAAGTAGGAACGGTCTAGGCGCGCCTCGTTGCTGCGCCTCAATAAAAAAACGCGGCTTGGTTGTCCAAGCCGCGTTTTTTTGTCTTGCAATTATTAGTTTGCCAACGCGCTGTCAAGCATTTTGCTGATCGCTTCTTTGTCCAAATGCGTTCCGATGATGCAAAGCTTTATCATGCGGTCGCCAAGCTTTTCGTCCCAGTTCTTTTTCATCTCCGGGTCTTGGGCAAGGATTTTGTCGCGCTCGGCCTTGGGAGCGGTGGCAAGCCACTGGCCCGAAATGCCCGCGACGATTTGGCGGCCGGTTGTTTCCAAAACGTAAATCGTTTCCGGCTCGTCGTCAAACCACATTATGCCCTTTGAGCGGATGATGTTCTTGGGCCAGTCGCTGGCCACTTTGTCCAACTTTTGTCGGTCAAAGGGAATACGGCGGTAGTAGATAAAGCTTCCGATTCCGTACTCGTCGTCGTCGCTTCCGGAATCTCCTTCGTGCTTGTGCTCGTGGTGGTGGTGATGATGCTCGTGGTCCTCGTGGCCGTGGTGGTGTTCGTGTCCGTCGTGGTCATCATCGTCGTCGTCGTCATCGTCATCGTCGTGGTGATGGTGGCCGCGAGCCTCTTCTTCGTCGTAGCCTTCAGCGTCGGCCTTGTTGAGTTCGGCGACCCAGCCCGCGCTTTCGTAAACTTTTTCAAAGTCAAACTCGTTTGTTCCCAAAATTTGCGAAAGGTCAACGGCGCATTTTGTCGTCTCGATAACCTTTGCGTTGGGCTGCAATTTTTTTACGACGGCGCGGATTTTTTTCAATTGTTCCTCGTTGACCAAATCAACTTTGTTGATGACAAGCGTGTTGCAGAATTCGATTTGCTGGACCAAAAGCGACTCGATGTCCTCTTCTTCCATGTCCTTTTTGAGGAGCGCGTTTCCTTCGTCAAACTCGGTGGAAAGGCGCATCGCGTCAACGACGCTTACCAAGTTGTCGATGTAGCCGGAATCGATTTGTTCGATGGCCGCCGCGATGGGCATAGGCTCGCAAACGCCAGAGGCTTCGATCAAAATGTAGTCAAATTTTCCAGTATTGATGAGGTCTTCGATTTGCTGGACCAAGTCGGACTTTAGGGTGCAGCAAATGCAACCGTTTGTAAGCGGCACCAAGCTTGAGCTGTCGGTGATGTTGGCCTCTTTTGAAATGAGAGTGGCGTCAACGTTGACTTCGCCGATGTCGTTTACGATTACGGCAACCTTGTAGCCTTTTTGATTGTTCAAAATGTAGTTGAGGAGCGTTGTCTTTCCCGCTCCCAAGTAACCCGCCAAAAGCGTTATCGGTGTCTTTTTTGCCATTTTAGTCTCCTAGATTATTGCTGGACCTTTTCTTTTTGGATGTGAAGCTTTGCCTGGTCAGGAACGGTGTCGTAGAACCACTTGGCGTCTTCCATGCTAAGGCGCACGCAGCCGTGGCTCGCAGGCTGTCCCAACTTTTCGGCTTCTTCTGGAATGATGTTGCCTTTTGCGTCAATCGGAACGGAATGGAAAAGGTACACGCCGCCGATAAAGCCGACCCACCAGCGCGCGCCTTCGCCAAAGCGCTTTGAGAAGAACGAGGTTCCGCGCTTTTGGCCGCTTTCGTTTATGATGTAGTCGCCAAGCGGCGTGTCGTTGTCGCCGTCAATCAGGCCGGTGGAGCACACCATTTTGCGGACCAACTCGCCGCTTTTATAGACATAAGTTCTTTGCTCGTCAATGCTGACGATTACGTTCCAGTCGGGGCCGTAGCCTGCCGGGCTTGCGAAAACGTCCGCCGCGAAAAGGCTTGTAGCCAAAAGCAGCGTGACAAGAGTGAATGCGAAATGTTTTTTCATACTATATTATAATATAATGAAAAAAAACAGAAACGGCAAGACGCTTTTGTTGACGGGGCGCGCGTTGACTGGTATAATGTTTGGGCTTAGGAAGAATTTTATGGGCAATAAATTCTGTTCAAGAAAACCTATACTCTTGTCCAGGGGGGGGCGGCTCGCCTTTCGCTCTCTTCTAGCGGCGCTTTCTCTTTTTTCCGCCCTGACATTCTTCGCTTGTTCCGGCATGGCGGGCGAGGCTCCGCTTGTTCCGCAAAATTCTTCTAATCCTTCCAAAGTTCCAGAAAAAAAAGTCACGTTTAGAGGAACGCTTGCAAGCGCGAGCGCGGTTCCGCAAAAGTCCCTTTCATATTTTACGGACGCGAATTTTTTATCTTGCGGCCAAGAGGCCGACGGCGTTTTAAAGTCCGCCGCGCCTGACGCGGACGACATGACAAAATACGAATTTTTTGCCACGGCCACAAGCCAATCCGGACTTGTTGAAAACGGCGAGTTTGGAGACACGCCCGCGACCGCGCGCTTGTTTTCCATCTCGCTTGCGATGGGCGAAAAGTGGACTGTAACTTGCGGCTTGCGCGAGGCTGTCACAAAGATTCCGATGATGACGGATTCCTACGGCTTTGAGCCTAAGGAAGAAGAGCAGGCCTTTAGCCATGTTTTTACGCTTGTTCCATGCAAGGATGGAAGCGGAAGCGTCGCGCTTGAGATGACAGTTCCTGCGACGATAATAGGCGCGACTGTGGAATGTTCCGATCCGCGATGGGAGGCGGCAAGTCCTGAGGTCAGCGTTGTCGGAACAACGCTCGGGATAAACGTCGCTTCAATTCAAAGCGGCTATTACGACGTCTACATCCGCCTTTACAATTCTGACGGCATTTTGTCCTGCGGCTTTTGGGAAGGAATCAATGTCTTTGACGGAGCGAAAACAAACTATTGGCTTTCGTCTGGCGGAACCGCCGGCGTGACGGTGTCGGGCGGCGCTCTTGCTGTTGGCGCGGCCGCGCTTTCGGCTTTTTCTAGAACGCTTTTTTACGTGGGCGACACTGGCATTTCCGGCGCCAAGGGCAAGAGCGACTCAAACGACGGAACGCCTTACTCTCCCTTTGAAACTTTGAACAAAGCCGTGGCGGTGATAAAGTCGACGGGCGCCGCCGGCAAGGATTATAAAATTTACGTTTCGGGAACTGTGGAAGGCTGCGCGGACCTTTCTTCTGACTTGGATGGAAAGGCGCGCTCGATAACGATTGAAGGCTTGGGCGCTCTTGGAACGGACTCAAAGCCCGCCGCCGCGCTTGACGCAAAGGGAAACGGCCGCGCTCTTGCGATTGAAACGAACGTTCCTGTGATCCTGCAAAATTTGCGCGTAACCGGCGGCTTGCATGAAAGCGATGTGCCGGCGGCGGGCGGCTCAGGAATTTACCTTGGCGGCTCGGCCGATTTAACTTTGGCAGGCGATGTCGTTGTGGAGAGTAACCACGCCAAATGGTACGCCGGAGGAATTTTTGCAAGCGCCACTGCTTCGCTAAAAATAAGGGGAGCCGTCACCGTTTATGGGAATACCCACGGAGCCGCCGCTTCGACCGCCGCTTCAAACCTTTATCTTTCAAGCGGCGCGAAAATCCAAATTCTAGGCTCTCTTAAAACAACGGACGCGTCGGGCGAGCGCAAGTCAAAAATTGGAATCTCTTGCGAAGCCGCGCCGACTCATACTGAGCCGCTTGTTTTTACGCAAGGCTACAAAAGCAAAAATCCAAGCGTTTCGCCGATAGAGTATTTTTACGGCGACAAATACGGCGTGGCGGCGGCAGCGTCGGGCGAGGCCTCGTTGGTTCTTGCGGGCGGCGTCATTACGCTGGATCCCATTTACCAAGACATAACGATAACGATTGACAAAAACATTTTGCCAAAAGACCTTTCGCAAAAGAAGTTCACCTTTAGCGCGAACGCCAATGTTGACGGAACGCAAATCGCCATTCCCGCCGGAGACGGCGAGGGCAAAGTCAAGTACTCGTTTACCGTGACGCATCGCGGCGAGACAGTTCCGCAAAGCTACGGCGGAAAAGATTATTACACGGCGGGAACCGACAGCGTGACCCTGCTGGACGTTCCGACGGGCGTCTACATGATTTGCGCCAAGGCGCTTTACGGCGGAAAGACTTACAGCGCCGAGTTTGAGGTGAACTTGATAGAAGCGCTTGTGGTTCACGGGGCGAGCGGCTCCGCGCTTGCGGATTATATGCTTGACCCCAGCGTTACGGATGCTGAAGTTTATTTTGAAGATGATTTTGGCGTTAAAGCGCCAGACATTCCCGATTCAGAAAAAGCGGCGTCTGGTTATTATTATAAGTCTGGCTCAGTGTGGCAAAAAGATTTTTCATGCATTGTTCCTGTCGGAAAGACTTTGGAACTTAAGGCGGAGTCTCCTGTTGTCTTAAAGTGCGACGCGAATTATCAATTTTTTGCAGTGTACGGAACTCTTGTTATCGGCAAAAATGTGACCGTTACCGGTACCGGATTGGCGCGGACGGTCATTCATCAAAACGCGATTGTAATTAAAAACGGCGGCAAAGTCATTTTGGACGGCGGAACAATAACCAATGGCGCTGGCGGCGGAAGCGCTTATTCAGCGGTTCGCATAACAAGTGGCGGAACGTTTGTTATGAGCAGCGGCTTGATGAGCGGCACGGAAAGAAATGGCGCTGTATATATAGAGGATGGCGGAAAGTTTGAGATGACCGGCGGAGAAATATCCGGCAATAAAGGCTCTGCAACTGGCGGAGTGCGTATTCTAAGCGGCGGAACATTCATCAAGTCCGGCGGAACGGTAAAAAACAACACTAAAAATGGCACGACCCAATCGCAAATGTATATTGTGTCCGGCGGAAAATACGGCCCAAGCGAAGGCGCCTTGACAACCTACAGTTCCGACACAGAGGTTGCAGATGAATTTTAGAAAATATTTGTTTTTGACATTCGCAGTTTTCTCTTTGATTTTTGCCTCCTGCGCGGATATGACCGGCGGGGCGGCGAGTTTTGGCGGCCTTGGAACGGCGGTCGGCGCTCCAAACGGCGGCTCCGGCGGAGCGACTGCCGCTCCATCCGCGCGACAATATGTTACGGTTACGGGAACCATCTCGGCCAGCGGCGCCTTTCCCCAAGAAATCGCCTCGGCATTGCAAGGGGCAGAAGACCCGGCAATCTCCAAGTCGGCCTTTCCTAATTATCCCGATTCCAAATTGCAGTATTTGTATTACACAATAACGGCGCTCAAAGCCGACGGCTCCTGGTCTTGCCAGTTGGACAACAGCGACATCGTAAAAGCAAGCGGAGCGGTTTCTTACGGCGTGAACATTCCTGTGACGGACGAGCCTGTGAAATACAAAGTCACTTGCGAGGCTTATTCGGACGCTGAAAAAACTACGCTTGTCCTAAAAGGGCAAAGCGAGCTTTTTACAATTTCAAGAAGCTCGCAAACCGCCAGCGTGAATTTCGCGCTTTCCGCCATTCAAGAAGAAGGCGAGACGGGCGGAGTGGACTTAATGGTTGATGTCTTGTCAGTCACGGGGGGAATCGACTCCGCAACGATGACGATTGGAGACGTTGAGATTGAGGCGACGCTAAACGTTTATTGTTATTTTCAGTACAGTGATGAAGGAGACAACTACTCTAGCGGCATTCCTTGCGGCGCGCATTTGGCAAGGTTCAGCTTTGTAAAGGGCGGCGAGGAAGTCTACGCCTTTACCCAAGTGGTCAACGTCTTTAAAAATCTTTCTACCGGCACATGGGTTCAAAACGGCGCGGAGCCATATTTTGTCACAACAACCGAGTTTGACGGAAGAAAGACAACAAAGTGCAAATTGACCGACGCTTTGCTTGCAAGCTGGACGCTGACGGAATTTTTTGTGGACTCTTCGCGTTCCGACGACCCGACAAATGCCAACTACTCAACGCAAAGCGGAACATTCATAAACCCCTGCCTGACCTTTGACGGCGCCATCGCAAAGCTTGTGGACTCAAGCAAGGACTACACGATTTACATCAACGGAACTGTGACCGGCGCGCAAGCTGTTCCCTCGGGAATCCAAGCTCGTTCGCTTACGATAAGCGGCGCCAACGGCCTTTACACAAGCGGCCCGAATATTGGCCAGCCAAAGGACACGCTTGACGCGGATGGCGAAGGAAGCGCTCTTTGCGTGCAAACGACAGTTCCTGTCAGCATAAAGGATTTGCGGATAACGGGCGCGAACGACGACGGCGTCACCGGGCTTTTGATTCAAGATGCCGGCGCGGACGTGACGCTTCTTGGCGGAACTCTTATTACGGGAAACCAAGCGGACAATGGCGGCGGCGTTTATATTTCGGCCGGCGGCTCGCTTGCAATAAAGGGCGCGGTCATAAGCGGAAACATAGCTACGGTAGAAGGCGGCGGCATTTACAATAACGGCGGAAGCGTCACTTTTTATTCCGGCTCGATAGAATCCAATTTCGCGCTTGGTTACGGCGGCGGAGTGTCCAATAATTCCGGCTCCTTTGAGATGAAAGACGGCGCCGTTATAACGCAAAACTCTGCCAACGACGGCGGCGACGGAACCTATAGCGCCGGTGGCGGCATTTTTGTCTTTGACGGCTCGGTCACAGTCTCAGGCGGAACAATCAGCGGCAACTCCACAAACGGCAGAGGCGGAGCGGTCTTTGTTTATGGCGGCGCCTTTAGCGTCGGCGGCTCGGCCAACATTCCATACGGAACAGGAAACGACGTTTACCTTGAGTCCGACCAAAGCATTGCGATTGCGAGCGCTTTGAACTCCAATTTTGCCGCGACGGTAGTTTTGAGCGACTATGTGATTAACACTGTCGTTCTTACAGGAACAGCATCCCTTTTGGCGTCGGAATGTTATAAATTTTATGCTCCAAAGCCTGATGCTGCAGAAGAACATCTTTTTGTTCTTGACGATGGAAAACTTGGCCCGATTGTAACTTATCCAAACGGAATTCCTTGCGGAACGCAAACAAATCCCGAAGACAGCCTTGAATACAACGCTATAAAATACAGCTTTAAAGACGCTGACAATTTGAGGATGAATGTTCCAAATGCTTATAAAGAAAACGCTTATGTGGCTATAGAGGTTGACGGAGAAGCGCCAGAGACAGCTGAAATTCAGATTTCAGATTCGGAGACCGAGACAATAAATATTCTTGGCGACGGATATCATACTGTTACAGTTACGCTTACAGATTACGCGAGCGAGCCTATCGTCATTGAAAAGCGGATGTATGTAAGGATAAAGCCGATAAAACTCAACTACCGAAATAACGAATGGGGACAATTGGGACATCAATGGGTCTGCATGTCTGGCTTTTCGGCTGGCACAGGACGCATGGATATTCGTGGAAGAGTTGAGCTTCACAGTTCGCAAGCCGCTTCGAGTGACTCAACCATTTTTGAATACCAGGGTTCAAATTATGAGATTTCTATTGAACAATGGTATCAACTTGACTGGGATTCGACAGGAAGATACTGGGAAACAACTCTTTATTCAAAGGATGACTATGTTTGGATATGGTTCAATCTTTGGAGAAACGCGTCCACAGGCATGGGCGAGCATACTTGTACAGGCAGAACGCTTGCTCAAATGAAAAAAGCCGTGGTCGCTAAATGCGGAAGCGGTACACAGGATAATCTTGTTCAGTGGTGGACTTGCTGGAGCGGAAACCAAACGAACGGCACAGGCCAAACTGCGGCGGTTATGGTCAATTTCAACGTAGAGGATCTGGATTAGTCCTCTCGCGCGAGCGGACAGGCAGGGGCAGATTTTTTTTGCGCGTTAGTTGGCGAGGGCTGGCTCGGCGGCTAGTTCTTTTTGCAGTTCCAGAATTTGTTCTATGGAGAGGCCGGTTATTTGTGAGATTTGCGCTGGAGTTCCAACCTTTAGGCTCAGCATATTACGCGCGTCTTCCACGGCTTTTTCTTGAGCGCCTTTTCTTTCCCCGATTTTCATCATGTCTCTGTCGTGCAAATTCATGGCTAGGTATTCCCCCTTGAATTTTTCGTTCCGCCGGGCTTTGAGAACAAAGTCTTCCAGCTGCTTAGCGAATATGTCCTTGCCGGGTTCGTTTGTCTGAATGAATTTTAAAAGCGCTCGGACTTTTGGATCCGCGGCCTGTTCATACGCGCTTGCATTATACACAACTTTCAGGCATTTGTCATCTAAATTCACCAAAGAATTTTCGGCGCAAACATTGCGGAATGTGTAGCGGTAAAGGCCGTACGGCTGATTCCTTTTATTTCGAAACGGGTCAAACTTGCAGATGAACAGAATGTAGCTGTCCTTTAGTTCGGTATAGTCTTCGCCTTTCATAAGGCTGTCAATGTCAACCATGCTTTGATAGTAGCGTGTCCGCTTGCCCAAAGCGTCCATCTCGTAAGTTTGCAGCTCCACGTCGATGACTTTGTCAATGTCCTTCAGGTAAACATCCAGCCGCACGCCATGTGAAGTGTAGTAGGGCTCGATCACTTTTTCAAGTTCTGGATACTCAACTTTCTTGACTTTGATTCCAAGCAAGCGTTCCACCAGTTCCGTGCTGGCTTCAGGATTTTTCATTACGGCCTGAAACATTCCGTCGTCCGCAAAATTCAATTCTTCAAATGGTTTTCTTGCCATATTATGTCTCCTATAAAAAAAACGGGAACCGCTCTTTGCAGTTCCCTTATGCATATAAGATAGACATTTTATTTAAAAAATTAGCGTTTGTTTTGAAAATTCTCAATAAATTTTCACACGACTTTTTACATTGCGCTATACATTTGTTTTGACCCCCTCCCAGCAGCGTCTGAAAGATGCGGTGGCCCCGCTCGGAACAACAATTACGGTCTTTCCAACAAAAACACGAGCGGCCTATTCCGCAAAATACGTCTTCATCAAGCCCTTGCCCTTGACCTCGACGTCTTCGCTTGCGCCGTAGTATACCGCCGCTTGGGTCTGCTCGTAGGTGGCTTCGGAAACGTGGATTGCCATCGGCTTTCCGGTGCTTTCCATTCGGCTGGCGACGTTGACGGTGTCGCCCCAAATGTCGTAGATGAACTTTGACTTTCCGATTACGCCGGCCACCAAGTTGCCGGTGTTGATTCCCAGGCGGATTTGGACTTGAACCGGCGAGGTGGCGTTGAATTCAACTACGTCGCGGATAAGGCCCTGCGCGAACTTTACCATCTTAAGAGCGCCGCCGTTGTCGGCTTCTTCGGTGAGGCCTGTGGCGGCCATGTAGGCGTCGCCGATCGTCTTGATTTTTTCTATGCCCTCGCGCTTGGCGCGTTCGTCAAACTTTGTTATCATCGCGTTAAGCATTCCAACAACTTCGTCGGCGCTCATTCCGCCGCTCATCTTTGTAAAGCCAACAATGTCAGTGAACAAAACCGTCGCGTTGGGGAATTTTTTAGCTATCGTGCGGTCGGGATGCTCGGTAAGTTCGGCCGCCACTTCCTGGGGAAGAATGTTAAGCAAAAGCTTTTCGGCTTTTTCGTTGGCGATTTTTAGGTCGCGCGTGCGTTCCGCCACTTCTTTTTCCAGCGTAACTTGGTAGCGCTTCATCGCGCGCCACTTTAGCCAGATTACAAGCGCCACGATTCCAACGATGACAAGGCCAATCGCCACCCAGAACCAAGCCAGCTGCCAAATGTAAGGCTGCTTTACGATGACAATCGGATCGGACGGCTCGCTCTTTATTTCGTCGCCGTTTTGGGTTTGCACAGTAAAGGCGTAGGTGCCCGGCTTTAAGTTGGTGTACGAAGCCGTTCTTAGCGCCGACCATTCGGTGTAGTCTTTTTCAAATCCGTTCAGCTTGTATCGGAACTTTATCTGCTCCGACGAAATAAAGCTAAGTCCGGTGAACTTTACGCTAAAGCGCTTTGTGGAAGGCGCGAGGACGATTTTCTTTCCCGTGTAGTCAAAGGTGTTGTTGTCAATCGAATACTCTTGGATTTCAACCTTGGGGGCGATCATGTTCTTGCCGCTCTTGACGGGATCGTAAATGGCAAAGCCGTCAATCAAGGTGAACCATAGCCTGCCCGCAGAGTCTTTCATTGAGAACGACGTCGCCGTGACGCCGCCTGTGACAAGGCCGTCGGACGCGCTGTAGCTTGTCGTGTTAATTCTTTCTTTTTTGCCCGCTCCGACTTCGTCCAGCTCGGCTAGGGGAGCGGAAATGATTCCGCGGTTTGACGTCATCCAAACCGTCTGCGTGTAGTCGGCCAAAATCTGGAAGACGCCGTCGGTCATAAGGCCGCTGGCGGAATTTAAATTTTGGAAGGAGTCGCTGGCCTCTATGTACTTTGAGATTCCCGTTCCTGTCGTAATCCAAAACTCGTCGTCGTTCAGCTCGGTGAACTTGAATATTACGTTGCCCGACAAGCCCGACTCGGTGTTGTAGTGGCGGACGATTTGCCTGTCCTCCAAAACGTAAACGCCGCCGCCGTCCGTTCCGACCCACACGCGGCCTTTTTTGTCTTCGTAAATGGCCATGATGAATTCGTTGGCCAAGCCGTTTTCGCGCGTGATGTTGCTTATGCTTCCCGTGTCGCGGTCAACGATGCTAAGGCCTTGAGTGGTTCCGATGTAGTAGTCGCCGTTAAAAAGCTTTACGGCCGCGCGGCACTTGTAGCCTGCAAGCCCGTCGCGCTCGGTAAGGTTAAAAATCCTTCCGTCGGGCATGACGCGCAAGGAACTGAGCTTTGAGTAGCAGGAAATCAAAAGCTCTCCGTCGCTTGTCACGCGCACTTCGCGGATTCTGTTTCCTTTGCACTTTCTTGTGATTTCGTTCTCTACAAATTTGTTGTCCTTGTAAAAGTAAACGCCGTCGTCCGCTCCAAGCCAAACGCCGCCGCGGCCCTTGTCCTCGCAAATCGCGTTGACCGCCGTGTGCATCGTGATCGTGCGGAATTTTCCCTGGCTCATTTTTTCGACGCCGCCGCGGTTGTAGGCGATCCAAATGTTTCCCTCGCGGTCTTGCATGATTTTGTTTATGTAGTCGTCAGAGACGCCGTTGCGCTTGTCATAGTAAGTGTACATTCCGTTGTGGATGATCGTAATTCCGCTGTCGCCGGCAAACCAGTAGTCGCCGTTTGCGTCTTGAATCGCGCTGTTGATTACCGTTCCCGTAGTGTGGTCGTGTCCGATGTCAAAAAGCGTTTCTTCCGTGTCCTTGATTTTTACGGCGTAGTGGGGAGCGACGCCAAACCAAAGCGCGCCGGTCTTGTCTTGCGTCACTTCGTTTACGGCGGGGTTCTTTATTTTTGTGATGCCGTCAAAGCGCTCGATCCTTTTGTCGCTGTAGACAAACAGCTCGTTGGGAACGGCTGTCGAAATCCAAATGCGGCCGGCGGTGTCGCAATAGAGCTTTGAAACTTGAATCGTCGTTTGTCCCAAATCCTGCAAGCCGTTTGGAATCACGATTCTTTCTTCGGGAGTCATGTAGCAAAGGCCGCTCGCCGTTCCAAGCCAAATGTTCTTTTCGTTGTCCTCGCAAATCGCTCGGATTGAGTTGTGCGGAAGTCCGTCGGTCTCCACCGTGTACTTTTTGATTTGGCCGTCGCGGCTTATGCAAGAAACGCCCTCGTCGTTGTGGCCGATCCAAATGTTTCCGTTTGTGTCCTGGTAGATCGAGCGGACTGCGGTAAAGTCGTATTTTTTGTCGTAGTTGCGGTTAAAGGTGACAAACTCAACGCCGTCAAAGCGGACAAGGCCGTCGTAGGTTCCGATGTAAATGTAGCCCTTTGTGTCCTGCATTATGTCGGTGATTGTCATGCCCGGAAGTCCGTCCGCGGTGGTGAACTTGCGGCGTACAAAGTCGTTCAAAAAAGCTTGGTCAACGTTTCCATGCGCGGCGGATTGCGAAAAAGCCGCGGCAAGGCCAAAAATCAAGGTCAAAGATAACAGGGCGATTTTTTTCATAATGTTCAATTATACCACCACTTTTGATTTTTTTCCAATCTTTTCTTGCGTGGAAAGGCTTTTTGCGCTAAAATAATATGGTATAGAATGCCGTTTTTGCGTTTTTCGCGTTTTGAAGAGAGGAGCGAAATATGAAAAAAATGTTTGTTAAAATTACTAAACAAGTGACTGGGAGAGGGCTGCGCGCGATTTTTGCGTTCGCGCTTTTTTCTATTCTCTTAACCTCTTGCCCCAACTCGGCGG
>JBGUQT010000061.1:0-8415 GCA_045131275.1 Treponema sp.
AACGTCGTTCTCTTAAAGGACTTTGTAAAGTATTCGCTTCCGGCGATTGGAAACGAGGTCGTTTGGGGAGCGGGCTTCGCAAGCTACGCGGTGATTATGGGCCACCTTGGCTCGGACTTGGTGGCGGCGAATTCTTTGGTCAACGTTTTGCGAAACCTCGCCACAATCGTTTGCTTTGGAATGGCCTACGGCGGAGCGATTTTGGTAGGAAAAGAAATCGGCGCTGGTCAAAACGAAAAGGCCAAGCGCAGCGCGAGCCGTTTGGTAAAGAGCACGATTTTTGCCGGCGTAATCGGAGCGGCGGCGCTTGTCGCAAGCCAGCCCCTTTTGTTCAAGATGGCCACGCTGACCCCAGAAGCGACAAAAATGCTTAGCCCGCTTTTGTACATAAACGCGCTTTCCATAGTCGGAGCCACGATAAACACTGTTTTGATTTGCGGCGTCTTCCGTTCTGGCGGAGACGCAAAGTTTGGCTTTGTGCTGGACACAATCGCTATGTGGGCGGTTTCCGTTCCGCTTGGAATGGTCGCCGCCTTTGTCTTGCATTTGCCGCCGCTTGTCGTCTACCTGATTTTGTATTTGGACGAATTTGAAAAAATGCCCGTGAACATTTTCCATTACAAGAGCGGCAAATGGCTCAAGAATATCACTCGTGAATTTTAGACCTTAAATTGGTCGATTTCGTGGCCGATTTCGGCGATGGCGCTTGTCATTTGCGCGCTCAAAGAACTCAAGGTGTTCTTGGTGTCGCTGACTTGCCTTGCGCTTGAATCCATCTCTTGAACGCTTTGGTTTATCTTTGTTGAATTTTCCTGCAAGACAGAAACTTCGCTCAAAATTGTTTGGTTTCCGGCGGCCATTTCCTGTGAGGCGTTCTTTACCTCGCTTGTGCTGTCGCTCATTACGCGCAAGGCTTCAAGGATTTGCTTTGAGCCTTCTTGCTGCTCGTCCATAGCGCTCTTGATTTGGCGCACAAGCTCGTCCGTGGCGTGAATGCTTTCCGAAACTGATTGGAAGGCCTGGCTTGAGTCCGCCGACGAGTTCGAAACGTCCATAATCGAATCTTTGATTTTTGAAAGCTGGGCGCCGATTGTCTTTGACTGCTCGCTTGAAGTTTCGCTAAGCTTTCTGATTTCGTCGGCGACAACGCTAAAGCCTTTGCCGGCTTCACCCGCGTGCGCGGCTTCGATCGCGGCGTTCATGGCCAAGAGGTTTGTCTGTTCGGCGATGGCCGCGATGGCGATGTTGGCTTCTTGCAACATCTCGGATTCGACTTCGATTTGCTCGATCTTTTCTGTCACTGTGTTTTGCTTGGCGATTCCTTCGCTGGCGTTGTCGCGCAAAGAGACGAAAGAGCTGGAAAGCTTTTCCACGCTTGTGTTTACGCTGGCGATGTTTCCGATCATCTCTTCCACCGCGGCGCTGGCTTCCGTAACGCCGCTTGACTGCTCCTGGATCATCTTTTCAAGAGACTCGATGTTGCTTGAGATTTGCGTTACGCCGCTTGAGGTGGACTGAACGCTGTCGTTTTGCGCGGCTACGCTCTGCTTTACAGCGTCGATGCTCTTTAGGATTTTTTCAACGCAATTTTCGGTGTCGCTGATTCCCGCTTCCATGTCGCTGTCAGAGGCCGAAAGGTTGTCCTTTGACGCCTTGATTTTTGAGACGATGCTTTGAAGCTTTTCGACAAAGGCGTTAAAGCCGTTGACGACCTGGCCGATTTCGTTGTTGCTCTTGGCGTCAAGGCGTTGCGTAAGGTCGGCGTTTCCGCTTGCGATGTCTTCGATGGCGGTGACGACGCCCTTAAGCGGCTTTATGGTGATGGCGGTCATAAGGGCGGTGACCAGCAAAATGACTATGGCCAAGATAGAGTTGCCCGCAATCAAAACCGTTCTTAGACGGTCGGCGGTGGCGTGCAGCTGCTTTATAGGAACGGCGATGGCGATTGACCAAGGAGTTCCAGGAACATTTCCGTGGCTTACAAAAACTTTGTTGACCCGTCCGTTCTCGACAAAACTAGTTTCGACGCTGTCTCTCTTTCCTTCAATCATGTTTTTAGCCATGGCTCGCGTTTCTTCGTTTGTGTCGTCGGCCGTGATAAAGTTCTTTTCCATGACCAATTCTTGCATGGGGTGGGCGATTACCGTTCCCTCTCCGTCAAGCATAAAGCCAAAGCCCATTTCGCCGATTTTGATTCCGCCGATAAGGTTTGTAAGGTAGTCCATTCCGACAACGCCTACGAACATTCCAACCAAGCGGCCAGCGCTGTCGCGGGCGGCCTTTACGAACATTACGCTGACTTTGCCGGTGGCTTTGGCGATTGTCGGGTTGTTTACGACATGGTCCGCTCCTGCGATGACTTTTTTATAGTAGGCGCGGTCGCTGTGGTTTCCGCGCTTGCCGGAATCGTAGTAAGAATTTCCGGCCGGGGCGATGAACAAAACATATGAGAAGCAATCCGGCCGTCTTGCGACGTCGGCGGCAAGCCAGGCTCCGATTTCGTCTGGCGATCCGCCCTTGAGAACTATGTCCGCCCTGGTGTAAACGTCAAGCTCGTTCAAAGTTCCGTTCACAAAAAGGCTTGTAGATTCGATGTACGCGTCGGCGATTTCCTTAATGTCGTCGACATTTGATTCAACCGTTTGCTTTCGGACGTCGGGGATGACGATTAGGTTTTGAACCACAAAAAGCGCCACTGTTACGAATGCGATGACTCCCAAAAGACGGGCGATCATCGTTGTTTTTCGACTAGATTTTTTTGCAGACATATTGCTCTCCTAGTTGCTAAAAAAGGTTTGTTTTTCTATATATAATATACCTTATCGGCAAAAAATGCAAATTTTTTTACTTTCGCTCCTTTTGTTTGTTATATATGTCGATAATATAGACAGTTTTTTGCGAGGTGAACGATGAAAAAAACATTTGCCCTTTTGTTTATGGCTCTTGCGGGCGGAATTTTGTTCGCGCAAGGAAATTTGTTCCAGTTTAAGTATAAAGAGGGCGACGCGTACCGCGTTCTTTCCACCGTTCAAGAGGACGTTTTTTTTAACAATGTTTTTCACCACCACGCGGAGATACTGAACCGCGTTTCGGTCAGGGTGACCGGCCTTGACGACGCGGGGAACGGAATTCATGACGCTATATTTATGACAAGTGAAAATTCCACCGGAGCCAGCGGAAAAGCCTTTAGTTACGGCGAGGACTACAAAAGCGTCTTTACACGCGACGCCGCGGGCCGCTACGACATCTCGGACCAATACTTTATGCCCGTTGTCCGCGACGTTCCGATTTTTCCAGACAAAGAAATAGAGCCTGGTTACAAGTGGACCGCGCAAGGCCACGAGGCCCACGACTTGCGAAGGACCTTTGACATAAAGACGCCCTACAAAATTCCCTTTAACGCCGAATACGAATTTTTGGGAACGGTAGAAGACGGCGAAAAAATTTTTTACAAGTTTGAGGTTCAGTACGAGCTGGAATATTCGGTTGACCTAAAAAAATACGACCCCTCAAAGGGCGAGGTTCCTGTCGCCACGCAAGGCTATTCACACCAGTACATTTTTTGGGACATAGAAAAAGGCTGCATCGACCATTACAACGAGGAGTTCAAGATTGAGATGCTGACAAGTTCCAACAACATACTCCGCTTTGAGGGAATCGCCCACGCCGAAGTCACAGAGTTTACCCGCACCGCCGACGAGACGACAGTCGCCGCCGTCCTGGAAAAAATCACCGACCTTGGAATCGACGACGTAAGCGTAACCGCCGGTGAAAAAGGCCTTACCCTTAGCATCGAGAACATCCAGTTTATGCCCGACAGCGACATTCTTATGCCAAGCGAAAGGGCAAAGCTTGACAAGATAGCGCAAATCCTAAACGCTTATCCCGAAAACGACTTGCTTGTCACCGGCCACACAGCCCTTCGCGGAACCAAGGAAAGCCGCCAAAAGCTTAGCGAGGAGCGCGCCCAAGCGGTGGCCAACTACCTTATCCGCAACAAAGTCCGCGACAAGTACCACGTCTTTACAAAGGGCATGGGCGGAGACGTTCCCGTAGCCGACAACAAGACCGAAGCCGGCCGCGCAAAAAACCGTCGCGTCGAGATTACGATCATGGACAAATAAAAATAGCCCCCGACGGACATCGGGGGCTGGAGGAGAACTTTATCAGGAACAAGGTTCCTTTAACAACTTACATAGTTAGCATACACTAACTTTGAAAAAATGTCAAGCGCTTTTTTCAAAAAAAATTTAAAAAAAGCGTAAAAAATCCATTAACTTCTATATCTTATAGGTATGGAAAATTTCTTTTTAAAACTATTTGCAAGACCAAAAGGCGCGGCGTCTCTTGGTCTTGCCTGCAACTCTGACTCTGACAATCTCCCCGAGACTTTGCGCGGAAAGGTTTTTGAAGCCGACGCGACTGAAGCCGACGACCTGGTCTTGTCAGTGGCCAAAAAAGTTTTTGGCGTGTCGCACCTTTATCCTTGGCAGCGGCTTGTCGTGGGGAACATTCTTGACGCGTCGGCGGATTTCTTGCAAGCCCAAAACAGCCCGCAAGCCCAAGAAGGCGGCGGCAGTTCTAGTCTTGCAGACAGTTCCGACGTGTTTTGCATGGGCCGGCAAATCGTTTTGCTTCCAACCGGAGCGGGAAAGTCGATGTGCTTTTTGCTTCCGGCGGTGATGCTTTCGGGGCCGACGCTGATTTTTTATCCCTTGCTCGCTTTGATGGCCGACCAAAAGCGCCGCCTGGAGCAAAACGGAATTGAATGCGTCGTCTTTAGGGGAGGCCAAAGCGAAGATGAGCGGGAAGAAAATTTTAAGCGCCTTGCCGCCGGAGCCAAAATAATTTTGGCCAACCCGGAAGTTTTGCAAAGCGAGCGGCTGTTGGAGCGCTTTAAGGCTTGCAATATTTCGCACATTGCCATCGACGAAGCGCACTGCGTGGCGGAGTGGGGCGACAGTTTTAGGCCGGCTTACCTTACGCTTGGAAAAATAATCGAGACTCTTGCCGTTCCCCTTGTTACGGCTTTTACCGCCACCGCCTCTCCCACTGTGCTGGAACGCGTCAGCCAAGTTTTGTTCGGCGGTTCTTGCCATGTCGTTCGCGGAGAAAGCGACCGGCCCAACATCCATTATTCCGTTCAGTACGCATGGGCAAAAAAAAAAGCCGCATGCCGCTTGGCCGCGACGGAGAAAAAACCGATGCTTATTTTTTGCGGAACCAGAGCCAAGGCGGAGGACATGGCCCGCGAGCTTTGCGAATGCGTTGGAAGCGACAAAGTCCGCTTTTACCACGCCGGCCTAAGCCGCGAAGAAAAGACCGCCGTGGAAAAATGGTTCTTTCCCAAAACGGACGCGATCCTCTGCTGCACTTGCGCTTTTGGCATGGGCGTGGACAAGCCCGACGTTCGCACGGTAGTTCACCTGGAGCCAAGCGCGACCGCCGAAAGCTACATCCAAGAAGCGGGGCGGGGAGGCCGCGACAAAAAAGTTTCCAAGGCGATTTTATTGTGGAGCCGGGAGGATTTGTTCAATTGGCAAAAGTATCCGGCATCAAGCCGCGAGCGGGTGATTTTAAGATTCGCGCAAAGCAAAAGCTGCCGCCGGCAAGTCTTGCTTGACGCGCTGGGCGGCGAAAAGGCGATTTGTTCCGGCTGCGACATTTGCGAAAGCCAAGAGACGGCGCGGCAAAAGGGAACCGCTCCGCAAGACTGGAAGGCGCCCAACGTGTTTGACGCGGCGGACGCGCGATTGGTCCACAAGCTGGTCCGCAAAAACCAAAACTACTACAGCAGGGAAAAAGTGGTCAAGCTTGCGATGGAAAAATTGAACGCGATTGACAGAAAAGTTTTTGGAGTGAACGTTTGGGATTCAAGCGACATTGACTTGATTTTGGACCAGCTTGAAAAAAGCGGATCGGTTTACAACGCGGGCTTTTTGTGGGAGAACGCGATGGCCGCGCTCAAGGACATTTCTAGTCCTCCGCGCCGGCATCCTCTGTGCCTTCATCCTCGCCCTCTTTCTTCTCGGCTTCTTTTTTTGCGGGAGCGGGCTTGGGCTCTTTTCTCTTCTTGGGTTTCGGCGGCTTTTTCACATAGCGCGCGACAAAGAAGACAAAATTCAAGTACAGAATAATCACCGCCGCCGAGATGATTGTAATGGGATTTTTTAGCACGCCGAGAATGACCGGCAGCATCGCCGCTATTTTCATACCCATATTATCGGAAGAATTACGCGCGTTGTTGAACAAATTCCGCAATATCGTTATAATAAGTCGGCTAACAAGGGGCGATGGTTCGTCTTTTGGCGGCAAATTTTATTGATTTTTGAGGCGTAAAATGAACGTTGTCGTAATGGGAGCCCAGTGGGGCGACGAAGGCAAGGGAAAGATTGTAGACTTTTTGGCGCAGGACGCTAAGTACGTAGTGCGCTTTGCGGGCGGAGCCAACGCCGGCCACACGATCGTGGTTGACGGAAAAAAGTACGCTTTGCACCAAGTTCCGTCGGGAATCTTGTATCCCGGAAAGACGGTTTTCCTTGGCTCGGGAATGGTAGTTGACCCCGAAGCCCTTTTTGCCGAACTTAAAATGCTCAAAGACAACGGAATCGATTGGGAAGGCCGCGTGTTCATTTCTGACCGCGCCCACATCGTTTTGCCTGGCTACCGCGAAATGGACAAAAAGCGCGACGCTGCCCGCAAGCGCCCCATCGGAACGACAGGCCGCGGAATCGGAACCACATATTCGCAAAAGTCAGAGCGCGACGGAATCCGCTTGGCCGACCTTGACTGGGACGAAAAAATGAACGACCTTGACCAGGCCGACAAGGACTTCCTCAAGCCCTATATGGAAAAGCTTCTTTCTATGCGCGTGAACATCGCCGAAAAGATGTGGGAGTTCCGCAAGGCCAACATTTTGTTCGAAGGCGCCCAAGGCGCTATGCTCGACATCGACAGCGGAACCTATCCCTACGTTTCTAGCGGAGCGTCTTGTTCCGCCGGAGCGTCAACAGGATCCGGCATCGGCCCCCGCTCATTGGACAGAATTTTTGGCGTTTTCAAAGCCTACGAGACTCGCGTTGGAAACGGTCCGATGCCCAGCGAATTCAACGCCGAAAGCGAAGGCGAGTTGTGCGACTACGTTCGCAACAAAGGAAACGAGTTTGGCGTAACGACAGGCCGCCCGCGCCGCTGCGGCTACCTTGACTTGGTCGCGCTCCGCTATGCCTGCCACGTAAACTCAATCGACTCGCTTGTTTTGACCCACCTTGACATTTACGACGACATGGACGAAATCGAAGCTTGCGTCGCCTACGAGATTGACGGAAAGGTTGTGACGGAATTCCCGACAAGCATTCCGGCGCTCAACAAGGCCAAGCCGATTTTGCAAAAGTTTGACGGTTGGAAAAAGGACCTCAAAAAGTGCGGCTCTTATTCCAAGATGCCCAAAAACGCCAAGGCTTACATTGAGTTCATCGAAGACTTTACAAACACTCCTGTAGGAATCGTTTCTGTCGGAAGCGACCGCAACGAAACTTACTTGCGCCTAAAGCCCTGGAAAAAATAAAAAGACGATATGACAATCCAGCAATTAAAATACGCGCTTGTCATTTCTGAGGCCAAAAGCTTTAACAAGGCTGCGGAAACAATTTACGTTTCCCAGCCTTCGTTGACGGCCGCCATTCACGACTTGGAAGCGGAGTTGGGAATCACGATTTTCAACCGAACTTCCAGGGGCGTGACGCTTACAAGCGAAGGCCAAGACTTTATCCTTAACGCGCGCGAACTCCTAAGACATTGGGAGAATGTGCTGGAAAAATACGGCGACGACGGAAAGCGAAAAAAGAAATTCGCGATCTCGACCCAACACTACACTTTTGCCATCAAGAGCTTTGTCGAGATGGCAAAAAAAATCAACACAGACGAATACGAGCTTGCCGCCCGCGAAACAAAAACCCGAGACGTAATCGAAGACGTCGCCTCAATGAAAAGCGAGCTGGGCGTCTTGTACCTAAGCGACTTTAACCGCAAGGTAATCACAAACTTGCTTGAGTCAAAGGAATTGGAATTCAACAAGTTGATCGACTGCGGCGCTTACGTCTATATGTGGAAAAAACATCCGCTTGCCAAAAAAGACCGCATCACTTTTGAGGAGTTGGAGCCGTATCCTTGCCTTTCGTTTGAGCAGGACGAAGCCAGCGAGTTTTATTTTGCCGAAGAAATTTTTTCGGAACGCAAGCATCGCCGCGTGATTAAAGTAAACGACCGCGGAACGATTCTTAACATGATGGTCGGCCTTAACGGCTACACTCTTTGCTGCGGAATCAACTCCGAGGAATTGAACGGTTCCGACTACGTTGCCGTTCCCTTTTGCGACGGAGCCAAAGAGAACAGCCCCGCGATGCAAATCGGCTG
>JBGUQT010000062.1:0-19242 GCA_045131275.1 Treponema sp.
CGCGATGCTCAACGAAGACCTTAAGGCCGCCGTAATGAAAGACATCGTTTTGCTTTCTACAATCGGCGTGCACGTCGTATTGGTTCATGGCGGCGGACCCGAGATCAACAAGATGCTTGAGCGCGTCGGAAAGGAAAGCAAGTTCGTGAACGGCTTGCGCTACACCGACGGCGAGACAATGGAAATTGTCGAAATGGTTTTGACCGGAAAGCTCAACAAGGACATTGTCCGCATTTTGATCGAAGAGGGCGGAAGGGCTGTAGGCCTTAGCGGCGTGGATTCAGGCCTCTTGCGCGCGCAGAAGATCGACAAGGACGGAGTGGACTTGGGCTTTGTCGGCGAAGTGACCGACGTAAATCCCGAGATCGTCACCTCGCTTTTGTCGCAGCATTTTATTCCTGTAATCTCGACCGTGGCGCTTGGAGACGGCGACGACCAGAATTTTTACAACATCAACGCCGACACGGCCGCTGCCAAAATCGCCGTGGCGCTCAAGGCCGAAAAATTTGTCCAGCTTACCAACGTTCCCGGAATTCTTAAGGACATCAACGACCCCAAGAGCCTCATCGCGCGCATTCCCTTGCCGGAAATTTCCGGCTACATGCAGGACGGCACGATTGACGGCGGAATGATTCCCAAGGTCGAGTGCTGCATGACCGCGCTCAAGGGCGGCGTTCCCCGCGCGCACATCATTGACGGCCGCGTTCCCCATTCGCTTTTGATAGAGATGTTCAGCGAACGCGGTATCGGAACGATGATTTATTAAAAGATTGCCGGGTCAAGCCCGGCAATGACACAGTGTCATTCTCGCGCTTGACGCGGGAATCCTTTGTGAAAGGAGATTTTTTTATGGAAAAGAAAGTTGTAAATAATTACGGAAGCTTTGACACGGTCTTTGTAAAAGGAAAGGGAGCCACCCTCTGGGACAAGGACGGAAAAAAGTTCATTGACTTTATCTCTGGAATCGGATGCAACGCGCTTGGCCACAATTACAAGCCCCTTGTAAAGGCCGTGCAAAAGCAAGCCGCCAAAGAGATTCACATTTCTAACTATTATCTAAGCGACGCTGGCCTTGAGTTTGCCGAAAAGCTTTTGGCGGCCACAGGCTTTGACGGCGTTTACTTTGGAAACAGCGGAGCGGAAGCCAACGAGGCGGCCTTTAAGCTTGCGCGCAAGTACGGCTATCTTAACGGCGGCGAAAAGAGAAGGGTGATTTACACCCTCAAGCAGTCCTTCCACGGAAGAACGATGGCGACTCTTACAGCCACTGGTCAGGACAAATTCCATCCGGCATGCTTCGCCCCTTACGTTGAAGGCTTTAAGACAATCGCCGCCAACGACTGGGAAGCGATAAAGACCGCTTTTGACGACACGACGGCCGCCCTTATGATCGAATGCGTCCAAGGCGAAGGCGGAGTCAACCTCATCGACCCCGAATGGGCAAAAGCCGCCGCCAAGGCCGCGAGGGACGCCGGAGCCATCGTAATGGCCGACGAAGTCCAGACCGGCGTTGGAAGAACCGGCGCCTACCTTGCAAGCGACGCGCTTGGCTTTGAGCCTGACGTCGTCACCCTTGCAAAAAGCATAGCCGGCGGAATCCCGATGGGCGCCTGCTTGTTCAGAAATAAGGCGGCGGGCGTCTTTGTCGCCGGAGACCACCAATCGACATTCGCCGGAAATCCCTTGGCTTGCAGGGCCGCGATAACGGTATTGGAAACGCTTCAAAAGCCTGGCTTTTACGAGCGCGTCCAAGCGGCGGGACAAAAAATCCGCGACGAAATTTCTTCTTGGAACAATCCCCTTGTCGTTCAGGTTAGGGGAAAGGGCCTCATGATCGGCGTTCAGATCAAGGAAGGAACCAAGCCTTTTGACATTGAAGTTGACTGCATGAAGCGGGGCCTTTGTGTTTCCACAGCCGGAAGCGACGTCGTCCGCTTTTTGCCGCCGCTCGTCATAAGCGACAAGGAAATCGCCGAAGGCCTCAAGATTTTCAAGGCCTCACTGGAATCTTTTTCGATGTAACTTTTTTTGGCCTTCGTTCGTTTTATTTAAAAACGAACAGTGTTTCGGAGGTAAAAATATGAACAGATTGACAAAAAACATTGTAGGCGCGGGCCTTGCGGCGGTTTTGTCGTTTGGGCTGATTTCTTTTTCTTGCAGCGGAAAGGGCGCCGCTTCCAACGGAGCCAACACCGCTTTTGCCGACACGGTTCCGGCTGTAAAAATTCCCGCGGAATCATTGAGCGTCTTGGAAGCGATGCAAAACGTTTTCCGCTCTATTTCTTCGCAAGTGTTGCCGTCTGTGGTTGAGGTTGACGTAACCGAAAAAAAGACGCGTCCCGCCAATCCCTTTGGCGACCTTCCATTTAAATTCTTTGGCATTCCCGAAGACGACGGCGAGCGCGAGTACGAAGCCCAGGGCTTGGGAAGCGGCGTAATCATCCGCAAGGACGGAAAAAAATATTACGTTCTTACAAACAACCATGTCGCCGGAAGCGCGACCGAAATTTCCGTCAAGCTAAACGACGGACGAAAGTTTGACGGAAAGCTTGTCGGAGCCGACGAGCGCATGGACGTGGCGCTTGTTTCTTTTGAGGCCGACGACGCTTCGATTCCTTGCGCCGTCTTGGGCGACAGCGACAAGGTTCAAACCGGCGACATTTGCTTCGCCATGGGCGCTCCCCTTGGATACAGCCAGTCCGTTACGGAAGGAATTGTTTCAGCCACCGGACGCAGCGGCGGACAAATCGGAAACATCAACGACTTTATCCAGACCGACACCGCGATCAACCAAGGAAACTCGGGCGGCCCGCTTTTGAACATTTACGGCGAGGTAATCGGAATCAACACTTGGATCGCAAGCCAGTCGGGCGGAAGCCAAGGCTTGGGATTTGCCATTCCGATCAACAACATAAAGCACGCGATTGACGAGTTCATTTCAAAAGGAAAAGTCACTTACGGTTGGCTTGGCGTAAGCCTTGTTGACGTTCGCGAGCAGGTAAAGGAGTCCCTTGGCGTAAAGGGCAAGGACGGAGCCTTTGCCTCTCAGATTTTCGTAGACTCTCCGGCCTTTAAGGGCGGAATGCAAGCCGGCGACTACATCATCGAGTTGAACGGCCGCGCCGTTAAGAGCGTTGACCAGCTTGTCCGCGACGTTGGAAGCCTTCCCGCCGACAAGGAAGCCAAGTTCAAGGTAATCCGCGGCGGAAAGGAAATGCCGCTCAACATTATGATCACCGAGCGCACAAAAGAAGTTTCTTCTTCCACCGCAAAGTTGTGGCCGGGCTTTATTCCCGTTCCGCTTACGGACGACGTGCGCAAAAAGTTGGAGCTTGACAGCAAGGTGGAGGGCGTGGCCGTAACCAACGTTCAGGCCAAGAGCCCCGCCGCGTCTTTGCGCTTGCAGGACGGAGACGTAATCACCGCCGTAAACGGAAAGAAGGTCAAGAACTTGGCCGAGTTCTACGCGGCGCTTGATTTGACAAAGACCAAGAGCATCCAGTTTACGATTGGAAGCGGCGCGGGTTCAATCACAACGGGAACCTACAGCTTCTAGCCGTGAAAAACGACCAAGACAAAAAAGCGGCGCGCGCCAATGCGCGTCTGCTTTTATCGAATGTAAGCGCCGCCCAGCGGGAAGACTTTTCCCAAAAGGCGGCCGCCTCTTTTTTAAATTCGTCTATATATAAAGGCGCCGAATGCGTGGCGGCGTTTTTGTCGATGCCCGACGAAGTTGACACGCTGCCTGTTTTGGAACAAGCCGCGCGCGACAAAAAAACGATTCTGCTACCGCGCGTCGTTCCTGGCTCGAATCAGATGGACTTTTACGAGTTGGAAGCGCGCGGATTGGAAGCAAGCCAAAAAAGCGGCGGCCTGATTTTTGGCTCGCTGGGCCTGTCAGACGATTCTGCGCTTGCGTCCGCGCTCGGCTCGCAAACTGAGGCCAACGCTTGGGGAATCCGCGAGCCGCTTCCAACGCTTCCGCTTGTGTCCAAAGAAAAAATCCCCGCCCGAACCGCGATCCTTGTTCCAGGCCTGGCCTTTGCAAACGACGGCCGCCGCCTTGGCCGTGGAAAGGGTTTTTACGACCGCTACTTGTCGGAACTTTTGGCCGCCAATCCAGCCTTTGCCGCGCAAGGAAAGATTTGCGGCTATTGCATGGCTTCGCAAATTGCGGACAACGTTCCCACGCAAAAAAACGACGTTTTGATGGACGCGGTCTTTTGTTGACAAAAGCAAGTCTGCGCCTTAAAATTGGTTCATGAGTTTTTTTAAAAAAGTAACTAAGATTATTGCGGCGCCTCTTTGCGCGGTTTTCGCCTTCATGCTCTTATCATGCAGCAACTCTTCCAACTCGGACATAGAGCAAAAAAATTCAGACTGGCTTTTTTTGTGCTATTTTGACGCGGACGACCCGTCCATCAACGACAGCCTTTATTACAATATGCGCTTGGCGGAGGTGGGGCTGGCTTATGCCAGAAATTCAGACGGCAGTCCTGCGGAAGGATATCCTTCGATGAACGTTGTGGTTTTGTGGGACGGAATAAGCGAAGAGCGGAAGGCCGGCTCAACGTTTATGCATCCCGACGCCGCGGTGTTTGATCTTGGCGCAGATTACGAATTGAGGGCTATGATAGAAGAGGCTCAGAGGGAAGGCAAGCAGGCCGAACTTGGCGATAAGTGGAAGATTAGTTCCAACACAAATGACTTGACATCCGCCGCCCGCGGCTGGCTTGCAAAAGAGCCGGACATGGGAGACTATAAAACGCTGGAAGGATTTTTAAAATGGGCAAAGGCCCGCTACAACGCAAAAAATGTGGTGATAAATTTAAATGACCACGGCGCGGGACCCCACAAAGAAACTTACGACGATGTGACCGCGCCTACAAAATCCTTGTGCAGTGACGATACGAATGCCAGTTTGACTAAAAAACAGCGCCTCTTGACTTGCAAAAACATAAAGGACGCGCTAAAAAGCGCGGGCTGGACAGGCGCAAACAAGCCCAAAATTTTATGGAACGACCTTTGCCTGCAGGCCAGCGCGGAGGTCGTCTATAATTTTGCCGGTTGCGCGGACTACCTCAGCGCCTCTCCAAACTTAAGCATCTCAAATGACTACATGTATATTTTGGGGAGTATTACGAGTTCTTACACCGCGCTTGACGTTGGAAAGCTTATCACAAGCGTTTATTATAATCGTGGCAAAGACGATTGCCAAGGCCATCCTAATACTGTAAATGATTCAAAAGATAACAGGTCCAGCGGAGCCTCAATGTTCACTTGGTCACTTATAAGCCTTGACGAACAAAAGACGACCGCCCTAAAAAAAGCCGTTGACGATTTTGCGGACGCTTTGCTTGCGATAAAGGATAGCGGCCAAACAGTGACAGGCGGCGCTGAATCTTTATTTGACGCTGTTTATACAAACTATATAAAGCAAAACCCGGAGAACCTGTCCGACTGCAAGGGCCTTGCGTATTGTGGAACCTACGCTTTTTTGAACGATTTGGGCTATCTGGCAAAAGAGATAGCTAACGACACTAATGGCTTGGCTTCACAGACGGATCTAAAAGCCGCAGCCATCGCGCTCCAAAATTTGCTTAAGAATGGCGACGACAAATTGATTGTCTACGCTTGGGGCGGAAAGCGCGCCGCTTCGGACACGGCCGACTTCAAATGGGATAACATCACCGCAAACCAAATGTATCATACCGGCCAAAAAGATTTTTTGAGCGACAAGCCTGTCGCGGTGGTAGATGGAAATGACGACGACATTTACGGAATGACAATTGTGGGCAGCAAGCGGGTTTTGACGACTATGGCCATACCCGACGAATACAACGCTGTCAAAAATTATTACAATTGGACCGGCTTTTCCGAAAAGTGGGGGCAAGTCATAAACGCGTGGATGGAGGCCGGAATTTGAGAAAAAATCTTAAATTTCTCCAAATTGCGCTGATTTTGCGCTGTTTTTGACCGTTTTTTGCGCTAATTTTGCGCGTCTTTGGCATTATGATTGCGTCATAAAACATTTCTTATGGGAGAAGAAACTATGAAAAATTTGTCTTTATGGCGCAGCGCAGGCCTTTTGGCGCTGCTTTGCTCCGCGCTCTTGGCTTTTGCCGGCTGCTCGAACTCAAGCGACAGCTCGTCAACGGCAAGCGCGACGAACAAAACTATTTATGTTGCGTCCAGCAAGCCGTCAGATTACATGAACAAGGTTCTTTCAAATAGGGGGAGCTTTTCGTATATAAGCGGCGACATAGGAGCAAGGGACACAGCGCCTGACGTATTTGTAGTTTTGGGCAGCGATATTGCCAATCTTTCTGATGACAAAGTTCGTCTTTCGGTATTAACTTGCTTGCAAGAAAAAACTCTTGTTTTTGATTTTCCAACATTGGATAACATTGTTCAGTTTAAGTCAAAACTGGACGCTTTCTTTGCTCAAGAAAAAAATGCAGTTTTAAGAGCTCAGTCAGCGCTGAGTCCATATAGTCCATATGATTTTGTGGAGCAGGCGGAGCACGCTGTTAATACCAAGCAAAACGGCAACGCCGGTGACAACCATTACGTTCAAAAAGCGTATGAGGCCATAGCGGCAAGAAAAAATGAAATTTATATAGTACATGACATTGACGAAGTGGTTACGGTTTCGTTCCCCACAAATACGGTGAGTAGCGGTGAAAAAGATCACTCAATAGGAGAGAACCAGCGGGATGAAAATACGATAGAAAGCTTGGTTGACAGCGTTGCAGATGAGCCGACCAGCGCGCAAAACTCGGTTGGAGACTACGAGCGCTTGATTAAGGATTCATCCCAAAAATTCGCCAGCTGGCTGTTTGGAACTGGCGTTTCTGCTTCAAGCGAAATCGCTCTCCAACGTCAGGCCGCCTCTTTGATATCTTCCAACATTTCCCAATCGGAAGTCGAGAATTTGATGAAGGCGCAAAAGTGGCATTATGATTTTACCGCGGAATTCAAAACTGACCAAAGGAATCACTACAATGGCCGCTGGGACGGAAAAAAAGAAACGGTAGAAGTTGACGTTTATGTTTGGGCTGTCTGTGACATTGACAATCAACAGGATTACTATGTCGTAAGAACAAGCGTTACTTGCAACAATCAGCAGCTTGATTGCCAAAAAGCCTGGACAAGCGTAAAGGACAGAAAAATAAGCCCCTATTTTCTTTCTTGCAATATAAATGGCGAAATGGAAACTGCCGACGGCTCGCTTGTGACAAATCAATGTGAGCCGCAAAACACTACAGGAACTTCTAGTTTTACTAAAGCGGTTGGAGTAAATTTTGGCGGCAACGCAGGATTCAACGCCAAAGGTCCAAACGCAGGCCTTTCTGGCGGATATTCTTTTACACAATCTTCTACGACAAATATTCCCGACATAACAGTTAAACTTAACAAGCCGGACAACAATAAAAGACGCGCTGAATGGAAATTTGAGGCGCCGTCAGCCGATGTAGAAGAAAGCGGCTTTACGATTGCTGCTGTCATGCCAAAGAACATTCAAAAAAATATGGCGGTTTTTGACACATGGGCCGTTTATTGCGTTCCAAGCAATGACACTTCTTTGGACAAGGACCATGTAAAGCTAAAAACTGAAGTAGAAGTATGGCTTGAAATGCTTACCGCATGGGAGCATGGTTTTGCATATTGTAAGTTTTCTTCAAAAACTTACAGCAGAATGACAGGCATGACATATTGGAATCATGTTCAAAAGCCATGCAACATCCGAAAAACTTACGTGATGGGGTTCAAGCCGCCCGAGGGAGTTGGCGCGACTGACATAAGATCGCTTAACGACTCTTTGAAAGAAAAGTGCAAGGAGCCTGACAAACAGTTGTGGTATGACAGCGCCACCTATTATGCCGCCGCGACAGGAACTGATGACGAAAAAAATGCCGCTTTGAATGAAGTGGCCAAGGCGCAGTTCGCTCTTGCCAAAGACAAGATATTGAAAAACAAGAGCGTCTTTAGAGACGCAAACTTTAAGGGAAAATACACTTTCTACATCCAAATAGACGACGAGCATCGCATTGATTCATTTGATGTAGATTTTGACCAGTGAGTTAAAGCATAAACGCGCCGTGCCCGCTAGACGCGGCAAAAAAATTATTGCATTCATTTTTAAGGAGGTAAATATAAAATGAAGAAAATCGTATTAATGGCTGTGGCGCTCGCTCTTGCGACAGTGGCTTTTGCCAAGCCCGCCAAAGTGGCTGGTTGGAAAGATGTTTCCAAAATTGCTGACAAGAACAAAATGGAAGTCGTTAACGACGATGCCAACTGGTATGTCGCCAAGGGCAACGGCGGAAAAGACTTCGCTTTTTATGCCGTAAAGGAATTTGCTGACGCTACTATTACGCTTGCTATGTCTTGCGTAAAAGGCGAGGTTTATTCAAGAATTTCTTGGGTTGACAAACGGGCGGAAGCTCCTTATCCTGTGTTGGCTATGAACGGCGGCGACGAAAAGTGTTCGCTTGTAAATGCCAGCCAAGTTGAAATTTATTATGATGATCAGACCATAAAAGAGTGCACAGAAACATTGAAAAAAGACCTCAAGGACATTTCCTCTGAGCTCGCCAAGCAGTACGGCCTTGTCATCCCCAGATAATAGCCATCCAGCTTAAAACAGCAGCCTCGCCGCGCCTATGCGGCGGGGCATTTTATTTTGTCTTGAAAAAAACGCGCGTGTCTTGAAAATTTGCCATAAAAGCGCTACAATTTGTCCAATATCTCTATTTTTATATGGGGAAGGCGCGCGCCGTGAAGACCTTTGCTTTAGCCTTAAAAAGCGTTTTTGAAAAATATTTTTGGATTTCGCCACTTGACTTGGCCGACACCGCGGAGACAAACCGCCATCGCAATTGCGTTTGGAGTTTGGTTTGTGTTTGCCTAATCTTGCTTTGGGTTCCCTTTTGCATGCTGTTTTTTAAGGATGACATTCGCTCCGCCCGCATTTATTTAGGCTTTGTCTTTATCACCCTTGTAGACGCCGCGCTTTCGTTTTTGCTTTCGCTTTTGTTCAAAAATGTTTCCCGCCAAAACGCTTGGTTTGTAAAAAACATTCCTATTTACGTCGTTTTTTGCTGGGGAATGGGAGGTTCCAGCTACATATTCTACGTCATACAAAACCCGGCGAGCGGCGTCATGTGCTTTTTTATTTCGGTTTCCATCATGCTGGCTGTCTTTTCTTTGTCGCTGCCTTTTTTTTGCTCCATTATGCTCGCCGGAGCGGCATTTTTGGCTCCGGGCGTGTTAAAAGTGTTTGGACCTTTCAGCCTTTGCACCTTTATCCTTTCGGCCGTTTTTTTTATCTTCCTTGCCCTTTACAAGAGAAGCTCCGAAAAACATTATTTTGAGCTTTTGCAAAGCCAAAAGAAGCTGCTTGAGGCAAAAACTTTCGGCAACTTTACGCTTTTGTATGAGAACAGGGTTGTAAAATTTTCGCGCGTAAAGTCCTCGGAGCTTTTGGCTTACCTTGTCTATAAAAACGGAAGTTCCGCCAATACAAAGGAATTGATTTCTGTTCTTTACGGAGACTTTGCCGATTCCGAGCGCTACGGCTCAAGCTTGCGCAGCCTTGTGTCAGACATAAAGCATAGCTTTGCCGACCTTGGAATACAAAACTTTTTTATCGTGGAATACAACAACTTTAGGGTGAACCCCGCGGCCGTCCGCTGCGACTTTTACGACTTTTTAGCGGGAGACGCCGCCGCGCAAAAAAAATTTACAGGCGAGTTCATGAGCCAATACAGCTGGGCGGAAGGCGGAGCGGAGTTTTTGACGCGCAAGGCTGTTAAAGGCGCCTCGTAATAAGCGACCTTCAATCTTTTTTGTCAAATTTCTCCATTTTTGCGCTGATTCTGCGCTGTTTTTTGCGCTGATTATGCGCGTTGCATGCGATAAACTAAGGCGTGACATTTTAATATTGGGAGAAGCATTTATGAAAAAAAATATGTTGATGGCCGCGGCGCTTGCCCTTGCTTGCGTCGCGTCGGTGTCGGCGTGGGAACACACGGCCGGCGTTGAAATTTCCGCTCCATTCTTTTCAATCAACGCCAAGGGCGACGGAAACAAGGGCGTAATTGAGCCACAGTTCACGGCGCGTTATTTTGGAAAGGCCAAAAACGGCTTTTGCGTTTCGGCGACTTTGGGAGCGGGGCTTCCGGTCAGCAAGGATTTCGCGCTTGACGGCGAAAGCAAAAGCAAAATTGGTTTTGGCATGGGCCTTGCATTAGGAGCCGGCTACGCCTTTGAGCTTAACGAACGCTTCACTCTGGCCGCGCTTGCTTCCTTTTCTTTGGATTGGCTAAGGTTCAAATACAAAAAAGAAATTTCCGCGCGGACTTCTACTGGCAGCGTGTCTTCTGAATGGACGCAAAGCGACAACGCGCTTTTTGTCGGCTTGGGCGCGGAACTTTTGGCAAAGTTCAAGCTTGCAAAACACATTTCGCTTATGGGCTCTTGCGCGATTCGTTTTTTGGACGGAGGAACTTTGTGGAAGAGCGGAACAAACCAAGGAAAGAGTTACGACGCGACCTATGACTTGCGCGGAAATGTTATTGTGACGCCGTCTTTGGGCGCCAGCTGGACATTCTAGGAGGCTTTAGATGAAAGTTAAATTTGCAATGAAAAATATTTTTTGGGCGCTCGCGCTTTGCGCGGCCTTCGCGCTTGCGTCTTGCGCGAATGAGGTTGGAGACAGCGCGAGCGGCGGAACAGTTGTAGGCGATGGATACAAATTCCCCGAGACGACAAAAATTGCCGGCTCAATCCAGTCGCAGGTTTTCGATGCTGACGGCAAATCAATTGGCAGCGTCGACACATGGTTTTTGGAAGGCTACGAAAAAGTTCCGTTCTTGAGACTGTGCGATGTCGCGTTCATTATTAACCAAATCAACGGGAGGGGCTGGAATCTGGACGAAGGGCAAGGTCCGGACGGCCTTAAGTATTTTAACAATTATAATTACAAGCCTTATGACGGGCCATACAATAACGACACGCTTAGCTTTGACGTTGAAAACCAAAGCATTTACAGCGATGACTTTATCCGCATTTTGTCGGAAAAAGGCAGCATAGCGAATGACATTGGCTACAGTTTTTTTCCGTCAGTCGCAAACGCCTCTTCATCTTCTCCTGCTATAACTCTTAACAATGCGGCAAATCCAACGGCACGGGTCAAGGACAAAGAAAAAACTGTCATAAAACTTGGCGACTACGGAATGAAGATGTTCGTCTTTGACACCACGCGATTTAATTCCAACAGCTTTTCTGGCTATAAAAACGATCTTTTTGTTCCTTTTCAAGTCCTTTCAAGCGCCTTCTTCTTTTTCTCAAGCGCAAACTTTAACGGAAGCGACTATTATCTATGGCTTAACACTGACCTTTACAACGCCAACACGGCGTTCAGGGGATTTGATTCCGGCCGCGAGAGCCGTTCCACAAGAAGCAGGTTTTCGACGGAATGGAACTACAGAAACCTTTGCCTTTTCTTTGACCTAAACTACAGCCTAAAGACAAAAAGAGATTTGGTTGGAAAAGACAACATCGGCCCCCGCATAAACGACAGCATTTTCGCGCGAGGCTTGGGCTTTGACTTGCTTTCGCTCGACACGGCCGTTTACGACAAGGCGCTGATAAAATTTTTAATGGGCTACATTGACGACGGCCACACAAGCTACTTTGAGCCGTCTCTTTACCAGCCAAAAAGCGCCATTTCAAGCTACCAGACGCTGGCCAAAAAATCTTCCGGCCCCAGGAACGCCAAGCTAGACGAGGTTTTGACAGAGCTTCCAAAACGCCGCGAGAATGAAAATGGAGGTCAGGGCCTCTATTACGTTGAGGAAGGCGGCCAAAAAAAGATGGCCGTCATAGTCTTTGACGGTTTTGTCCAAAACGACCCGGGAACCGAGACTGACTTGGCTAAACTCGCCGCCAGCAACACATACCAATTTTTGCGCAAGGCTTTTGAAGACATCAAAAAATATCCATCAGTCCAAAATGTTGTCATTGACCTTTCTTGCAACGGCGGCGGCCTTTGCAACCAATGCTTCTTGGCCTTGTGCTTTTTGGAAGACCCAGAGAAATTTTACCTTGGCCAATGGAACGTATTGGACAATTCAATGACAAAATTCACTGCCAGCATAAACGACGGAAGCTCGGCCACGCTAAAGCAGCCATACAAATTTTATATTTTGACAAGCGGCGGAACCTTTTCTTGCGGAAATTTTTTCCCTTCAGTATGCAAGTGGCAGTTCAACAAAGACAGCCTGACTGTTCCAATTGTTGGAAAGCAAAGCGGCGGAGGAGCGGCCAACGTAAAGAGCGCGCAAACAGCCGACGGCGCCTATTTCAAGACTTCTTTCGCCACGCAAATGTGCGAGTTTGACAAAAACAATAATTACATCTGCATTGACGCGGGCGTTCCCGTTGATTACGAGATTGAATATGATGACTTTTACAGCGGCGACACTATTTACAAAAACTTGTACAACAAGCTTAAGGAAAAGTATTCAGATAGGTTTTAATTGACGGGGCTAGGTCTTTTTGTTGACAATCGCTGGGCGCAAGTGTATAATTTTTTAGTTTATTTTTTCTATAAGATTATTCTTTTGGAGGAGAGAAATGAAAAAGAATATGCTTGCGCTTTTCGCGCTTTTTGCGGCGGCCTTGCTTTTTTTTGCTTGCAGCAATTCCGCAGGCGGCGGAGTGGAGCCGTTCCCATCAAAAAGCGACTGGCTCTTTTTGTTTTACTTTGACGCCGACGACGATGTTCTTAACGACGACCTCTATGGCAACGTGCGCGAAATGGAATACGCGCTTTCGCAAATGCGGAATGCCGACGGAACTCCCAAAGCAAACTATCCTTCTGTAACGGCGCTCGTTTTATGGGACGGCATTAGCGTTGAGAAACGAGAAAAGCAAAAATACCTTCACCCTGACGGAGCCTTGTACGAGCTTGGCGCCGACTACAATTTGGATTATACCGCTTATAGCGGAGAAAACAAGTATAAAATAGGCGTCGTCCACTTAAAAGACAAACAAGACCTTGGCGACAAATTTATTGTCAGCGGCAAGACTATTGACAGGACGCTCCAGGCTAGGGCGGAGGGCCTTTTGGAACAAGAGCCCAATATGTCCGACTACAAGACTTTGGAAAAATTCTTAAAGTTCGCCAAGGCCCATTACGACGCGACAAATGTTGTCCTTTGCTTGGATGACCACGGTTCCGGCACTTACAAAGAAACATACACGGATTCCACCGCCGTTTCAAAAAGCCTTTGCACGGACACTACCAACGGAGGCGAAAGGATGTTGACTTGCCAGAACGTCAAGGACGCGCTGACCGCCGCCGGTTATGTCGGAAGCCAAAAACTAAAAGTGTTAATTAATGACGTTTGCTTGCAATCCAGCGCGGAAATTTTATGGAACTACAAAGGCTTCGCGGATTATTATGTCGCGTCTCCCAATATTGCGGTTTCGCAAGAATTTGTCCGCGTTTTTACAAGCATGTACAAGGATATGACTCCGCGCGATTTTGGAAAAATTTTCGTAAGCGCCTACCACGAGCGCTATTATGCGGAACCGCAAGATTGCCCTAAAACTGCGGAGATCGCGAAGAATAGGCGCGCGAGCGGCTATTCGCTTTTCACATTTTCATTGCTAAGCTTGGACGAGCAAAAGGCAAAAGAGCTGCAAAGCGACGTTGATAATTTTGCCGGTGCCTTGCTTGAATTGAAAAATGGCGGCGAGGACAAAAAGAAGCTTTTTCAAAAAGTCTTTGACGATTATGTAGACCAAGACACTAGCGATTATGCAAAGTGCAAGGGCCTAACGTATCACGGATCTTACGCTTTTCTTAGCGATTTGGGAGACCTTGCCTTAAGAGTCAAGAATGAAGCAAGCCTTTCTGATCTGCATGCCAGCGCCGACGCGCTCTTGAAATTGCTTGCGCACGGCGACGACAATTTGATTGTCTACGCTTGGGCTGGAAAAATGGCCGGGACGGAAAACATTCCGAATTGGGGAAACATAACCGCGAATCAATGGTATCTTACCGGCAGCAAAGATTTTATTTACGACCAGCCCGTGACTGTCGAACGTTCCGAGGACGTTTACGGCCTTACGATTGCAAGCTCCGCCGTGTCTCCTAACACAGGTGATGATATAACGGAAAACTACGATAAGTGGGTAGGTTTTTCGGCAAAGTGGGGAGACGTCATAAAGGCTTGGAAAGCCTATTATTGAGGTTGTCAGTTTTTTTGTAAAATGCGCTGATTGCGCGCCGGTTTTTAATTAGGAGCATATTATGAAAAGTTTATCTAAAAATTTTGCGCTTGCGACGTTTTTGCTTTTGTCTATGTCATTCTTCTCCGCCTGCAAGCAGGAGCGTAAGGTTCGTGTCAAGGATTTTGAGGCCAAGCCGACAAAAACCTACTATAACAGTTTGGATGATGTCGATGTTTACGACTTGTATTTTTCAAAAGCCACAGGGAAGATTCCATATGTTGATTTGGTCACCACGCTCAACAAATACTATGGCGACATTGTTTACGCAATAAAAAAGGGCGAAAAGAACTATACGTTGGAAAGAGCCGACAATGGGGCTACGCTCAGCATCGACCAAAAGTCAAAGCGCATAAATTTTTCTGACTACGACCTTTTTATGAAAAGAAAGGACGCGGTCACGCTTTTGGATTTGGTTGCGGACCACTTTTACATTGCGCGCGAGAATACGGGTTTTGAGACCCGCGGCGCTCCGATATACATTGATTACGGATCTTTCTTGATTGACGTAGCGGTTGATAAGGATATAGCCCTTATCCCTCTGCAAACATTCGCGGACGTATTCATGCAGACCTCTTATGAAACTTTTCTTTATAACGGAAACGAGCTTTTTTGCGTTTCAGACGATTCTGTCTTTAAAAAGAAGGGCGGCGAATATAGCGATCTTGGAAACAAATATTACGAAACCAAGCCCGCGGAATTGGACAAGGATTTCGCTGATTTTAACATGCGCGAGCTAGCCTTGAATTTTCAGTTGAACTACGGACTAAAGGATTTGCACGGCATAGAAAAATTTTCCGATTGGTTTGACGATATGGGCCTTTCCGAACGTTTGTCTTCCACCGACAGCGTGGAATTTGATTTTGCCTTGGCTGAAATTTGCTATAAATATTTGGGCGACCTTCACAGCAGCTTTTGCATGAGCTCTCCGTACACAAAATGGCCGGAAGGCGAAAAGCGGAATATCACTCCGTCTCCTTCGCGAGAGCGCCTTGAGCGGGATCGCGACGAGGCTTTAAAGACGCGCGAGTCCTTCTTTCCGAACGGAGTTCCGGGAGTTCAAATAATCGGCGACACGGCATATGTGACGTTTGACGAGTTTTTAGGCGCTAATGGAAGGGATTACTACAAGCAGCCCCTTACGGAAGAAGAAAAGGCCGCGATTCTTTCGGATTATCCTTCCAGCGGCGTAGACACCCTTGGCCTTATCCATTTTGCCAACGAAATCATCCAGCCTGATGAAAAAATAAGGAATGTCGTAGTGGACCTTTCCTGCAACACCGGAGGTTCTCTTGACGCCGGAATTTTTGCGGCCTGCTGGCTTTTGGGCGGCGCAAACACTCAAATAAAGAGCGGAATCACAGGCTGCCAGGCCTCGACTTATTACGTCGCCGACGTTAATTTTAACAAAGAATCTGACGACGGCGACACAGTGAACGATTGCCGCATTTTCTGCATTGTTTCCGACATCACCTTTTCTTGCGGAAACCTTTTGGCCTCGACTTTGGAGGAATCCGGCAAGGCCACTTTAATCGGAAGCAAGACAGGAGGGGGCAGTTGCGCGGTTTATCTTACGTCATCCGCGTCAGGAACGCTTTTTAAGACCTCAAGCATGTTCCGCTTTAGCGCCGAAAAGAACGGAGCCTTTAAGAACATCGACGACGGCGTTTTGCCGGACTACAAGCTTACCGAATTGCGCTCGTTTTACAACCGTTCCGCCAAAGACGGCTTGACCGCGTTCATCAGAAAGCTGTATTAAGCCTTTTTACGCCGATTTTGCTTGATTTTGCGCGGAGTGTGGTGTAAAATATAGGGATAAAATGTATAATTGTTCATTTTTAGGAGGAAAAAGTGAAAAAACTTGCTTTGTTGTTTACGGCGCTTTTCGCGTTGTCGCTGTTTTCTTGCAGCAATTCGTCGGGATCGGACAGCGGCTCTAGCGGCGGCGGAGTCAAAACGTCCGACTGGCTGTTTTTGCTTTACATGGACGCTGACGACCCCAATCTTAACGATCAGTTATACCGCAACATGAGGGAGGTTGAGTGGTCGCTCGCTCAAATCCGAAACGCGGATGGAAGTCCAAAGGAAGGATATCCTTCCATAAATGTTGTGGCTTTGTGGGACGGAATAAGCGAGGGTTTGAAAGGCAGTTCTCAATACATGCATCCGGACGGAGCCTTGTACGAATTGGGCCCTGACTATGAACTGAAATGGTATTACTATACTGATATAGATTCAAATTATGTAGGTAATGTTGGAACTGTTTATTTGGTTAAGGAAGGCGATGGAACATTTAATCTTGGACCAACATTCAAGATGGGAGCCAAGACAACTGACTTGACTTCCACTGCAGGCGCTTGGCTTGAAAAAGAACCCAAGATGGCCGAGCAGACTACTTTGCAAGGCTTCTTAAAATGGGCCAAATCCCGCTACACTGCCAAAAATGTTGTCGTCTGTTTGGATGACCACGGAGCGGGAACCCACAAGGAAACTTATTCGGATTCAACCGCAAATTCAAAGTCCATCTGCCAAGATGCGACAAGCGGCGACAATAAGCTTTTGACTTGCAAGAACATTAAGGATGCTTTGGTCTATGCGGGCTACACAGGAGCCGACAAGCCCAAAATTTTGTGGAATGACGTTTGCTTTCAGGCAACCGCGGAGATTGTCTACAATTTTGCCGGCTGCGCGGAATATCTTAGCGCGTCTCCAAACGAAAGCATTTGCAATCGTTTTACTACCATTTTTACATCCATAAAGAAAGACTCCACCCCAGTTGACGTTGGAAAGATTATAGCCAGCACCTACCATGAGTATTTGTCATTGAAAAACGAAAGCTTTTCAGACTTTAAGAACTGCCTCACCAGCGGCAGTTCAATGTACACTTGGTCTTTCTTTAGCCTTGACGAAACAAAAGTTGGCGCTCTAAAGACTGCGGTTGACAATTTTGCGAAGGCCTTGCATGCTCTATATGACAGCGAGCCCGACGACCACACGAAATTTAAGTCAGTCTACGAGAATTATATCAGGCAAGACACGGCTAATTTAACAAACTGCAAAGGGCTTTGTTACAGCGGATCAGAAGCTTTCCTAAATGACTTGGGCTATCTTGCAAAGAAGGTCAATGCCGACGACACCCTGTCCTCTCAAACTGAACTAAAAGCTGCCGCCCAAGCGCTTTTGGATTTGCTAAAACACGGCGACAACAATTTGATAATCTACGCTTGGGGCGGAAAGCGCGCCACAACAGGGACTAGCAGCGGATCTGGCTGGGGCGATGTCACGACAAATCAAATGTATCTTACCGGCCAAAAGGACTTTATTACAGGCAAGTCAGTCGCTGTTGAGAATGGTTTTGACGACGACATTTATGGAATGACGATTGTCGCAAGCCAGCGCAATACAAACGTTGCTGACGACGCCGTTTCTAATTATTTCGATTGGACCGGCTTTTCTGAAGAATGGGGCTGGGTTATAAATACATGGAAAAGTTTATACCCGCTGTCGTCAAATTAAGCGTGGTTGGAGGCTGGACTATGAGAAAAATCACTGTAATTTTTGCCGCGCTTTTTGCGATGGCGTTTTGTTCGTGCATTACTTTTAAGTCATCGTTCCAAAACAACGATGACATCAAGATTGGCGGCCCTTTGCAAGTTAACGACAATAAAAGCTATTTTATTATTGTTGGCGATGAGGGCGAGTATTCCAAAAACGCCCAAACCTTCTTTTTGGTAAAGGACGCTCAACATCCGGACGTGTGGAAGACTCTCGTTTCAAGCGTTGGAAGGGTGGTTTTTGTCCACGGCACAGTTGTCGAAACTCGCAGCATGTGGGTCAAGACTGTAGCGGTTGACAAGATTTCCTTCCCCGAGTGATCTCCATTCGCGATAAACTAACGTAAGAAAATTTTATGGGCGGCTGTAAAGGCCGCCCAGGTTTTTCACAAGGTTTGGACAATAAAAATTAGGGGGATCAATGAAAGCAAAACTGTTGGTTTTGTCATTGGCGGCCGCGGTCTTATGCTCCGGGCTTGTTTTTGGAATGGCAAAGAATCAAAGCAAGGCCAGCGTGACGGGCGTGGTGGAATTTTACGGCGACGGACCTTTCGCGCGTTTGGGCCTAAAAGCCCAAGACGGAACGCTTTATTACTTGGATGCCAAAGATGACGCAAAAAAAGAGCTTGAGGCTCTTAGCGGACACATTCTTTTGGTTGACGGAATTCTTACTGGAGAGGCCGCTCCTTTGGAAATCTCTGGAGCGACAGTTATAAAAGTAAAAGGATGGAAAAAACTATGAAAACAAAGAAACTTTTTGTCGCGCTTGCAGGAGCCGCGGCTTTGACGGCGACAATTCTTTCTTGCTCAGGCGGCGGCGGTTCAAGCGGCTCAGGCGGCGGTTCGGTAACGCCGACTCCCACGGGCTTTTATCCGGCAAGCGGCATGACGAAATTGCAATCTGCTTCCGCGTCTGCCGGACCGATTGCATTGCTTCCGGACACAAAGACGCTTGCAATATCCGGCGTTAAGGGAAAGAAAATCTACATGGCCCGAACAAACATGCATGACAGTTTTTTGGAAAAAGCCAACCAGCGCGTTTTGGACGTTCCAGCCAGCGCGTCAAGGCTCGCTGAATTTGACGCTTTAAATGGCGCGGAGCTTTTTTCGCAAAAAAAAGACGCGCGGCAAATTTTTGAAGAAACCATGCTCAAAAGGCTGGAAGAGGAATTGGCGGCAAAGCCAAAAAGGATTTCAAAAAACGCTTCGCAAATCCAAGCCTCTGTCCCAATAGATTATGCTCTGAACGCTACAGAAAATTTTACGGCCATGGATCCTGAAGCCGAAACCCAAACGATGAAAACGCTCGAGTTTCAACTAATCGTAAAAACAGAAAAATACAATATTTGGGTTGACGTCAATGACCAAACTTACGCCAACAATC
>JBGUQT010000063.1:0-22632 GCA_045131275.1 Treponema sp.
TTTTTTCACACCTCCGTGGGTGTCCTAATTTATGGGGTCAGTTCACTCTTCGTCATCGCCATTTTGGCGCACATTGGCTGCTCCAACTCGTCAGGTGGCGGCTCGCCAAGCGCTGTTTATAAAGTCAGCGTGACGGACGGAAAGGCCAATCCGTCAAGCGCCGTCGCAGGAACTAAAATCACAATCACGGCCAACGACCCCGCGTCAGGCAAAGCCTTTGACAAGTGGACCACTTCGACCGCGGGCGTGACATTTGCCAGCGAAACAAGCGCGGAGACTACGTTCACCATGCCGGCCAGCAATGTTACAGTTACTGCGACATACAAGGACGCTCCTGTTTCGAAGACAGTAGACCTTTCGACAGTGACGGCTGACACTGTAATCGAGAACAATACAATTGTCACCGGAACGCTTGGCGCCAACGTAAAGATTTCCGTAGCCGACGGAGCGACAGTAACATTGAAGGACGTTACAATCAACGGAACCGATAGCGACAGCTATAAGTGGGCTGGTCTCACTTGCGCGGGCGGCGCCACGATCAATCTTGAAGGAACAAATACAGTAAAAGGATTTTGGAAGTATTACCCCGGCGTTTTTGTTCCAAAAGGAAAGACCCTTACCATCCAAGGAAGCGGCAACCTCAACGCGAGCAGCGGAAACGCCGCGGGAATCGGCGGTTGCTATACGCTTCCTTCCACTAGTGGAATCTCAATAGAAGACGGCAGCTGCGGAAAAATTGTCATAGAGGGCGGAAAAATCATCGCGAACGGCGGCTCAATGTCAGCCGGCATTGGAAGCGGCGGCTGCGGCTGCTCTTGCGACGGCGTTGACATAAAAGGCGGAACTGTCACGGCGCTCGGCGGCTCAATGTCAGCCGGCATTGGCTGCGGCGGCGGCTCCGGTACTGGCGGCGTAGGAACTTCTTGCGGCCCCATCTCAATAACGGGCGGAACCGTCACTGCGATTGGAGGCGAGTATGCCGCCGGCGTGGGAACTGGAAGCGGAGCCAGCAACAAATGCGGAGCCATAACCGTCGCGAAAACAGTGACAAAATTTGAGGCAAGCAAAGGAAGCGGCGCCACTAACAGCGTTGGCCTTAGCCGCCCCGGTGTGGACAACATGACTTGCGGCGCGGTCACAATTGGCGGCACGGTTTATTGGGACGGCTCGGCCTACCAGAACGAGGGCGCTACAGTCCTTGGCGAGAGCCCGTATGTTTACAAGCCTAACTTCAAGCCTATGGAACAAGCGACTGCCGATGACATAGGAAAAGTAATCGGAGCGGATGGTTATATTTATGCCAATAAAGCCGCTGCGGAAGCCGAAGGAACAACAGCATCTGCTATGATCGCTTATGTAGGAAGCGCGACAGAACCCACAAATTCAGACATTAATGCGTCTATGGAAGGCCATGCGCATGGTCTTGCCATCGCGCTTAGCAGTACGGGTGGTTGGCAGAAAAGCTGGAGCGCCGCAAAAACTAGCGCAGCCTCTTATGCAACGGCAAGGCCTGCTAGAGCGAGTACATGGCGTTTGCCGTCCGCATACCAATGGATGTGGATGCTTAAGGGCTGCGGCAGTAATATAACTCCTACGACAACTATTGGAAATGCCCTGGAGTTTCAAAACGGAAATATCTCTAATTTGAGTCAGGCTTGTGGAGGCGGATCTGTATATGACAAATATTGGACTTCTACCGAAAAAGATGGTAGTAATGCCTATGAATGTAGATGTGATAATCAGCATAAATTCCAGTTCGTGTCCAAAACCCAAGGTGATGGTTGTACAACTAGGGCAATCGCAATCTTTGCGTTCTAATCCCAAAACCATACTTGGGGTGTTGCGCAACGAAGTGTTTGCGTTTGCATAGTTCAGGCGGTCTTCCTATAAGGGGAGGCCGCCTATTTTTTTGTTTGTTTATGCTTGGGCGGGAGCGGCTTCCGCGGCATAAGTTCCGCCTATAACCCGCGATAAGAAACTTTTATCGGACGCCCGCGCTTTTTCGTATGGCGCAAATTTTTTTTTTGCGCTACAATCGCTCCTATGCCTATAAAAATCCAGAGCGACTTGCCAGCAAAAAAGATTCTCGAAAGCGAAAACATATTCGTCATGACCGAAGGCCGCGCGATGACGCAGGACATACGTCCGCTAAAAATCGCGGTGGTCAACCTTATGCCCACAAAGTCCACGACCGAAACGCAGCTCATGCGCCTTTTGTCAAACACGCCGCTTCAGGTGGACGTTTCGCTGATCAGAATGGAAAGCCACAAGTACGTAAACGCTTCGGAAGAATATCTCGACCGTTTTTACATTCCGTCCGGGGAACTTTTCAAGCACCGCTACGACGGCCTCATCATAACAGGCGCTCCGGTGGAACAGATTCCCTTTGAGCAAGTTGACTATTGGAAAGAGCTTTGCGAAATAATGGATTGGAGCAAGGAAAACATTTTCTCCACCCTTTACATTTGCTGGGCGGCCCAGGCTGGCCTCTACCGCTTGTTCGGCGTGCCCAAATATCCGCTTGCGCAAAAGAAATTCGGCATATTCAAAAACTGGCAGGCCCAGGCCCACGCGGACCCGCTTTTGCGCGGCTTTGACGACGTTTTCTTGATGCCCCAGTCCCGCCACACGCAGATTCACGCCGAGGACATCGCCGCGCAAAAGGATTTGGTGGTATTGTCGGAGTCGGACGAAGGCCCTTCAATCATAAAGACAAAAAACAACCGCGCCGTCTTTGTCACCGGCCACATGGAATACGACACAAACACTTTGGCCGACGAGTATTGGCGCGACAAGAACAAGAATCTTCCGATACAGATTCCCCAGGACTACTTTCCCGGCGACGATCCAAGCCAAAAGCCGCTTTCCACATGGCGGTCAACGGCCTCGCTTTTTTACCGCAACTGGCTTAACTACTACGTCTACCAGGAAACGCCCTACAACTTTACGGATTAAGCAGGTTCACGGCCTTTTCAGAAACGCTAAAGGCCGAGTCCATGTTTCCGATTTCGACCAAAAAGCGGGCCGTGTCTTGCAAGGCCGCGATGTCGCTGTCTGAAATTTTTACCGAAAAGTCGTACTTTTGGGCGATTTTCTTTGTTTGCTCGGGCGTGATTTTTAGCGCGGCCGAAAGCTTTTCCAAGGTCATCGCGTCAATGTTGGAAATGTTTTTTACGGCCTCGCAATATTGTTCCAAAACAACCTTTATTATGTCGTCGTTTTCGGCAAGGTATTCTGAGCGAACGACAAAGCCGTTTGTTCCGCGCAAGTCGGTTTCGCTGCCAAGGGCCACAACTTTCGCCGCGCCGCTATCGATAAGGCGGGTCACGTTGGGCTCCCAAATGACAATCGCGTCGCATACGCCGGTCTCAAGGGCGTTGGCCGCTTCGCCAGCCGATATGCTGATGAATTCTATTTGGTCAAACGAAAGGCCGTTTCTTTCCAAGAGTTTTGTCGTAAAGTTGTGGCCTGTCGAGCCGAAAACGGTGGCGATTTTCTTTCCCTTCATGTCGGCGGCGGAATTAAAGGATTTGTCGTCCGCGCGGGCCAACATCGCGTAAGCGTCCGGTCCGCTGGCTGGAATTCCGACCAATTTCATCGAGTTTCCGGCCGAAAGCGCCGTTACCGTCGGAACGTCTCCGATTACGCCTATGTCGCTAAGGCCGGCGGCAAGCGATTGGTTCATCGGCGGGCCGGATTCAAAGTCTTGCCACACTACAGTGACATTCAAGGGCTTTAAGGAAGCTTCTATAAAGTTGTTGTAGCGCGCGATGTATAGGGGAATGAATGCCGCGGACGGCTGTATCGCGATATTCACGCTTCTGGGGGGAAGCGGCGCGTTTTTTTCTTTGCAGCCCGTTCCGGCAAAAAGGAAGAGGGCGGCTATCGTAAAAAGTGCGAATCTTTTCATTCTTCTATTATATTATGAATCGCGGAATTTTGCAAATAAAAAACACGCTAAAATAAAGAAAAAAACTTTACAGAATTGAAATCAGCGGGTAAAATATAAAAATGCAGAGAGAAAAGATTGTACAGAACATTTCCGCTGTGGCGGCGGCGCTTGTGATGGCGCTTGCTGTCGTGTTTTTTTTGGTTTTGTTCCAAAAGAAGATGACAAATTTGCTTTCGGACATGGCCCTTCAAAACATTTCCGAAACGCAAGCCTTGTGCGCCGAAACTTTGCGCGACAAAATCAACAGCCAGATCAAGACTCTTGAATCGCAGGCCGAGTATTTTTACGACGCGAATTTGGACGATACCGAAAGCGTCAAGAAACTGGCCAAGTCCGCGATTGTTTCGGGCGACTTTTTTAGGGTTGCGGTTGTCGATGAAGACGGAACGGCGGTTGATTATAGCGGCCGCACTCTTCCAAACATGAAGAACAAGGATTATTTTGCCGCCGCGATGCTAAAGGGAACGGCCCAGATTCCAAGCAAAATAGAATTGGACGAGCGCTTGAATCCCTGCCTTACGATTACGGTTCCGTTCAAGACCAGGGACAAAAAGAAAGGCGTTATGGCTGGATTTTTCTCCTACGACATTTTGCTAAGAATATTTTCGATTCCGGTTTTTTCTGGACAAAGCTATTTTTACATCGTTTCAGGGAACGGCAACATTCTCTTGTACAACAAGGACAAGAACAAAACGCTTTACAACATCGACGTTTACGATTACATCGAAAAGACCGCCGGAATGGCAAACCTTTCGCTTAGAAAAATGAAGGTTGACATGGTAAAGTCTCAGTCGGGCTGCATAACGGTTGACGGCGTTGAAGGCAAAAAGATTTTTTCTTACGTTCCGCTGGGCATAAGCGACTGGCATTTGATCATGGTCTTGCCTTATTCATACATAAAGAACCAGCAGCTGCGCATAAACATTTTGGTTTACATTCTTCTTGGCGGAATAGCGTTTGCGATTTTGGTTTTTGTCGCAATCGTTTACATAACTTATAGAAGAAGCGTTGCGATAAAGAAAGACAACGAGCGCCTTACAATCGCCAACAACCAAGCGCAGACTTTGATTTTTGAGTATGACTTAAAAGCCCACAGGATTGACTTTTCGGGAGACACGCAATTTTTGCTGGGCACAGACAAAAAATCTTTTACAATCGATTTTGTCCGCAAAGAATATTTTGCGAGAATCCACCCGGAAGACAAAAATATTTTTGAGCGCGCAAGGGATTCCATGCGAAATGGAAAGGAAAGTTTTTCGTCCGAATTCCGCTACAAGAGTTTTTCAAACAATTACTTTTGGGTAAAGATGACCGTCTCCGCGATTCTTGACGAAAAGAAGGAGCCCACGCAATACATCGGAAGCATCGCCAACGTCAACAGCCAAGTTTTGCACGAGCAGGAATTGCGCAACATCGCCGACCGCGACAAGCTTTCTTCGCTTTTAAACAAGAGCGCCTTTGAACGGATGAGCAAGGGATATCTTTTCCGCAACGATCAAAAAAGAATGAGCGCCTTGATTATAATCGACTTGGACAACTTTAAGGAAGTCAACGACAATTTGGGTCATATGACCGGCGACCTTGCGATTCAAGACGCGGCCAAAAAGATTTCGTTGATTTTTTCTGAAAAAGATTTCTTGGGCCGTTTTGGCGGAGACGAGTTCTGCGTCTTGATGCGCTTTGACGAAAGCCTTGCAAAAGAAACGGTTTACAAAATCATCAACACAAAGGCCGCCGACTTGACGCGCTCGCTAAAAGAATGGTACGCCAACGACGAGCAGAATGTTTGCGTTTCGGCCAGCGTTGGAATCGCGGTGGCGCCCTTTTGCGGCGAGAACTACGACGAGCTTTTTGAAAAGGCCGACAAGGCGCTTTACGAAATCAAGCAGCATGGAAAGGACGGCTATAGAATCGCGGAGGAATTGCAGGCATGAAAAAAAATCGATTGCCGCGCGTCTTGCAAGCCGCGCCAATTTCGCTCGCCGCTGCCTTGACGCTCGCAACGTTCGCTTCGTGCCAAGGCGGACAAAAGAGCGTGTCGCCCGATTTTGTCAACAATATGAAATTGGTTTGGGCCGACGAATTTGACGGCCCCGGCGACGAGCCCAACCCGGAATATTGGGACTACAACACTGGCGCCCACGGCTGGGGCAACGCCGAGCGGCAGAATTACACCAAGGACCGCGCCAATTCCTACGTTTCCGACGGAACGCTAAAAATCGTGGCCCTAAAAGGCGACGACAACAAGTGGACCAGCGCCCGCCTAAAGAGCCAGTGGAAAAAGACCTTTACTTACGGCTACATTGAATTCCGCGCCAAGCTTCCCACGCAAAAAGGCTCGTGGCCGGCGCTTTGGCTTATGCCCAACCGCGACAATTACGGAACTTGGCCCCGCTCGGGCGAAATCGACGTCATGGAATACGCCCAAAATTTTTGGGGAACAAAGGCTTACGGAACTTGCCACTGCCTTGCCGGAAGCGGCGGAAACGCGCTTGCCAACGGCGGAGTGGACGTAAAGCCGGCCGACAAAAAATGGCACAATTACGGCGTTTTGTGGACTGAAGACAAGATCACGTGGATTTACGACGGCAATGAATTCTTGTCTTACGAAAATCCCCATGACGAGGACTACCCGCAAAAGTACTGGCCCTACGACCGCGACTTTTACGTGATTATGAACGTGGCTATGGGCGGAACGCTTGGCGGCGACATTCCAAAAGACGTCAAAAAATGCCTTATGGAAGTTGACTACATTCGCTGGTATCAGTAAAATAAAACTAACGGTCGTTAGGATGTCAAAAAAAGCAGTTTCGGCGCAAAGCATTGTCGAAGCCGCGCTTTTTTCCGCCTTTAAGAACGGAATAGGCGAAACTTCGCTTGCCGACATAGCGCTAGAGTTGGGAATTAAAAAGGCTTCTCTTTACAATTACTTTGCGGGCAAAGAAGAAATTTTGTCCGCGCTTTGCGCCTATTGCTCGGATTTTTACGCGCGCGTAAATTTGTTCGAGCAGGAAATCTTTACAAAAATCAATTCCACCAACTGCGAAAAGCTTTTTAAAAAATCAGTTGACGGCTACATCAAGGCGCACGAGAACGAACCATTGTTCCAAATTTACACTTTGGTTCAGAGCGAAAAATACTTTGACAAAAATTTTCTGGACATTTGCGAAGGACAAAGACAAAAAGTTTTTGACCAAAGCTTTTTGTTTTTCAAAATCGCGTCGGCGCAAACAAAGGGCAGCGCGCAAAAGTCTGACGAAGAGCTAAAGCTTTTTTCCAATTTTTTCGCGGACGGAATTTTGACGCGCTTGGATTATTACATAGCGCAAAAAAAAGAGACGATTAGGCGCAATCCGGAATGCGACGCCGGAAGCTTGTTCGCGCTTCCAAGCGACGAAAAGCAAATCGCCGCGATTACGGCTTTTGCCGTTGATGTTTTGAAAAACGTAATATAAAAATAAAGTGAGGCTGGAAATATGGACGAAGAAATCTTAAAACTGCAAAACGGAAGCGACATTCGCGGCGTGGCCTTGGAAGGCGTAGAGGGAGAGAACGTAAACCTTACGCCCGACATCGCCAACAGAATAGGCCAAGCGTTTGCCCAATGGCTTAGCGCAAAAACAAATAAGCCCGCCGGCCAATTGATGGTTGGAATTGGAATGGATTCCCGAATCTCCGGCCAAAACTTAATGATTGCCACGACCGCCGGTTTGGTAAGCAGCGGCGTTGACGTAAAGTGCTGCGGCTTGGCGACGACGCCCGCGATGTTTATGTCAATCGTTTTTGAGCAAAGCCACTTTGACGGTTCGGTGATGATTACCGCCAGCCACCTTCCGTTCAACCGCAACGGAATAAAATTCTTTACAAAGGACGGCGGCCTTGAGCATGACGACATAAGCGAAATCTTAAAGATCGCGCAAGAAAAGCAAGTCGTCATGGTTGACGTTTCGGAAGAAAAAAACTTTGACTTGATTTACCTTTACGCCCAGCACTTGCGAACTTCGATAATGAACGGCGTGAACAATTCTCAAAAGCCGCTTGAAGGACTAAAGATTATCGTTGACGCCGGAAACGGCGCGGGCGGCTTCTTTGCCGAAAAAGTCTTAAAGCCGCTTGGAGCCAACATTGACGGAAGCCAATTTTTGGAGCCCGACGGCCGCTTTCCAAACCACATACCCAATCCAGAAAACAAAGAGGCGATGGAATCGATCCGACAAGCGGTTTTGAGAAGCCACGCCGACCTTGGCCTTATTTTTGACACCGACGTTGACAGAATGTCAGCCGTTCTTGACGACGGAAGCGAAATAAACCGCGACTCAATCATCGCCATGATAAGCGCGATTTTGGCTCCCAACAACAGGGGAGCGACAATCATCACCGACAGCGTTACAAGCGACCGCCTTACTTTCTTCTTGGAAAATGTTTTGGGATTGAAGCACTTGCGCTACATGCGCGGCTACAAGAACGTAATCAATAAGCAAAAGGAACTTTGCGCGGAAGGAACCAACGCTCCCTTGGCGATGGAAACAAGCGGCCACGGCGCCTTAAAGGAAAACTACTTTTTGGACGACGGCGCCTTCTTGGCTGTTCAGCTTGTAATCGCCTTGGCCAACGCCGCCCAGCAGGGAAAGAAGTTGCAAAGCCTTATCGAACGGCTTCCTCCGCCCGGCGAAGAGGCGGAATTGCGCTTTAAGATTAACGACGAAAACTTTAAGGAATACGGAAAGCAGGTTTTGGAAGCCTTTGCCGAACGCGCCCGCGACGCCGGCTGCATTATGCCGGAGTCATTCGAGGGAATCAGGCTTTGCTTTAAAGGCGGCCCGGAGGCCGACGGCGCGGAAGGCTGGATGCTTTTGCGCCTAAGCCTGCACGATCCCGTAATGCCTCTTAACATCGAAGGAACAACGCCAGGCTCGCTTGAAAAAATCAAGCATGTCGCCGCCCTGCTTTTGACGGGCTTTGACAAGCTTGACATGAGTGTTTTGGACTAGCGCTCGTTAGAGTCGCCGCCGTCGTTTTTAATGTAGCCTTTTTCGCGCATATAGCTGTAGGCCAAATTCTTTGCGGCCTCTTCTCTGTTCAGGCTTGTGATTTGCAAAATCGAATACGCTTTGCAGTTTTTGCCGTCCGCTTTTTGGCCCCAAAAGTCTCCGGCTCCCGCAAGGCCCAAGATTCCCGACGGCTGGCTGAGCTTGCCTTTGCCTTCGCCGATTTTTTGGTCAAGAATCGTTTGGCCTGATTTTAGGATGTCCTGCGCGGCCAAATCCTTGGCCGCCTTTTGGACGCTGTCGGAAACGCTCTTTTTGTCTCCGCCTTCTTGGATTGCGTAATACAAAACCTTGTCGCTCTTAACGCCTAGTTTTTTGTAAAGCTTTTTTGTGTCCTTTGAATACTCCAAAATTCCGCTTGCGCTTGTTCCAGCCGCTTTGTCCAAGAGCGCTACCCAAGCCGGAATTTTTTCTCCAATGTCCTTGCCCTTATAGTCAGAAAAGGCTGTTTCCGCAAAAAGCAAGGCTCCCGTAAGAATTGTCGCCAAAAAAAGCGAGCTTTTCTTAAAAAATGTTGTCATAAACTATGCCTCCTACTGCATGATCTTATGCAATAATAACAACTCAAACGCAAAAAGGAAACATATTTGACTTGAAAGGCTGACTTTTTTTCTATATAATAAAATTTATGTTCCGTATTTATGTTGAGCGTCAAAAAGGCTTTGAAAACGAGGCCCGACGCATCCTTTCCGACGTTAAAAATTTTTTGGGCATTAGTTCTGTAAAGAGCGTGCGTTACCTTAACCGCTATGACATTGAAAACGTCATGCCGGCCGTCGCCAAGACCGCCGTTCAGCGAATTTTTTCCGAACCGCAATCGGACAGCGTAATTTACAACCAGTTGAACCTTAAGGCCGGCGAAACGGAAATCATTTGGGAATACCTTCCCGGCCAGTACGACCAGCGGGCCGACAGCGCCGAGCAGTGCCTTAGCCTTTTGCGAAAAAGCTTGGAAAAGACTGTGGAGACTGGAAAAGAGCCTCCCCGCGTCCGCTGCGCCAAGGTCGTTTTGATGACTGGAAAAATCGCGGCCAAAGACCTTCAGAAAATCCAGAATTACTTGGTCAATCCTGTCGATTCTCGCTTGACCACCGAAGACGTTCCCACGACTCTAAAAATCCAAACGGAAACTCCCGGCGACATTCCTGTCGTTGACGGCTTTATCAAATTTAAAAAGTCTGAGCTTGAGGCCTACTTGCAAAAGATGGGCCTTGCGATGGACTACGCCGACATAAAATTTTTGCAGGACTACTTTGCAAAGGAAGGCCGCGACCCGACCGAAACCGAAATCCGCGTTTTGGACACATATTGGAGCGACCACTGCCGCCACACTACTTTCTTGACGGAACTAAAGGACATAAAGATAGAGAAGGGCCCCTACGAAAAATTGATCAAGGCCTCGCTCAAGGAATACACCGACATGCGCGCCGACCTTTACGCCGGCCGCGCGGACAAGCCCGTCACCTTGATGGACATGGCCGTAATCGGAATCAAGCATCTTAAAAAGCGCGGCCTTTTGGAAGACCTTGAGGTCAGCGAAGAAATCAACGCTTGCTCGATTTACATCGACGTTCATTACACCACCGACAAGCATGGAAAGAAAATCGATCCCAATTCCAAGAAGGCGACTGAGCGCTGGCTCTTGATGTTCAAGAACGAAACGCACAACCACCCGACCGAAATCGAACCATTCGGCGGCGCCGCCACTTGCATTGGCGGCGCGATTCGCGACCCGCTTTCGGGACGCTCTTGGGTTTACCAGTCAATGCGCGTTACGGGAGCGGCCGACCCGACCGTTCCGATGAAGAAAACGATAAAGGGAAAGTTGCCGCAACTAAAGCTTTGCCGCGAATCCGCCCAAGGCTTTTCTAGCTACGGAAACCAAATCGGCTTGACCACAGGCCAAGTCCACGAAATATACCATCCCGGATACGCGGCAAAGCGCATGGAGCTTGGCGCTGTAATCGCCGCCGCTCCCGCCGAGAACGTAGTCCGCGGAACTCCGCAGGCCGGCGACATCGTCATCTTGCTTGGAGGCGGAACTGGCCGCGACGGCATAGGCGGAGCGACAGGCTCTTCTAAAGTCCACACGGAAAAATCAGTCACCACCGCCGCCGCCGAAGTTCAAAAGGGCAACGCCGTCGAGGAGCGAAAGATTCAGCGCTTGTTCCGCGACAAAGACGTAAGCCTTATGATTGTCCGCTGCAACGACTTTGGAGCGGGCGGAGTCAGCGTCGCCGTCGGCGAATTGGCGCCCGGCTTGGACATCAACCTTGACGCCGTTCCCAAAAAGTACGAAGGCCTCAACGGAACTGAGCTTGCGATTTCCGAAAGCCAGGAGCGAATGGCCGTCGTCGTTCGTCCCAAGGATGTGAAGAAATTTATCAAGGCCGCCGCCGCCGAAAACCTTAACGCGGTCGTAGTCGCGACAGTCACCGACACAAACCGACTTGTAATGACTTGGCGCGGAGACGTGATTGTAAACATTGCGCGCGAATTCTTGGACGCCGCCGGCGCTCGCCACGAAGCCAAGGCCTTGATCGAAAGCCCGACCGCTCCGGCAAATTCGCCGCTCTTAAAGCCGCTCGCTTCCACCGCCAAAAAGTTGGGAACCGGCGCGACGTCAAAAGCCTTGCAAGCCGCGTGGTTGCAAAACATGGCCGACTTGGCTTGCTGCTCGCAGCGCGGTTTGGGCGAGCGCTTTGACGGCTCTATCGGTTCCGCCTCGGTATTGTTCCCCTACGGCGGCCGCTACCAGTCAACTCCCGAAGCGGGCATGACCGCTAAGATTCCTGTAATGTCTCCGCGCGAAACAAGCACGGTAAGCCTTATGGCCTACGGCTTTGATCCGCGCGTTTCTGAATGGAGCCCTTGGCACGGAGCGCAAGTTTCCGTCTTGTCAAGCTTGGCGAACCTTTTGTGCTTGGGCGCCGATCCGCTAAAAGCGCGCTTGTCGTTCCAAGAATTCTTTGGCCGCGCCGTTGACCCAAAAACTTGGGGCTACCCGGCCGCCGCCTTGCTTGGTTCCATCACAGCGCAAAACGCGATGGGCACCGCCAGCATCGGTGGCAAGGACAGCATGAGCGGAACTTTTGAAAAAATCAATGTTCCGCACACGCTTGTAAGTTTTGCCGTCGGCCACGACGAAGTAAAGAACGCGCAAAGCGGTTCCTTTAAAAAAGCCGGCTCAAACATTTACCTTGTCCGCTTGCCGTATTCAGAATTGCTCGCTCCCGACTACGAAGCCTTTAAACGGAACTGTATGGTTGTCTATAATTTAAACAGGAGTGGAAAGCTGCGCGCCATCTATCCTGTCCGCGCGGGCGGTATCGCCGAGGCCGTCACCAAGATGGCGATGGGAAACAAAATCGGCGCGGAAATCGTTCGTCCCGCAAAGGCCAAGGAATTGTTCATTCCGCTCTACGGTTCTATCTTGATAGAAACTGACGAAGGCCTTGAGAACGAGGCTTTTGCAAAGGGAACCTTGTCCTTTATCGGAAAGACAATCGCCGAGCCAAAAATCATCGTCGTCGGAAAGACAAAGGCCACGACAACTACGATAAAGCTCGCGGACGCGCAAAAGGCTTGGGAGAACACTCTTACAGACGTATTCCCGCAAACAAGCTCTGTCGAGCCGCAGGAAGAGCTTCCGCAGTTCGCAAAGGACGTGCACTCGTCGTTGAGCGACGCCCGCGTTCATCCCAGCTTTAACATTTGCAAAAAGCACCCGCGCGTTTTGATTCCGGTTTTTCCTGGAACAAACTGCGAGTACGACATGGCCCGCGCCTTTGACTTGGCCGGAGCGGACACAAAGATTTTGGTATTTAGGAACAACACTCCGCAAGCGCTTAGCGACTCGCTTGACCAGTTGGCCAAGGCGTTGAAGAAGGCGCAAATCTTGGCTCTTAGCGGCGGCTTTAGCGCGGGCGACGAGCCTGACGGTTCGGGCAAATACATCGCCAACGTTTTGCGCGAGGCGCGCGTGGCCGACCAAATCATGAACCTTCTTAAAAAGCGCGACGGCCTTGTTCTTGGAATTTGCAACGGCTTCCAAGCCTTGATAAAGACAGGCCTTGTTCCTTACGGAGAAATCCGCGAGCCAAGCGCCGAAATGCCTACGCTTACGTTTAACACAATCGGCCGCCACATTTCGCGCGTTGTCCGAACAAGAATGACTAGCGCGATGAGCCCTTGGGCAAAGAACGCTTCGGTCATCGACCAAAGAATTCATTTGGTTCCGGTCAGCCACGGAGAAGGCCGCGTGATCATCAGCCCGCGCTTGGCCAAGGAATTGTTCAACAAGGGACAAATCTACAGCCAGTACGTTGACGAAAAAGGCAATCCCGCGATTTTGGAACCCGACAATCCCAACGGCTCTATGTACGCGATAGAAGGAATGACAAGCCCTGACGGACACGTGCTTGGAAAGATGGGCCACAGCGAGCGAACGATTGGCAACGACTTGAACGGAGCCAGCGCCGACTTGCTTAAAAATGTGACGGGAAATCCTCTGACAAACAATTTTGAAAATTCTTGCCAGAACCTTTTTGCCGCCGGCGTGAGCTACTTTAAATAGGATTTATAAAATGAAAAAAAATTGCATTGAAAACCGCGCTCAAAAAAATCGAAAGGCCAACAAGGCCGCCGCGCTTTTGCTGGCGCTTGCGGCGTTGGCCGCGGCCGCGTTCTTTTGCGGCTGCTCAAAAAAGTCCGCGCCCGACGCTTACGGCGTTTACAGCGACTTTGACAGCGCTTTAAGCGCGGCCCAAAAAAGCGGAAAAAACATTTTGCTTTTTTTTACAAAAATGGAAGACGGCGGCCTTAACGAAAAAATCGTTAACGACGTTCTCCACGCAAGCGATTACAACGAAGTTTTTGGAAGCGAGTTTGAGACTTGCTTGCTTGATTTTAGCAGGGAACGCTTTTCAAAGAAGTCGGAAAATTTTGACGAAGAAAAGAACGACCGCGACATGAAAGTAGCTGTCATTTACGGTTTGGAAACCGCTCCCGCCGTAATGATTTTGACAAAGCAGGGGTATGTAATCACAAACATCACTTACTTGCCGGCCGACAATCCGCAAGAGTTGTCAAAAATCATTGAGCTTGACCGAAAAGACATTGACGACATGAACAAGCTTTTGGCCGAGATTGACGCCGCAAAAGGCCTTGACCGTGTGGCTAAAATCGACGAGCTTTTTGAGCAGACCAACGCCAACTACCGCTATCAATTGCGCGCCTTGAGCGACGAAGTGATAAAGTTTGACAAAAAGAACGAAAGCGGCTTGGTTGGAAAATTTTTGCTTGCCCGCGCTTCAACAAAAGCTATGGATTGCTATTTGCGCCGCCAGCCCGACAAAGCCGTTGACTGTTATTTGGAGCCGTTAAAGTCAAAGTTCCTTTCTGTTGAAGAAAAGCAGCGCAGTTATTTTGCCGCGGCGTACATTACCGGCAAAAACGATATGAGCGTCGAGAACTCAAAAGAAATCATCGAGTACTTGAGCGCCGCCATCGAATTGGATCCCAACTCTGAGCTTGCCGAGCGCTGCCGCTTTTTGTTGGAGCGCCAAGAAAAGATTTTGGCAAACCAAATAGAGACCGAAGCCAAAAAAGCGCAAGAGGCCGAGACGCCCGCGGAGAACAGCGCGGAATAATGAACGAACCTCCGTCTGTCTCCGACATATCGATTCCCGCTTTAGTAATTTCGGCGGCGGTTCTTATTACGCTTTCGATGCTCTTTTCGATAAGCGAAAGCGCCTTTTTGTCCGTAAACAAATTGCGCCTTAGGGTAAGGTGCCGCGCGGGAAACAAGCGGGCGCTGAGGGTTGCCAGGCTTTTAAAGAACAAGGAACGGATGATAAACACCCTGCTTGTTTCAAACGACTTGGTCAACGTCCTTCTCAGCGCCATTCTTACGGCCTTTGCGCTAAAAGTTTTTGGCAACAAGGCGATTGCAATCACAACTTTTGCCGCGACCTTGTTGCTCTTGCTTTTTGGAGAAATCACTCCCAAGGCCGTTTGCACCCGCCATCCTGATCCAATCGCGTACGGCCTTAGCGGCTTTGTTCAATTTATGGTTGTCGTTATGCGGCCGGTCGTCTTGGTTTTTACGGCGGCGTCGCGTTTTGTTCTTTTTTTGCGCGGCATAAAAGTTAAGAACGAGCAAACGGCCTTTACGGTGGAAGACATCAAAACTTTTTTGGATGTCAGCGCCGAAAGCGGAATCATCGAACGCGGCGAAAAAAATTTGATGAACCGCGTATTTAAATTCAAAGACCTCGAAGCGCAAGACATTATGATTCCGCGCAAGCGAATCACTTTTGTCCACATCGATGACAGCTACGACAAAGTTTTGGAGCTTAGCAAGCGCACTTTGTTTTCGCGCTTTCCTGTCTATCGACGCGACATCGACGACATTGTTGGAACGGTTTACATAAAGGACTTGCTTTTTTATTCCGGCGACAAAAGCTCTTTTTCTTTGCGGAACGTTATGCGCCCTCCGCTTTTTATCCTTGAAACAAAAAACATGTCGTCCACCCAACAGATTTTGCGCGAAAACCGGCAGACGATGGCGATTGTCGTTGACGAATATTCCGGCACCGAAGGAATTTTGACCAAAGAAGACATTGCCGCCGAAATGTTCGGAGCGGCGATTTCTGAATTTACAAAAAGCGCCAACCATTCTTCTCCGGTTCCCGCAGACAAAGATGAATTTGCGCTTGAAGGAACGACGCGAATTTCCGACATAAACGAAGTTTTGCGCGTTAACATTTTGTCCGAGATTAACGAAACGATCGGCGGTTGGATTATGGAAAAGCTTGGCCGCATCGCGGAGGCCGGCGACAAGTTTTGCTTTGAAGGCTGGATTTTTATCGTTGAAAAAATGGACGGCCTTAGAGTTCAAAGCGTTCGAATGATCCGCGAAAAGGAAGACGCCCAAGATTCGGAGGTAGACGAATGAACTGGGCGAAAATTCTTTGGACAAGCGGACTTTTGATTTTTCTCGTTTGGCTTATCGCCTTTTTTGCCGGAAGCGAAACAGCCTTTCTTTCCATGACCAACATTCGCGTGCGAAAAATGCTCCGTTCGCGAACGCCGGGCGCAAAAAGAGTCGCCCGATTGCGCGCGGACATGGACAGCGTTTTGACGGTTGTTCTTATCGGAATAAATTTCATCAATACGTTGGCGTCATCCATAGCCACCGCGCTGGCGATTGAGTTGGTGGGAAACAAGGGCGTTGCGATCGCCACCGCCGCCATAACATTTTTTGTAACGGTTTTTGGAGAGATCATTCCAAAAACCGTTGCCGGCCTTGAGGACAGAACCGACAGAATCGCCGCGCGCGCTTCCGTTCCGCTGGAAGTGTTAAAGAACGGCTTTTGGCCTGTCGTTTGGGTTTTCTCAAACATTTCAAAGGGAACGGCTTTTATTGTCGACGCTATTTGGAAAAGAAACGACGCTATTATCCAAGAAGGCGAGTTAAAAACTTTGATCCAGGCCGGAGCGGATGACGGCGCCTTGGAAAAGTCCGAAAAAAACATGCTGGACAAAATCTTGGAAATCTCAGACTTGACCGTCCACAACATTATGAAGCACCGTTCCCTTGTAACTTACATAAAAGAAAGCGACACAAGGGCGACCGTTGTAGAGGCCTTTAAGAATTCCGGCTACTCGCATTTGCCAGTCTACAAGGATTCAAAGGAAAACGTCACGGGCGTTTTGTATTACAAAGACGTTTTGTTTGAGCGCAATCTTCCCGGCGCGTTTTTTATCGTTGACTATATGGCGTCGCCCTTGTACGTTCCCGAAACTTTTTCGGTAATAGAATTGATTCAAATATTTAAAAAGGAAAACCGTTCCTTTGCAGTCGCGCTTGACGAGCAAGGCTGCACGGCGGGAATCGTTACCCTTGACGACGTGATGCGCGGCTTGTTCGGAAGAATGAGCGATTCCGGAAACAAGCACCAAGAAGTTCCGGCGGAAGAAAGAATTAAGATTGTTTCGTCAAAAGAATTTTTGGTTCCGGGCGACATGCGTTTGACAGACTTGAATTCTATTTTGAACTTGAATTTGTCCAGCGAAAACTTTGACACGCTCGCCGGTTTGTTGATGGAAAAGTTTGACGCGCTTCCATCCTCCGGGGAAGCCGCGCGAATCGGACGCGCGCTTTTTGTGGTCGAAGACCAATCCCAGCGAAGGATAAAAACGGTCAGAATTAAATTTTAGGCTTTGGCCGCGTCTACGATGAGGGCGGCCGTTCCTTCGATGCCTGCGTAAGAGCTGTTCATCAAAATGTCGTAGTGCTCGTAGGCTCCCCAAGTCCATTCCGTGAATGTGTTGTAGTGGTTGGCGCGGCGCTTGTTGACTTGCGTGATTGTTTTCTTTGCGTCTTTTTCTGGGATGCCGTAAGCTTCTATGGCGCGCTTGATTCTGTCTTCCGGGGTTGCGTAAACAAAAATGTTAAGGATGTCCTTGTCGTCAAACTCTTCGCTGGTGTGAAGAATGTAGTCGGCGCAGCGGCCAACGATTACGCAGGGAGACTCTTTGGCAACTTTAAGGATAATCGTTCTTTGCGCGTTGTAGATTTGGTCAACAAGCGGCAAAGTGTTGGGCGTTGTGGCCGCCGTGTAGTTTGAAGAATAGTTTGAGCCGAGCATCATATTGTAAAGCCAACCGCTGGACAGGCTTTGTTCGCTCTTTTCGATAAACTTGGGTGAAAGTCCGCTTTCGTCGGCGGCCAAGTCGATGAGCTGTTTGTCGTAGTATTTGTAGCCAAGCTTTTCGGCGACAATTTTTCCGATGGCGCTTCCGCCGCTTCCGTATTCGCGGCTTATCGTTATGATTTTTTTCATGTTACGCTCCTTGTTCAGTGCCTATATTGTATCATACTTCGTATGATTTTGCTATAGGAAGTTTATTCAACTGCCCGCTTGCGCGGGCTGGCAATATCATACTTCGTATGATTTTGCTATAGAAATTCTACCAAGAAAATTTAAGCGAAAGCTCCAAGTCCACGCAAATCATTTGCCCGCCGGCTTTGGAGTTTACGTTTTTTTTGTAATCGTCGTCTTTTTTAAGCTTTGCGTAAGACTTTCCTTCGCTCTGGCCGGTGAACAAAAAGACTGTTTTTTGACAAATGAAAAGATTTTTTTTGACTTTTAATTTCGCTTTGATTGTTTGCCTAAAGGCGAATAATATGGAGTTGGTTATGTCAAAAAAATATTTTCCGTTTGTAATGTGATAGTCATAGTCAAACATTATCGAGTATAACGCCACTTCCGAGGCCAATGAAATTACGGCCCAGTCGCAAGGAAAAAAATCCGCTTTAACGCCGGACCATAAAAACAAATTGTACACGTCGTAATTGATGACGGGCTTGCCGTTAAAGTCTTCGACGTTTCGATGGTCGACGTCGTCGTATGGATAGATGATTCTTTTTCTGTCGTCCTTTTTGCCGTAATATCCCATTCCGTCTTTTGCGTGAAAGCTTATGTATTGCGCGTTAAAAGACAGGAGGGGGGATAAGGTCAAAAAGTCTGTTGGATAAAATTTATAGTCCGCTTGCAGCTCAAGGTCAAAGCCTGCCATTCCGCCGGCGTTGGCTTGCAATAAAAGCGTGTGTTCGGAATAATCTGTTTTGGTTGTAGTGTCGCCGTTGCCATACTTTGCGTCGTTTTGCCAGTCTGAATCTGTCAATTGGCCGCATTTTTCGGGAACAAAGAATTTGCTGTAAAAGTTAAGGCCAAAGCGCCTGTAGCGCATTCCGGCATTGACGCCAAAATACCAGGCTGGAAAAATATCGTATACAAGTTCGCTGATTTTGTAGTAGCCGCCGCTTGATTGTTTGTTCCATAGGATTTCCTTGCATTGGCCTAGCCGCGCGCCAAAAACTGGTTCAACGCTAAAAGCCCAACCTTCGGTTTTTTGTCCGCGTTCGTCCTGCCCAAAAAAATGAGCGGGAATCAGCGCGAGAATAATTATCGTTGCAAAGAAAATCCGCTTGCTCAAAAAGCGCTCTCCGCCAAGGGGTCCACGCCAAAAAGTTTTGCAAGCTGCTTGCGGGTCACTTCCAAATCCTTGGGGTAGGGCGCGACAAATTCCACAGGCTGCTTTGTGGCCGGATGCTCAAACTGAATTTTCCAGGCGTGCAAGGCAAGGCGGTTTATTAGCGGCCGCTCCATCTCCAAGTCGCCGTTGTAGCGTTTTTTCAGTTCCGAAAGATAGACGCCGCGCTGGTTTCCGCTGTAAAGGGGGTCGCAGACAATCGACAAATTGTTGGCGCTTAGGTGCGCTCGGATTTGGTGGGTGCGGCCTGTGAGCGGCTTCGCTTCCAGCCAAGAAAATGGCCCGCAAGCGCCGATGAATCTAAAGTCGGTGACAGAATCCTTTCCGTGCGTTTTGTTGACAACCGTTCTGTGGCGGGCGTCTCCGTCCGGCATTAGGGGGAGCGTAACTTTAAGGTCTTGCCAAAGGGGCCGGCCGCGAACCAAGCAGTGGTAAATTTTATGGACTTTTCTTCCGGCGAACTGGTCGCAAAGATTTTTGTGCGCGGCTTCGTTTCTGGCGTAGACTACGATTCCGCTAGTGTCTTTGTCGATTCTGTGGACGGCAAAGAGCTTTCCAAATTCTTCCTGAGCTATCAAGTCCAGTCGGGGCGCCTCCTCGTCGTAACGGTCGGCGGCCACGCAAAGGCCGCTTTTTTTGTTCAATACAATTATGTCGTCGTCGGAGTGAATGACGCTGTAGTCGGGTGTTGTCTTCATATAAGATATAGTATAAAATAAAATGCAACTAAAATCAATTTTATTTGTCTAATTTTATAGAGGAAAATATGTCTTCATTGTATAAAGAGTTTTTGGAAGAGCCGAGAGAATTCAACGGATACGAGGATTTAAAGGAACATTTCAAAATCAAGATCCCTTCAAATTTCAACTTTGCCTACGACATCGTAGACCGCTATGCAAATGACGAGCCTGGCAAAAGGGCGCTTGTTTGGTGCGACGACCGCGGCGAAGAAAAGATTTTCAGCTTCAAAGAAATTTCCGACATGTCAAAAAAGACGGCTAACTTTTTGACCGCCCACGGAATCCGCAAGGGCGACTCGGTCATGCTGATTTTGCGCCGCCGCTACGAGTTCTGGCTTTTCATTTTGGCCTTGCACAGGATCGGAGCGATTGCCGTTCCCGCGACTGTAATGCTTCTAAAAAAGGACTTGGAATACCGCAACAACGCCGCTTCGATTAAGATGATTGTTTCTGTTGACGACGACAAGTTGATGAAAGAAATCGAATCCGCGATGCCCAAGTCTCCGACAGTAAAAAATTTGGTCACTGTCGGCGGCGACAGGCCGGGCTGGGTCAACTTCCACCGCGAGTATGAATTTTGCCTTCCGATTTTTGAGCGCATCAGCGGTTCCGAGGGAACGACAAACGACGACATCATGCTTTTGTATTTTACAAGCGGAACGTCGGGCTACCCAAAAATGGTCGGCCACAATTTCCTTTACCCGCTGGGCCATATCGTCACGGCCAAGTTTTGGCAGAACGTTGTCGAGGACGGCTTGCATTTGAGCATCGCCGAAACCGGTTGGGGCAAGGCTGTTTGGGGAAAGCTTTACGGCCAGTGGATTGCCGGCAGCGCGGTATTTGTTTACGACATGGATTCATTTAAGCCTGACTTGGTTCTTCAAAAAATCGCGCATTACAAAATCACGACTTTCTGCGCGCCGCCTACGGTCTACCGCTACTTGATCCGCCAAAACCTTTCCAAGTACGATTTGTCTTCGCTAAAATATTGCGTCACCGCCGGCGAGGCTTTGAACGCCGAAGTTTACAACCGCTTTTACGAGCAGACCGGAATCAAAATGTTTGAGGCTTACGGCCAGACAGAAGCGACGGTCATCGTCGGAAACTTTCCGGGAATGGAGCCAAAGCCAGGCTCTATGGGAAAGCCCGCTCCCGGCTACGACGTCCGCATCGCAAAGCCCAACGGCGACACTTGCGGCGTGAACGAAACCGGCCAAATCGTAATCGACGTCGAAAAGTCGCATCCGCTTGGCCTGTTCTCCGGCTACTACAAGGACGTCGTTCTTACCGCTGAAGCCTTTGACAACGGCCTTTACCACACCGGCGACACGGCCTACATGGACGAAGACGGCTACATTTGGTTTGTCGGCCGCGCGGACGACATCATAAAAAGCTCCGGCTACCGCATCAGCCCCTTTGAGGTTGAAAGCGTTTTGCAGCAGCACCAGGCGGTTTTGGAATGCGCGGTCACCGGCGTTCTTGACCCCAAGCGCGGCCAGCTTGTTAAGGCCACGATTGTCTTGAACAAGGGCTTTGAGCCGACCAAGCAGTTGGAAATTGAGTTGCAGGAATTCGTCAAGAGCCAGACGGCCAGCTACAAGTATCCGCGCATCATCGAGTTTGTCGAGGAGCTGCCAAAAACAATCAGCGGAAAAATCCGCCGCGTCGAAATCCGCGAAAAGGATAATAAAGATAAGGAAGAGCTTTAACGCGGAACGGTCGCAAGACCAAAACGCGCGGGCGTCACATTAAATGGAGGGCGGCGAGTTCGTTGAGGACTTGCCGCTTGTTTTTTGTCCATTCAGGGGCGAGCAAAATCTTTTTTGGTCCGTCGCCGGTCAAACGGTGGACTACCATTTGCGGCGGCAAAAGCGGCGCGATTTTTTTTAATAGGTCAAAATATTTTTCTTTGCTAAGGCATTCAAAATTGCCCGCCCGCCATTCCTTTTCCAAATCGGTTCCTTCCAAAACATACAAGCAAGTGATTTTTATTCCGTCCGATTTTGCGGCCACAACGCGGCGGACTGACTCAAGCATGTCTTCTTCGTCCTCGCCCGGCAAGCCCAAAATCAATTGCGTCACGATATGTACGGCGGGGCATTCTTTTTTTAGCGCCGCCACCGCCTCGTAGTAAACGCTTGTGGGATAGCCGCGCCGCATCCAGTCCGCCGTTTTTTGGCGAGCGGTCTGAAGGCCCAGCTCCACGGTGACAAAAGTTTTTTGCGATAGTTCCTTTATTACTTCTAGAATTTCAGGGCCAAGGCAGTCGGGCCGCGTCGCTATGTCCACGCCAACGATGTCAGTAGCGGCGAGCGCGTCCAAGTATTTTTGTTTTAGAACTAGCGGGTCGCCGTATGTGTTGGTGAAGTTCTGGAAGTAGGCGATGTAGGCGGGAGCGGGAGCCGCGTTTTGGGCTTGCAAACTTTTTTCTTCTGCGGAAACTTTTTCAATGCCCGGAACGCGCGGGCCGCCGCGGCCATGCGCTTTTTTTTGCACCAACAATTTGGCGCGCTCAAGCTGTTCCGCGATAGGAAGATTTTTTGGCGGAATGAAGTCGCCGCTCCCATTGGCCGAGCAAAAAATGCAGCCGCGCGTGTCCAGCGTTCCGTCGCGGGTAGGGCAAGTGCAGCCCGCGTCAACGGCAAGCTTGTAAACTTTGCGGCCAAACTTGTTTTTGTAAAAGTCAGAAAGCGTAATGGGCATAATTTTTTCGCGGGCTTATTGGTTTTCCGAAGATTTTCGCGCGGCGCTTCTTGGGCTTGCGACCATTTGGCGCGCGCTCATTCTTTTATAAAGCCCTTTTGGATTCCAACCGCGATCTTCTTTTGGC
>JBGUQT010000064.1:0-18851 GCA_045131275.1 Treponema sp.
AAGAAAAAGAACGGCGCGTTTTTGGACAGCGCCGGCTGCGACAGATGGAACATACAGCTTGGCGCTTTTTCTTCCAGAAAGAACGCCGAGATTTTTGCCGCCGACGCGCAAGCCGCCGGCTTTAAGCATTTGGCCTACCAAACAACCAGCAGCGGAATTGTTCGTGTAATTGTAAAAGATTTGCCGACCGAGCGCGTTCAACCAACGCTAAACGCGCTGGAAAAGAAAGGCTTTAAAGACTATCTTGTCCGCGCAAGAAAAGAATAGGCGGCTAGTTCACTCGCAAGCCTTTCATTTCTTTTTTGCGCTGGTACATTTTTAAGTCGGCGCGGCGGAAAACGTCTTCGACGCATTTGTCGTGGCTTTCAAAAACCGCGTAGGCGATCGCCGCTTGAACTTTTTCCCAAGCCTTTAATTCTTTGTCGCCAGCCATTTGGTCAAGCGTCGCGTTAAATTTCATTACAAGTTCATTGGCGTTTTTATAGTCGTCGTTTTCCAATACGGCGACAAATTCATCGCCGCCGATTCTAAAGACAGGCGAATGTTTAAATACATGGCAAATGACATGGCAGAGCGTTTTTATCGCTTCGTTGCCTTTTTCGTGGCCGTATGTGTCGTTTGTTCTCTTTAAGAAATTTAGGTCCACCATCACGATGCCAAATTCTTTTTTGCCGGCGGCGATTTGGGCTTCAAGGCGGCGGACTTCCTTGTCGTAAGCGGTTTTGTTGCGGACGCCGGTAAGCGCGTCTTTGTTTGCAAGCGCGTTCAACTGGTCCGCCAAGATTTGCGTGTCTTTTAGTTCGTTCTTTGTGGAAAGAAGCTTGCGCATGTAGTTTTGCAATTCCAAAATCAAGTCGGCGAATTGGCGCGAAAGCAAAGCGATTTCGTTCTTTCCTTTGGTTCCTTCCTTTATGCGCTCGGCGATTGTTGGATCCTTTTCGTTGGCAAATTCGCGCATTTGCGCTTCTAGTTTGATGATTCCTTTTATGAAATTATGGTTCAAAAGAATCATGACGATTACAATGCAAACGATAAGGCCTAAAGAAATTCCGGCGGCGATTTTTACCGACGTGTATAGGATCGCCTTGTTCACCGTGTCAACTTCTATTTCCGTTCCGATAAGGCCAAGCTTTTTTCCGTTTATGATAAGCGGAGTGTAGTAGGCGTAAGTGTGGCCCCATTCGTTGTCCCAAATTTCAAAATCGTTTTGCCGTTCCCCCGTAAACCATGAGCGCCACTGGACTTGGTATTGCTCCGGCGGATCGTAGTATTCGTCGCCCAAGTAAAGGTAGTCGCCGCTTTCGGCCTTGCTGCCGTCGGGCCCCTTGTGGCTGCGCTCGCCGTCTATCATGTAAACCATGTGGTACTGTTCTTCTTTTGGAACGAGGTAGTAGGTGTATGGCAAGTTGAACGTTTTGCGCGCGTTCTCAAAGGTCAAGAGCCAATATTCGTGGATGTAAATAAAGTAGGCCATTTTGGCTTCGTCCGAAAAAGAGTCAAAGTCAAATTTTTTTCCGTCGCCGTTCGCGCGCGGAAGCTGCTGCGCCAAAAGGCTTTCGTATTTTCTTTGCGCCGTAATGTATTCGCTAAAGTCGTAGGGGATGTTGGCTTCGGCAAAATGCTTCATGTAGTAGTCTTGGTAAACTACAAATTCTTCGCCGGCTTCATGGATCAAGCGCTCCAAGTAATCGCCGATGTTGCGGATGTCCTCGACTTTTTGCGCCTTGTATTCTTTCATCTGAATGGCGTAAATCGTTACCGCGCTTATCGCAAGAGTGATTATAGTAAAGAGGCCAAAAATAAGCGCGAACCTGAACAAGAGGCCGTCGGTCCATTTTCGCCTTGATTTTTCTTCGTCTGCCATATCTTTCTATTATAACGCTGTTTTTTTGAATTCGCAAGTTTTTTTTTGGAGGAACAGGTTGGACGGAATCGCTCGACATTGAACGCGATTTTTGCTAGCATTACGGCATGAAACGGATTCCCCTTTTGCAATTCAAGTCTTTGGCTGAGGCCTTGGTGTCTCTTTTTGGAACGTCAGTCGCGATACAACGGACAGACCGAGTGGCTGGCGGCGACATCAACCGCGCTTACGCCGTGACGCTGAACACAGGCGACACGATTTTTATGAAGGCTAACGCAAAAGAAAAAGCCGCTTCGTTTACGGCGGAGGCGGCCGGCCTTTTTGCCATCGCGCAAACAGGAACGATAAGGACGCCAAAAATTCTTTGCGCGGGAACTGACGACGGCGAGGAAGTCGGCTACAGTTTTTTGCTGATGGAATTCATCAAAAGAGGCGAGCGCCGTTCCGACTACTGGGAAACATTGGCGCGCGAGTTGGCCGCCATGCACCAGGCGGACGCGAGCGCGTTTGTAGAGTCCGGCGCCTTTGGATTTTACGAGGACAACTTTATCGGAGCGCGGCCGCAAGACAACGCGCCTGCAGCGACATGGGTTGAGTTCTTTCGCGACAAGCGCCTCGCGCCGCAATTCAAGGCGGCGGCCTCAAATTTTAGCAAAGAGGAAATGTCCCGCGCGACAAAATTGCTTGACCACTTGGACGACTTTTTGATCGAGCCAAAAAAGCCCAGCCTTGTTCACGGAGACCTTTGGAGCGGCAACGTAATGGCCGGCCCCGACGGAAAGGCGATGCTGATAGACCCGGCCGCCTACGTAGGACACGCCGAAGCCGACCTTGCGATGACGGAATTGTTCGGGGGCTTTTCGCCGGAATTTTACCAAGCCTACCGCGAGGCAAATCCGCTTGAGCCGGGCTACGAAAAGCGCCGCGACCTTTACAACCTTTACCAGCTTTTAAATCACCTTAACCTTTTTGGAAAAAGTTATCTTGGACCTGTCTTGAGCGTTGTGGACGAATTTGTCTCTTGACTTGCGATCGCTTGCTCAAGCGTTTTGTCCAATTCGTCTTGGTAGCCTGCCAGCGCGGAGAAGGGCAAAAATATTTTGGCGCGCTGGGCGGGGCTCATGCGGTTTTTGAGCGAGTCTTCGTTCCATTCTGTGTTGATGATGTCGTCGTACTTTGATTTTTCGTTCACGCTTTGTGCCCTCCGATTTGCGCGTTGCGGTCGCGGGTGGTCGCGCCTTCTTCGTAGTCCGTTCCTTTTAAGAGCGCGTTTTTGCCGAATTTTTTTATTATGGCCAGCCGCGTTTCTTGCAGGCTGTCTTCTTTGGCGGAACTGTTGTCTTGGTCAAACAAAGTCGGCTGGCGCTGGCTTTGCGGAATTACGTTGTTGGCGTTGACGTACATTCGGCGGACGAACCAATCGCGGTTCACTATTTGCTCGTACAAGCCGACGATTGCCGCGACAATCTGGGCGGAAGAATTTGTCTCTGTGGAAAAAGAGGCGCTCGCGTGGGCGGGCTTGGGCGCGAGCCTTCCGTAGTAGTCGGAACAAAACTCTCCGTCAAAGCCGTCGATTTCCAGCGTAGAGCTGTCGTAGCAAACGGCAATCGTCACGCTGGACGCGACCAATTTTTTTTGGAACAAATCCAGAGCCAAAGCTTCGGCCATTTCGCGCGCGACGATTTTTGCTTTTTGGTAATCGTAGGCGCAATGAAGGACTTGCCCGCTTCCAAGGCTCTTCGCGCTCGATCGGTAATTTTTTATGTCCTTCATTTGAACGCTTTCGCGGCCCCAGGCGTGGTCGATTAAAATTTCAGCGTCGATTCCAAACTCGTCGTAAAGAAAGCGCGGGGCCTTTAGCGAGGCGCGGGCAAGGTCGCCCATCGTGTAAATGCAGCGCCTTTCAAGCCGTCGCGCGGTTCCGTTTCCGATCCGCCAAAAGTCGGTTAGCGGCTTGTGGTTCCATAGCTCGCGGCGGTAAGTCATTTCGTCAAGCTCGGCGATTCGCGCGCCGTTTTTGTCGGCTTTCATTTTTTTTGCCCAAATGTCCATCGCGATTTTGCAAAGGTAAAGGTTGGGAGCGATTCCGGCGGTGGCGGTGATTCCGGTTTCTTCCAAAATCGCTCCGATCACTTTTTGCGTAAGGGCGCGCGCGTCGGTTTTGTAAAAAGAAAGGTAGCTTGTCGCGTCGATAAAAACTTCGTCGATTGAGTAAACGTGAATGTCTTCCGGCGCGAAAAAGCGCAAGTAAATGCCGTAAATTTTCGCGGACACTTTTATGTAGTGGGCCATGCGCGGCGGAGCGACGATGTATTCCAAGTCTTTTCCGCTTTGCCGCTTTACTTCGCGCGCCTTTTGTTCCACCTCAAAAAGGCGGCAGCGGCCTCCGATTCCGTAAGCCTTTAGCGCGGGAGTTACGGCAAGGCAAATAGTCTTGCTGGTGCGGCTTGCGTCCGCCACGACCAATTTGGCCGTCAAAGGATCCAAGCCGCGCTCCCTGCATTCCACCGAGGCGTAAAAAGATTTTAGGTCAATCGCGATGTAAGTTTTTTGCATTGGCGCTCTATTATATTCAAGCTGCGGAGCGAAATTCAAGCGCGGCTTTAATGACAAGTAGGAATTTTCGCGCTAAACTTTCCGTGATAGCGCGAAAGAGTTGTGGTAGAGTAAAAAGCGTAAAGGCGTGTACAGCAAATGCTGACATTGAGAATAATGGCTCGAAAGAGTGTGAAGGCGCCTTGTTTTATTATGGAGAAAAAATTATGAACGCATTACAGGCAATTAAAACGCAGTTGAACACGGCTCGCACTGAGAACGGTGATTTGGCATATAAGTCCACTGGCTCCGCGTGCCTTGATTTCTTTTCTTTGTGCGGTGGTATGAGAAGAAATCTTGAAGACCTGGACAAGCTTTTTGCAAAGGCTTACGCGGAGAATCCGGTTGTCGCGATTAAGATTCTTTTTTACATGCGCAACATTCGCGGCGGGCTTGGCGAGCGCAACAGCTTCCGCGTTCTTTTGAAGGAGCTTGCCCAATATTATCCTGAAATGGCCAAGCAGATTGTTTATGCCGTTCCTGAATACGGCCGCTGGGATGACCTTCTTGTTTTGCTTGAAACTCCGGCAAAGAATGACGCCATCGCTCTGATTAAAAGCCAGATTGAAAAGGACAAGAAGGCGATGGAGGAAGGAAAGACTGTGAGCCTGCTTGGCAAATGGCTGCCTTCCATCAACACTTCTTCCAAAGAAAGCGTCGCCCGCGCGAAAATTGTAATGGCTTCTCTTGGAATGAAGGCAGTTGAATACCGCAAGCTGTGTTCCGCGCTTCGCAAGGAAATCAAAATCCTTGAGGACAGCCTTAGGCGCAGGGATTACACCTTTGATTATTCAAAGCAGCCGAGTCAGGCGATGCGCCGCTACAAAAAGGCTTTTATGCGCAACGACGAAGAGCGCTACAAGGCTTTCTTGCGCAAGGTTGTCGAGCAGGCGCAAAAGCTTGCGCAAGGCGAAGAAATTCCTGAAGAGGAAAAGGTCAAGCTTAACGCCAAGACCCTTTATCCTTATCAGATTGTCGCTCCTTTTATGAATGCTTGGGGCGGCTCTAGATGCCTTCCTGACGAAGAGGCGCTTCCTCTTGAAGCAAGCTGGAAGTCATTGGACCGCGGTGTTTTTGCTTCTAGGACTATCGTAGTTCGCGATGGTTCTGGTTCTATGTACAGGCCTGGAGAGTCTGCTGCAATCAACATTGCAACCTCTCTTGCTTTGCTTTTTGCGGAACAGCTTGGGGGAGTATATAAGAACAGCTTTATCACTTTTAGCTCCGAGCCTGAGTTGATTCAAGTTCCTGAAAGCGCTGATACTTTGGAAAAGAAGTTGAACTTCATTTCCAAGTATGACGACTGTTCCAACACTGACATCGGAAAGGTTTATAAGCTTATCCTTGATGTCGCGAAGAGCGGAAATGTTCCAAAAGAAGAAATGATTGAACGCGTTTTGATTATTTCTGACATGGAGTTTGACGCGTGCGGAGGCTTCGAAAGAAGCCGACAGCAATACCACGAGAGCGCCGAGTTGCTTGCCAACTCGGATAGTTGTTCTTCAAAGGACTCAACTTTTGAGTTCTACAAGAAGGCGTTTGAAGATGCCGGCTATGAGCTGCCTGAAATCGTATTCTGGAACGTTGAGGCGCGTGACACCCATTTGCCAGTAACTCAGAACGAAAAGGGCGTTAAGCTTGTGAGCGGCGCCAGCGCGAACATCTTTTCCGATGTCGTTAGCGGCGATTTGAAGGTTGTGACTCCATACGAGTTCATGCTTAAAATGCTTGAGCCGTATGCAGAGTTTGATAAATTGGTTGCGTAAAAAAATAAAGGCGCATACAGCAATTTTAAAAAAGGAATGGTACCTTGGGGGAAATCCCCGATGCGCCTTGTAATTAAAGATACTAACAGCAAACAACGAGAAGATAATGGATGTATCTTGTAACTTTCCCCTGGAATGCAAGGAGGTGCTGCCATGAGCAGATGTTATTTTTTAAAAATCGAATGTAGCGTTGATTTTATTGGAATGCAAGAAACGCTTGAGATGATATTTGATGAGCGTATTGTTGATTATTATAAGCTTGAGCCTGCGAATGGAGAAAGGGAAACCGCTTGTTTTTATATAAAGGGAGAATCAGCCCGTGGCGTTCAAGTAATCAACAAAGAAGATGGCATTGTCATAAAGATTAATTCACTTTGCAATTATATAGATTATGAACTTGCAAGAACAATTCTTATAATAGAAGGGGACTTTTTAAAGACTCAGATTACTGACGAAGACGATGCGATAATTGCGCCTAAAGAGTTTTTTACCAATGAAAAAATCCAGGAATTAATAGAAGATGACGCGGTGACTGTTCTTTCCGCGCTCAAGAATATCGTCAAAGACAATATGCAGATTTTTGGCGTTGTTCGAAGCGTTTATTTTGGAAAAGGCCTAACCCAAAAATTAGCGGTGTATGAAAACAATCCGGCGGCGCTTGCAAACGCTTTTGAAAAAATAATGCGCTATGTTCAGTATGAGCTTCCTGATTACAAAATGCCGGGAGCCGCAATGATTCGTCCAAAGAATTCCAAAGACGAAAAAGATTTTAAGAAAATCAGAATGATGTTTGAAGGAACCCCATATATTCTCCAGGATTATGACTACCTTATGCTCCGTCCGGATGAAAGTAGCGACGAAATCATTTTAATTGACAATAAGGATTTGTCCCAAATCGCTTCAGCGCTTTTTGCGGACGATTCTGGATTTGAATTTGCGGATGATTTTACCGCCGTTTTTCCAAAACTTGAAGGCGATGAGTGGAATAGCTTTGTTTGTTTAGCCCGAGAAAAGAATCATAAAGAGTTGCTTAAAACTGTTTCTGCTGCAAAGGCCGAAGAAGACAACTATCAGTATCACGGAAATCATTGGGATTGCGTTTTAGAAAATACAAAAGACGATATTATTCCTCTGCTTTCTGAAAGCATAGAGAAGGGCGCGATTTACGGCAAGGCGACCTGCGATTATATTCTGGATGAAAAACTTCACGGCCCGGTGGCCATGCTTGAATACGACAAGGGTGACAGCGAATCTGAGATTGTGGTTCGGAATGTAATTGCCGCGGATAACGATAAGAAAAGAAATGTCCTTGTTTCAGGTTTTCCGGTTGTAAAGGGAGGGGGTCGCATCGCTCTTAAAATTTCTAGGATTCAGGAATGGGAAAACGGTCTTGAGGGCTGGATAACGGCGGAACTTGGCGATGGAAGGTCTCTCACTTTTTTTGACGCAGGCTATGCGGTCAACAAAGAAAAGTATGAAATCGGAAAAAGTTGCGACTTTATAATTGGGGCTCTGGCGTATTCCGCAAAAGAACCCGAAAGCAAGGGTTTTGCATTTGAAGGGCAGGCTGCCATTGACTTTAGGGCAAAACTAGGCGAAGAGCCTGAGTATGACGAGAACGGAAATGTAAAGCCTGTGGAGTTTTCAACGGAACAGCTTTGCGCGTTCCTCCAGAGAGGGCGCGCGCCTGATGAGGCGGAATACATAAGCGTTGTTCAAGACGTAAAAGCCGTGAAAGTCTTTGGAAAAGACTTTTGGCGCTTTGACGTGATTTATCGATCAGGAGAAGGCGAGGAAATTAAAATCCCAACCTTTGTGATGCAATCTGATGAAAATAAATCAATCCAAAGCGCAAAGCAGTTGCAGGGAATTCTCTGGCTTACAGGGTATCTGGCGTAGCGGCCCCCGCCGCAAATGTCAAGTTCAGCCTAATGAACGTCAATTTTATTTCTTGCTTTATGCCAAAAACCGTGTTACAATAGTTCCTTATGAAGACAAACATAAAGCAATTAATTTCACAAATGACATTGGAAGAAAAGGCCGGCCTTTGCTCTGGCTTGGACTTTTGGCACACAAAAGCGGTTAAGCGCTTGGGCGTTCCAAACATAATGGTCAGCGACGGCCCCACGGGACTGCGCAAGCAAGACCAAAACGGCGACCACCTTGGAGTCAACGACAGCATCAAGGCGGTAAGCTTTCCCAGCGGCTGTTTGACGGCCTGCTCTTTTGACCGCGACCTTTTGCGTATGGAAGGCGAAGTTTTGGGCGACGAATGTCAGGCCGAGGACATCGCGGTCTTGCTTGGCCCCGCGCTCAACATTAAGAGGTCGCCCCTTTGCGGCCGAAACTTTGAGTACCTTTCCGAAGACCCCTACTTGGCCGGCGAGCTTGGCGCGGCTTACACGCAAGGCGTTCAGTCTAAAAACATCGGAACCAGCGTAAAGCACTTCGCCGCAAACTCTATGGAGTACCGCAGAATGTCTTCCACCTCCAACATGGATGAGAGGACTTTGCGCGAGATTTACCTTCCGGCCTTTGAGACGACCGTAAAAAAAGCCAAGCCCGACACAATCATGTGCTCTTACAACAGGGTGAACGGAACATTCGCCTCCGAAAATAAATTTTTGCTCACCGACGTTTTAAGAAAAGAGTGGGGCTTTGACGGCTTTGTCGTAAGCGACTGGGGAGCGGTGAACGACCGCGTCGCGGGCTTGCTGGCCGGCTTGGATTTGGAAATGCCGGCTTCTGGCGGAGACACCGACAAGCAAATCGCGCAAGCCGTTCGCGACGGAAAGTTGGACGAAGCGGTTTTGGACACCGCGGTGGAACGAATCCTTCGCATCGTCTATAAATTTTTGGAAGGCAGGCAAAAAGGAAACTTTGACAAAAACGCGCACCACTTGGTCACCGCGCAAATCGCGGCGGAGTCAATGGTTCTCCTTAAAAACGAAAAGAAGATCCTTCCGCTTAAGGAAAAAGACGCAAGCCAAATATTGTTCGTGGGCGCTTTTGCCCAAAAGCCGCGCTACGAAGGCGGCGGCTCAAGCCACATCAACGCCTTTAAAGTGACGGGCGCCTTGCAAGCCGCAAAAGACGCTGGCCTTAACATAAAGTGGGAGCAAGGCTTTGACATCAAGGAAAGCAAGGCAAAGGACGCAAAGCTTTTAAAGGCCGCAGTCGCCGCCGCCAAAAAAGCCAAGACCGTCGTAATATTCGCCGGCCTTCCAGACAGCTACGAGTCGGAGGGCTACGACCGAAGCCACATGAAGCTTCCGGCAAACCAAAACATTTTGATAGAAGAAATCGCCAAGGTCAACAAAAACGTCGTCGTCGTTTTGCACAACGGTTCCCCAGTGGAGATGCCTTGGGTTGACAACGTAAAGGCGATTTTGGAAAGCTATCTTGGCGGACAAGCGGTGGGCATCGCGCAAATCGAATTGCTCTTTGGCCGCGTAAATCCCAGCGGAAAATTGGCCGAGTCGTTCCCGATAAAATTGCAGGACAATCCTTCCTACCTTAACTATCCCGGAAACGGAAAAGTCGCCAACTACGCCGAAGGAATTTTTGTCGGCTACCGCTACTACGACAAAAAAGAGATGGACGTTTTGTTCCCCTTTGGACACGGGCTTAGCTACACAACCTTTGAGTATTCGGCGCTCAAGTTGGACGCCAAAAAAATCAATGGCGGTCAAAGCGTCGTCGCCAGCGTCAAGGTAAAGAACACAGGCAAGCGCGCTGGAAAAGAAGTCGTTCAATTTTACGTTGCCGCTCCGCAGGGAACGGATTGCAAGCCGCCTTACCGAGAGCCGCGCCCCAAGATGGAATTGAAGGGCTTTGAAAAAGTGGAGCTAAAGCCCGGCGAGACAAAGACCGTCGCGGTCACTCTTGACGCACGCGCCTTTAGCGTTTGGGACGAGTCTTTGCACGACTGGTATGTTCCAGGCGGAAGCTATCAAATCCTTGCGGCGGCTTCTTCGCGCGACGTTCGCCTTAGCGCCAAGGTCGAGGTTGAGGCCGCGCAGGAGCTTCCCTTCCGCGTTACGCCCAACACAGTTTTTGAAGAGATTATGGAAAATCCCAAAGCCTTCGCCGCCGCAAAAGCCTTTAAGGGCAGCCCCTTTTCCGACTCGGAACAGCAAAAGGAAAAGCGCGGCAAGAGCGCCCGCGAAAGCATCAGCGACGAAATGCAGCTAGGCATGCTAAAGAGCCTCCCCATCCGCGCGATGCGCAGCTTTAACCAAGTAAGCCAAGCGCAAGTTGACGCGATGGTGGAAGCGTTGGACAAGGCGGTAAATCCTTGACTTTTGGAGAGTTTTAGGATATAGTAATAAAAGAAAGGGCATCCGCGACAAGCGTCTGCCCCTCATAGCAACCTATTTCTAGGAATTTGCGCCACTCTGGGGGTAAGACAGGGTGGCGTTATTTTTTTAGGATTCCTTCCATAAGCCGAATAAAGACAGTTTGGTCGGCCTCGGGCAGTTTTGAAAAAAGGCGCTGGCTTTTCTTTAAATTGTTTTCTTTATCTTGAGTTGTATTTTTGTCTTTTCCTAACACTAGGTCTTCTACCGTCGTTTTAAGCGCCCGAGCGATTTGAACAGCGTAATCCGCTGGCGGAATGGACGCCCTGGCGAAAAGTAGTCGGCGGATTTTATTGACAGTATCTAATTAGCGTGTTATTATTAAAGTTATGTTATTCAATCTAAGCGGCAAGGCTTGATTTGCAACTCACTTTGAATAAAAAAAAAGAGAAATCGGAGGCATTTCGATGAAAAAAATTGTGTTATTGATGGCGGCGGCCGCATTGGTCTTGTTCATGTCTTGTTCCAATAGCTCTGGAGGCGGTGATGGAAGCGGTGGATCAGGTGAAACTGTCAACGTAAAGTCAGATTTACTAGGCAAGAATATTTTGGTAAAGGACTTTTCAAAGTACTCAGCGATCGGAGCGGCGTCTTCAAAAGCTGGAGCTAGCGGCAACATCGCCGCGGGAATATCCGCCAATACAAGCTCAGACTCGGACGCGGAAAAAAACGCGCACTTGGTAGGCCAGGACTCTGACGGAAATGTCGAAGATCTTTCTTTGGAAACTGAAGGACAAGGAAGCGACTTAAATCAAAGACCCTTGCAATTCTTTAGGGCCTTTAAGCGCTTTGTATTCTTTATGTATTGGCCAAAACAGCCGGAAAATAATCAGAATTCTAACGGCGGATACTATGTTGGTCCCAGTTTTAGCTACCCTGATTACGGCAAGTTGCTTAATTCGCCGCAATATTTTACAAGTCCTTCTGGTTTTGATCCTAAAACCGGCGTTATCTCTTACACATACGAGCCAATGTTTGTTTTGGACAAGAGCAACGGCAAAATTTACGCGATTGACACTGATGAAGGTAATAACAGCAATTATTCTTCGTCCAGCTCATCAAAGTGGTCATGCCTTTATTACAATACAGGCAGCAATAGCAATTCTGGCTTATACAATTCTAGCATTGCCGATTGCGGCGACCGCTTTTACATTCGTTATACAAGCTATAATTACAGCAGCAGCGGCATGCCAAGCACGAGCACTATTAACCTTTACGGCTTAAAGCTTACGGATAACCAATTGCAAGAATCATACATTGTAAAAAACGGCGATATGAACCTTTTTGGCGAAATGTATGTAGACAGGTTTGGAAATCTTTTTGTAAACGGCAGCTCAAATTCAAGTAATAGCAACATAAAGTATTACATGGCTTTTGACGGAAGCAAGACAAAGATAAACTGCGCCGACAATTTGCATGTGTACAATTCTGATAGTTCGTTGTACAGTGTTTATTATAATCCCGACGAAACTTTTACTTATAATTATTCATCAACAGCAGATTGTATATATTACGCTAAAGTTTATGAAACAAGTTCAAACTACTATCTTGACGCTATGGAGCCAAAACTTTGCACGCCTCTGTTTATGGCGGCAAACGGCTATGTTTACCAGGCTGATAAGGAATCTTCTTCTAGGGCGGGGGTTTACAAACGCTATAACGCCGACGGCCAATTGGAAGCCTGCGACTGGGTTCCGGAAGGCTCGCAGGAATTCTATTTTACTCCAGACGAATTGGTAAAGGAAGACGCTACCGTTAACTATTATTTTGTAGCCTATTCCTATTCTACTAATTTTAATAATAGTTATGGTGGTTTAAGTAAAACTTTTGAAAATTTGCAGTTGCTTAATTCAAGCGGCCAGCCTGCTAAGGTAAAAAAATATGATTTTACTAATAGTAGGTTTACTGATGAGGAAATCCCTGTCGTATTGAAATCTTATAAAGCTGAATATTACAGCTATAGCACTGACTCATATAAGAGCCCCAATACAATTTACAAGGTTCAGTTTACAGACAGCTCAAAGGATCAATTTACGGTAACAGCGATTCCTTTGGAAGGCTTTGATACGTCAAATTCATATTACTATTATTATGGCTGCAACAATTACGCGGTTACCAAAAAGCACATTTTCTTTATAAAAGACGGTGATCTTATCGCCTATAATATCGAGAATGGTAAAAAGGATGCGTCGTGCAGCAGAAGCAACATGATCTTTGGAACTGTTTATCCTAGCGAGGATCCAAGCAAAATCAACTTTACCGCAACATCGCTTACCGACAACTCCAGCATTCGCGGAAGCATTGACGACAATGGAAATATGTCTAAAAGTTCAACCTCATACGAGATAAAGTACTTGTCGCCGATTAACTAATCCAGCCGCGGTTTTACGCGCGTGGGCCGCCCTTTACGGGGCGGCCTTTTTTTGTGTGTGGGTCAAAGCTCCCCAATCAACCCAAACGGCGTGAGCGCGTAGTCGGCGCCGTCAAAGGCGTGGCTTGCGCTTGCGTGCGCGATGGAGGCGGTGACGGCGGCTTCTAGCGGAAGGCAGCCTTGCGCCAAAAGCGCGGCGATCATTCCCGCAAGAACATCGCCGCTTCCGCCTTTGGCCAAGGCGCTTGTTCCCAGCGCGTTGATGTAAACGCGCGGCTCCTCTTCGCCCTGCAATTTGCTTGCAATCAAAACGTTGGCGCCTTTGAGCAAAAGCGTCGCGCCTGGGAACGCCGCGCAAAATTCTTTCGCCAGCTCCAAGCGCCGTTCTACGACTTGCGCCACGGTGTATTCTCCCAAGCCTAAATTTTTTAGCAGCGTCGCGAATTCTTTTGGGTGCGGCGTTAGGACGACGTTTTTCTTGTCGGCGAGCAAGTCTTTTATTTGCGGCCAGTAGAAGATGTCCGCGTCTAGGACAAGGGACATGGCGGAACCGTTGAGCGCGCTGAAAATAGTGGCAAGGCCGCAATCGTTTGAGGCCGTCGCTTCTTGGTCTTGCGAAGAATTTTTGTCAATGCCAGAATTTTTGGTAAGGCCAAAATCGTCGGGGCGGCCAAGGCCGGGGCCGGCCACAAGAGCGGTCGCGTTTTTAGGAACTGTGTCCGCAACCATAAGCTCAAAGTCCGCGACGTTTTCAAAATTGATTTTGCCCGCGACCGGAACAAGAGTTGCAAGCCCGCTTCCAAATTTTAGCGCGGCGTGGCCTGCGATGACGGCGGCTCCGGGCTTTGTTCCGGCAAAGATTATGGTGTGGCCGTATGTGCCCTTGTTGGAGTTTTGCTTTTTTCCGCGCAAGGGGAGGCGGGCGTCGGCCGGTTCTAGGAGTTGCGCGCAGGGGAGCGCGGCGGCCGCTTCTTTGGCTTGCATTGCGCTTTCAAAATTGCTGCGGCTTATGCCAAGGTCGGCCACGACGATTTTTCCGCAAGCGTCTTTTGCCGCGTCGGAGTAAAGGGCGGCCTTTAGCGCGCCCATCGTCACGGTAAGATCCGCGCGGAAGGCGGGCCCTTCTTGGGCTTGCGAACAATTTTGTGTAATGCCAGAATCGTTTGCGGGTTTGCAAACTGTTGAGGCCGCCCCGGTCGGAATGTCGCAGGCAATCTTGTAGGCGCCGTCGATTTTGTTTGCGCTTTCGATGACGGCTGAGGCCATCGCGTCAAGGGTTCCGTGGAAGCCGCTCCCAAAAATGCAGTCGTAAACCACGGTAAGGTCAAAGGAGGTGCGCTCGATAAAATCGTCCAAGTCGTAAGGGTTGATAAAAATCACGCCGGCTTTTTTGGCCCGCTCGGCTTGCAGTACGCACATCTCGCTTTTGGGCTCGTAGACTTGGCAGAGAACGACGGAAAGTTCGTGTCGGACAATCCGTCGCGCCAAGGCGTATCCGTCGGCGCCGTTGTTTCCGCCGCCCGCTAGAACCAAGACGGTGGGGCGGTTGATGTATTTGTTGTCCGGGCTAAAAAAATGCTCTTGGCCAAAGCGCTCAAGGGCGGCGGAGGCATTTTCCATCATTAAGTCTTCTGTCAAACCGTAATTGTCGCGCGCGGCTTTGTCCAGTTCCCGCGTGTCGTTAAAAATCTTTTGCATTTTCTTCTCCTAATTTTTGCCTGCGTCTTCCGTTATGATAGAGATTATTTTTGATCCAAACTTTTTTGCCTTCAGCTCGCCGATTCCGCTTATGGACAGGAGGTCCGCGCGCGTCGACGGTTTTTTGTTGGCAATTTCGATCAAAGTTTTGTCGTTGAATATAAAGTAGGGAGGAACGTTTTCCTCGTCGGCAAGTTTTTTGCGCCAAGCCTTTAGGTCTTCGTAAAGAAGCGAAGTTTGCGCGTCGTCTTGCAATTGGCTTTTTTTGTGGAGAACCGCTTTCTTTTTTGGAAGCGCGAGCGAAGCCTTCTTTTGCGCGTCAAAATTTATTCGGACTGGCAGCTCAATCTTGTCGCGGTTTTGCAAAAGCTCTTTTCCGAGCGAGGTGACTTTTACGATGTTGTATTCTCCGACGCGGTCGATGAGGCCGGCGCTTTGCATCGCGTCCGCAAGTTCGAACCAAGCCTGCTTTGAAAGTTCCGTTCCGATTCCCCAAGTGCTTAAAAAATTGTGGTTGAACTTTTTTATTTTTTCGTTGCGGGAACCAAGCAAAATGTCGATGATGTGCGCGGCGCCAAAACGCTGGTCCACACGGTAGACGCAGGACAAAAATTTTTGCGCGGGCACCGTCACGTCTTTTAACGGAAGGCCGCCGCTTTCGCAAATATCGCAGCACGGGGCGCTGTCTTTGGCTTGCAAAGTGTCTCCGCCGCGAGCCGCCCCATTTTGGTCTTGCAAAGCCTTTTCGCCGCGTGCGTCCTGGTCTTGCGAACTGTTCGCGCTCGGCGTGTATTCTTCCCCAAAATAGTTTAGCAAAAATTTGCGGCGGCAAGTTCGGCATTGCGCGTAGTCGATCATTGCCTGCAAAAGTTTTTCGGCCTTAAAGGATTCGTCGTCGGACTTGTCCTTGAAGAAGAATCGTATGCGGTGGATGTCGCCCGCGTTGTAAAGCAAGAGCGCCTCGCTTGGCAAGCCGTCGCGGCCCGCGCGTCCGATTTCTTGGTAATACTCTTCTATCGATTTTGGAAGCGCGTAGTGAATTACAAAACGCACGTCGGGCTTGTTGATTCCCATTCCAAAAGCGACGGTGGCCACAATCACGTCAACCTGACTCTTGATGAATTTGTTTTGGTGGTCGGCCCGCTCCTCGTCGCTAAGGCCCGCGTGGTATGACATCGCGCTAAAGCCGCGCGCTTGCAGTTCTTCTGTGATGGAGTCCACTTCCTTGCGCGAAAGGCAGTAAATGATTCCGCTTTCGTCTTTGTGGTCGGAAAGAAATTCTAGAACTTGCGTAAGTCCGTCTGTCCTTGGCTGCACGTTCAAAAAAATGTTGGAACGGTTGAAGCTTGCCACAAGGACTGCGGGCTTCTTTAATTTTAAATTGCGGACGATGTCCGCCTGAACTTGCTTGGTCGCCGTCGCGGTAAGGGCAAGGCAAACCGCGTCCTTGAACCTGTTCCTAAAGGCGGCGATTTCCATGTAGTCCGGCCTAAAGTCGTGGCCCCATTCGCTAATGCAGTGCGCCTCGTCAATCGTAACGCAGCTTACAGGAACGTCGGCTTCGCTCAAAATGCTTTTGACGCGCTCGGTGGCCAAGCCCTCAGGCGAAACATAAAGAAGTTTTGTCTCGCCGCTCTTTATCGCGCGCACAGTTTTTTTGTATTCGTCCAAAGTCAAAGTGGAATTTAAAAAGGCCGCATCAACTCCGTTCTCCAAAAGCGCGCCCACTTGGTCTTGCATAAGCGAGATGAGCGGCGACACTACGACCGTGATGCCTTCAAAAATCAGCGCGGGGATTTGATAGCACAAAGACTTTCCGCCGCCAGTGGGCATCACCGCAAGAGTGTCGCGGCCGTCCAAAATATTTTGGATGATCTCTCTTTGCCCCTGTCGGAATTCCTTGTAGCCAAAAACGCTTTTTAGAATTTGCTCAGGTGTTTTTGCCATACATATATAAGATACATCTTTTTGCGCAAAATTTCGACTAAATTCAGAAAAAAAGTGATTTTTTCTCAAAAAAAGACAAATTTTTCATCAACTATCTATATCTTACATGTAAGGGAATTCCCACTTGACTTTTAGAACGCTTGCGCTATAATAAAATCATAGGGCTGAACGATATGCGTTCCGGGTCCACCGAAAGGCGGGGATATACCCCGCCATTTTTTTTGTTCGGAGGACTTTTTTGGAACCAAAAAGACTCAGCGTATTTATCGACGAATCGGGCGACTTTGGAAAACTTAATACGCGCAATCCTTTTTATTATGTCGCTATGGTTTTACATAACCAGGACGTTGACATTTCAGAAGATATAAAAGCATTGGAAAAGAGGATAAAAAATTTTGGTTTTGATTTTCCTGTTTTGCATGCTGGACCTCTTATACGACGAGAAGAAGTTTATAAAAACTACTTAATGGAAACCAGAAAAACGCTTTTTAATTCGCTTTTTCATTTTACACGAAGGATCCCAATTCACTACATTTGCCCTAAAATCAATAAGGCGGAATGCTCCAATGACGAGATGGCATACATTTCAAAGTTGTCAAAGACAATCTCCGACGAATTAAAAAAGCATTACAATTATTTTGATTCATTTGACTTGCTTATAAATTATTATGATTACGGACAGGCGGAGTTGACAAAAATTATTCTTTCGGTCTTTTCAAGCCTTTTTGCAAATGTGGAAATGAGAAAAGTAAAACCCGCCGACTATAAGTTGTTCCAAGTGGCGGATTTGATTTGCACGATGGAACTTATCAACGACAAAGCCGAACGCAACGCTCTTTCCAACTCTGAAAAGGAATTCTTTCACTCCGCTCGAGACTTTAAGAAAAACCTTTACAAGCAGCTGGAAAAAAAGAAGTTGTAAATCTTCCTACTGAAACGAAAATTTAGCCAGCTCGCCGGTCTTCTTTAGCTTTTTGCCCAGCGCGGCAAAGTCCACGATGGCCGGCGTGTTGACGATAATTTCAACTTTGAATTTGTCTTCCTCAAAAGAATTTGAATAGTTTATGTCGCGCAAAAAGATTCCGCAGGAAGTGAGAATTTTTTTTACGCTTTCCATGTCAACGTCGTCGTTGGAATAAATCAAATGGATTGTCTTGATTCTTGACGCGGGAAAATACGTTCGCTCGATCTTTTTGAAAAGCGGCAGGGTCAAAATCACAAGGACAAACACGACGACCGCCGGAATGTAAAGGCCGTAGCCGACAGAAAGGCCCAAAGCCGCCGCTGTCCAAATAAGCGCCGCCGTCGTAATTCCCTTGATGTTAAAGCCCTGGTGCATTATGACGCCGCCGCCCAAAAAGCCTACGCCGGTCACGACTCCGGCGGCGATGCGGGTCGGGTCGCCCAGCGCTTTTGCAGGGTTTTCCGCTCCGTAGTAAGAAAGAACGCCCAAAAGCGCGCAAGAGGTTGTGATTAAAAGCATCGTTCGGATTCCGATCGCGTGCATGCGGTTTGAGCGTTCCACGCCCAAAATGATTCCAAAAGCCGCGCTTAAAAAAATCTTAAAGCAGCATTCCGCCATAAAGTGGTCCGCAAAAATATTGTTAATAAAATCCATTTGCAACCTCCACCGCTTTTTTGCCAGAAATTCTTTTATCTAAAAAGCGAAAATCCCGGACCCTTGGCGCCGGCCTTTATCCAGTTGAGGCTTTGCTTTAACGAAAGCTTAGCCTTAAGCTTGTCAACCTCGTCCATGTAGGAGCAAATCCATTCGCTTAGCGTTCGGTCGCGTTTGGCAACCTCAATGTTTTGGTCGCCGTGGGCAAGCAATACCGTTACGTATTCGCGGCCTCCGTAAATCGCGGCGATGTTTTCCGCAAAGGCCTTGAAGGCTGCCGCGGCCGCCGCTACAAAGGGGCCGGACGCCATCGGGGTGGAAGCCCTAAGTGCTCCGTTTTTGCTTACGTCGCATTCGCTTGCGCAAGTCTTTATCAAAAAGGCAAGTTTTGGCGCGGCCGCTTTTTCTTCTTCCAAACCGCTTCCCATGCTGTATTTTTTTTCAAAGCGGCTAAGAATTTCCAAGGCCAAGTATTGGTAGCCCAAAATCATTTCGTCAATGCTTTCGGAGCATTCTTGCGGAGTGAGCAAGCTAAATTTTGTGGCGTAGTAGCCTTCGTCAAAATACAAGACCGCTTCATCGATTTTTCCAAATTCGGTCTCCGCGTCCAATACCAAGGAACGGGCGCTTATGG
>JBGUQT010000065.1:0-11327 GCA_045131275.1 Treponema sp.
GTGGTAGTATTTGTCGATGCTTTCAAAAGTCCTGTAGCGCATGTAGGACTCCATCGCGCTTTGCGTGTTCTCTATGTCGGACAAGTAGGCGTCGATGTCGGCGTTGGTTTGGAAGGCATTGCCGGTTTTGCGCATGACGCGCGAAAGCAATGTCGTAAGGCAAACGATGATCGTAAGCGAAAGCAAAAAGCTCGCCAAGACTCCTATCATCAACTGCGCGCGTATTCCAAAATACTTTAACGGGTTTTTCATTGCGCGCCGCCTTTAAGAACTTGAACTTCGGCCGAGACAAAAGAGTTTGCGTAGCCGTTTTCCATATACTCAAAGAGCTCTGTCATCGCGCGCCTGCCGATGTCCTGGATTTTTACCGAAATCAATTCCGTAACGATCTTTTTTTCAAAGTCCGCGCGGCAGTCGTCGCTGTCGCCAAAGCCGATGATTTTTACCTTGCCCGAAAGATTAAGGTCGCGGACGCTTTGCGCGGCGAGGATCGTGTTCTTTTCGGTCAGCGAGACGATAAGCTCCAAGCCTTCTTCGCTGGCCAACTGCTGGCGCAAGTTGTCTTCCTTTGAAAAGCTTGAGTCTTTGTCAAACTGCAAGGTCTTTATAGAAATTTCCGGATGCGAGGCCAGCGTTCCCAAAAGGCCCGCCATTAAGTTGGAGTAATTGGCGTCGTTCTGTCCGCTGGAGTCAAGCAAAATCGCCTTGCCGCTTTGTCCGATTTGCTCGATGATTTCGCGGCCTGTGATTTTTCCCAGCTCGGAATAGTTGGCTCCGATGTAGGAAAGCTGGGGCAGGTTGGGGTGGTAGCTTCCAATAGTCACCATCGGAATCGGCTTTCCTTGCGAATTTGTAGGAAGCTCGATATTGTCGTCCGGGCCTTCTATGTAGGCGATGATTCCGTCGGGCTGCAAGTAGGAGGCGTAGTTTAAAAGCGCTTGCGTGGAGATTTCTTGGCTCGCGCTGGTTCCCGTGTACAAGTCAACGGCGGCGTCGCTGTATTTGGCCAAAGTTTTGGCTCCCAAAAAGACTTGCTCAAGGTAGGCCTTGCGGTCGGCTTTTCCAACAATAAGGATCGCGCGTTTTCTTTCATGGGCGGAACTCTGGAAGGCGGCCTGTCCCCCTTGAAAAACCATGAACTGCGCCGCCAAAAAGACCGCGGCGGCGACAATGGCCGCCAGCAAGAGAAATTCAATTGTCCGCCGGAACAAGTCCGCGCCGATTTTTTTCATATCGTTCCTACTATATTAGCGCGCTTTTAGACTACTTGCAAGTTTTTATATAGAATGTTATAATAGTTGATTATGTACGACAACAAAGGCTGCGATTTAATCGATTACGAAGACTCGGATTTTAACACGATAATGGCCTCGGACATTTCGTTCACCGGAAAAATTCACTTCACAAAGCCCTTTATGATCAGGGGAAAAGTCAACGGCAGCATTTCGGCTGAAAGCGATTTGGTTGTCGACGAGGGAGCCGTTGTAAACGCCAACATTTCGGCGGAGCGGGTCTTGGTAAAGGGAACTGTAAAAGGAAACGTAAACGGCCGCGACTTGGTCTTTGTAACTTCTAGCGGCTCAATCACAGGAGACATCGCCTCGCGCCAAGTTGTTTTGGAGCCTGGAAGCCTTTTTAGCGGCCGATGCGCGATGGTAAAAGAAAATGAAGCTTAATCTTTTAAGGCGCGCTTGCGCGATTTTGTTTTTGGCCTTCTCAAGCCTTTCCTTGTTCGCGCAGGGAAAGCGAGACGCCCTTGTTTTGTACAACAACCGAAACTTTAAAGAGGCCGTTGAAGTTTGCGAGGAAGAAATCAAGGCCGATCCGACCCATGTTGACTCTTACGTCGTAATGTGCTGGGCTTTGGTCGGAAACCGCGAGTACGCCCGCGCCGAACAGGTTGCCTACGACGGCTTAAAGCAAAGCCGTTACGACATGCGCTTGATCGAAGTTTTGGGCGAAGCCAAATACTTTTTGGGAAAAAATTCCGAAGCGCTCAAGCAGTTCCAGGAATACCTTTCCATCGCTCCCGACAGAACGGGAAGCCGCGTTGGAACGGCATACTACTACATGGGCGAGATTTACATCCGCCAAACAAAATTCCAGCACGCCGACATTTCTCTTAGCGCGGCCGTCCGCAAAAATCCCTTGTCCGACTATTGGTGGACAAGGCTGGGCTACGCGCGCGAGATGGCGGGCAACTACTACGAGGCGATGGCCGCCTACGAAGAGGCCCTTAAGCTGGACCCGCTAAAGACCGACGCGATTAACGGAAAGGATCGCGTCGCCGCCCATTTGAGATAATGTCCTTAAACAAAAACGTCCACTTTGAAACTCTTGGCTGCCGCTTGAACCAAATAGAAACGGAAGGGGCGGCCGAATTTTTTCACCAGCGCGGTTGGGCCGTGCAAATGAAGGCCGTTGCCGCGCGCGACGCCGAAGACGAAAGCGTCCTCCTTTGCGTCCTTAACACTTGCGCCGTGACCGGAAAGGCCGAGCAAAAGGCGCGCCGAACGATTAACCTCTTGCTAAAAAAATTCCCGGCCGCCGCTCTTATCGTGACTGGCTGCTACGCCCAGCTTTCGCCCGAGCAAATCGCGGCGATGGACAAGCGCGTCGTCGTCCTTCCCGGAAAGGCCAAGAGCGCCTTGTCGCGCGTCCCGGACATGCTGCCCCAAGCTTTTGACGCGGAACAAAAAGGCTTGGGGCAGCCAGAACTGCTGGCCGCGGCCTTGCGGGAGCGCTTGCAAGGCCAAGACGTGTTGCAAAATTGCGACGCCTCCCAAGACAAAAACGCCGCCGCCATCGACCCCTTTGTGTTGCTGCCCAAAACTTTTTTCGCGCACTCGCGCTCCTCGATAAAAATCCAAGACGGCTGCGACAACTGCTGCAGCTTTTGCGCGATCCACATCGCCCGCGGAAAAAGCGTTTCGATTCCAGCCCAGCTGGCGTTGGAGCGGGTCGCGGCCTTGGAAGAGGCCGGCCAAAGCGAAGTCGTCCTTACCGGCGTCAACATCGGCCAGTATCGCGGAGACTGGCAGGGCGGAACGATCGGCATTGCGGAACTGTTGGAGCTGATTTTGGAGCGGACGCAAAAAATCGCGATTCGTTTTTCAAGCGTTTATCCTGAGACGGTCACCGAGCGCTTTGCTAAAGCCATAAAAAATCCGCGCGTCCGCCCGCACTTTCATATTTCGGTTCAAAGCGGAAGCGACGCGATTCTTAAGCGGATGAACCGCCGTTACACGCGCCAAACCGTTATCCAAGCCTGCGGCCGCCTAAAAGAGGCCAAGCAAAATCCCTTCCTTGCCTGCGACATCATTACGGGCTTTCCAGGCGAGACCGGCGACGACTTTGCGCAAACGCTTTCCTTGCTAAAAGAGGCCGGCTTTGTAAACGCCCACGCCTTTCCGTATTCGCCCCGTCCTGGAACGGCGGCCGCAAGTTTTACGCCCAAAATTCCGGAGCGCGTCAAAGACCAGCGCGTCGCCGCCCTAAACGAATATTCGGCGGCGGCAAAAATCGCCTATATTAACAGCTTTGCGGGAACGGTCCTTCCGGCCATCGCCGAAAGCGTCCACGGTTCCGCCGCGAATAGCGTTCCCCAAGGAAAAAAGCTTGTCCGCGCAACGACCGACAACTTTATCCACGCCGAAATCCTCTTGGACCAGGCCGCCTCCGCTCCCCAAGACGGCCAGCCGGTCATGGTCAAAATCCTCTCCGCCAACGAGTCCGCCATCCGCCAAGGCGCCGAATGGGAAGCCCTGGCCGAACTTGCAAATTAGCGCAAAAAACGAGCTGAGGACTTGACACGTTTTGCCAAAATATGATAATATCAATATACACTTTTTTAGTGTTTGGGCTATTAGCTCAGCAGGTAGAGCAACGCCCTTTTAAGGCGTGGGTCACTGGTTCGAATCCAGTATAGCTCAAGAGGTCTTCCTTAACGGAAGGCCTTTTTTTTTTCTAACATTTCCGCGTGATTTTCCGATAAAAAAGTAATAGAAAACTTTTTTAGAGGATGTCAAAATGATTCGTGGATGGTACACAGGAGCTAGCGGAATGGTCGCCCAGCAGAACAGGCTGGACGCAATCTCCAACAATTTGGCCAACGTCGACACAGTAGGCTTTAAGCGGGACGTGACTGTTTCCAAGTCTTTTAGCGAATTGCTCTTGCGCCGAAAGGATTTTGACGGCGTTTACACCATTCCCGAAGGAAGCGCCGACGCCGCTCCGATCATCGGAAAATTGGGCACAGGCGTGGAGACCAACGAAAACTACACTGACTTTGCCGAAGGCTCGCTCAAAAACACTGACCAAGCCACGGACCTTGCCTTGCACGGAAAAGGTTTTTTTGTAATCCAGACACCCGTCGGAAACCGCTACACCCGCAACGGAAATTTTTACATCGGAAAAGAAGGCATCCTTGAGACAAAGGACGGCTATCCTGTTTTGGGCGAGAACGGAATCATCCGCTTGGAAGACGACAAGTTCAAAGTAAACGAAGACGGAATGATCGTGACAAAGGACAACCAAGTCGTTGACCGCTTTTTGGCCGTTCGCTTTGACAACGAGCGCTATCTCAAAAAGGCCGGCAACTCCTTCTATATGGAAAACGACATCTCGGGCCCTGCCCACATTGCCGAAGGCGAGGAGCGCCCGCAGTTTATCCAAAACTTTGTGGAAAGCTCAAACGTCAACGTCGTGAACGAAATGGTTAGAATGATCGAAGTCAACCGCGCTTACGAAGCCAACCAAAAGACAATCCAGAGCGAAGACCAAATGATGTCAACCTTGTGGAACCGTGTCGCGGCCAGAGCCCGATAACGGCGGACATTTTAAGTGAATAAACAAGTAGGGGGAATATAAAATGGTAAGAAGTTTGTGGACAGCCGCTACAGGAATGAACGGACAGCAGGCCAATATTGACGCGATTTCGCACAACCTTTCAAACGTAAACACAACCGGCTACAAGCAGCAGCGCGCCGAGTTTGAGGACTTGATTTACCAGAACCTTAAGCTCAGCGGAACTCCGGCCACAGAAGACACGGTCACTCCCGTTGGAATCCAGCAGGGCGCCGGCGTCAAGCTTGCCGCCACTCAAAGAATATTCAGCCAGGGCTCTTTGCAGGCCACAGGCGTTGACACAGACGTCGCCATCGTCGGTGACGGCTTTTTGCGCGTCCAGCAGTACGACGGCTCTTACGCTTACACTCGCGACGGAGCGTTGAAAGTTGACATGACCGGCCAGCTTGTTACAAGCGAAGGCCTTCGCGTCCAGCCCGAAATCATTTTGCCGGAAGGCTTTGACATCCACACATTGTCAATCAGCGACGGCGGCCGCGTTACAGTTAAGGTAAACGGCGAAACGACACCGACTGAGGTTGGCCAAATCGAGCTTTACCGCTTTCCCAACGAGGGCGGCCTTAAGGCTTTGGGCGACAGCTTGTACAAGGTGACAAACGCTTCTGGCGATCCGATAGCCAACCGCCCTGGCATTGACGGAATGGGAATCGTTAAGCACAAGTTTTTGGAAATGTCAAACGTCAGCGTGGTTAACGAAATGGTTCAGATGATCGTCGCCCAGCGCGCCTATGAGTTCAACTCAAAGGCCGTCCAGACAAGCGACAGCATGCTAAGCACGGCAGCGAACTTGAAACGATAATTGTAAGGGTGGGGAGGGATAGAAAATGACGGGAATAGACAAGATTGGAACGATGACTCAAAGCAACGCGGTGATTCAAAACGCGCTGCATAAAAACCAGTCAAACAAATTCGCCGACCTTCTAAAGGCCGCGCAAGAAAAGCAAGCCGCAGACTATTCCCACATTTCTTCCGAGCAAGTGATTCCCGAAGGAAGATTGAACGGCGACTTTAAGACCGGCTTTGACAAAACGTTCACTAGCGCCGCCGACAAAAAAGCCGCCCCTCAAGGCGCGGCCGCCAACGGAAATGTTCGCCCCTCCGACAAAAAAATAGACAAAACTTCAAAGCTCTACGAAAAGTCAATGGAGCTTGAGTCCTTCTTTGTAAAGATGATGGTCGATTCAATGAGAAAGACCGTCCACTCCGCCACAAAAGACTCCTTTGCCAAGTCGATGTACCAAGACATGCTCTACGACGAGTACTCCACAAGCCTTACAAAAACCGCGGGCTTTGGCCTTGCCGACCAAATCTACTTGGAACTTGCCTAATAGCGATAAAAGAGCGGCCAAGCGGCCGCTTTTTTTTGTATTGAAGGATTTTTCCAAAAGTGATAGTATTCTCTTATGGGGAAAATTTCACTTCCAGAAGACTTTCATAACTATCGCGTTCATTTTGTTGGAATAAAGGGAACCGGAATGGCGGCCCTTGTCGAGATTTTTTTTAGCGCTGGAGCCGTGATTACAGGAAGCGACGTGGCCGAGCGCTTTTATACTGACGACATTCTTGACGCGCTGGGAATCAAGGCTCTTTCTTTTTCAGAATCAAACGTAACAAAAGACATAAACTTGGTCGTCTACTCAAGCGCCTACAAGCTGGACCAAAACCCGGACTTGATTGCCGCGCAAAAGCTTGGCGTTCCTTGCGCCTTGTACACCGAGGCCTTGGGCGCGTATTCCGAGCGGGCCTTTAGCGCGGGCGTTTGCGGCGTTCACGGAAAGACAAGCACGACTGGTCTTGCGGGAACGATTTTGTCCCAGCTGGACTTGAACGCGCAAGTCTTGGCCGGAAGCGTAATCAATTCCTTTGGAAAAAAGTGCGTCTACACGTCGCCGGCGGAGCGTTCGCAAGCCCAAGAAGCGGCCGCTTCTCAGTCTTGCAACCGTTCCCAGAAATTCTTCGTCGCGGAGACTTGCGAATACCAGCGGCATTTTATGGCCTTTTGTCCGCGCGTCATTTTGCTTACCAGCGTCGAAAGCGACCACCAAGACTATTATCCGACATTCGCCGACATACAAGCCGCCTTTGTCGATTACATTTGCAAGCTGCCCCAAGGCGGAACGTTGGTCTACTGCGCCGACGACGCTGGCGCTGTTGAGACCGTTCAAATAGCGACAAAAAAGCGGCCTGACATAACTCTCGTTCCCTACGGAACAAAGGCGGCCGGCCCTTGGCGCTTGGAATACCGTTCCGTCAAAGAGCAAAAGAACAATTTTTGGACGGAGCTTTTGGGCGAGGCTTTTTTGCGCGTTCCAGGAAAGCACGAGGTGTTGGACTCGTGCGGAGCGGCGGCCTTATGCGCCTGCTTGTTAAAGGAAGCGGGAAAGAATCCAAGCGACTATATAGAAAAAATAAAGGCAGGCCTTGAGAAGTTTGAGGGCGGAAAGCGTCGAAGCGAAGTCACGGGACATGCCAAAAATTCTTTTGGCGACGACATCGTTTTTGTCGACGACTACGGCCACCATCCAACGGCGGTAAAGACGACGCTGGCGGGCTTTAGGGATTTTTATAGCGGAAAGAAAATCATCGTTGACTTTATGAGCCACACATACTCGCGCACGCAGGCTTTGCTAAAAGAGTTCGCGCAGTCCTTTGATTCCGCCGACACGGTAATTTTGAACAAGATTTATTCAAGCGCCCGCGAAAATCCCGCCGACTTTTCGATTACGGGAAAGACGCTGGCCGACGAGGCTGCAAAGTTCCACAAGGATGTTCACTACAAAGAAGAGTTTGACGATGCCGCCGCTTTTGGCTCGGAGATTCTATCGCAAAAGGCGGGCGCGGAATATCCCAACGGCTACTTGTTCGTAACGATGGGGGCGGGCGACAACTGGAAGGTCGCGCAAAAAATTTTGGCCGGCGGCGGCCTTGCAATTGAAGGAGCGGCAAAATGAACAGCATGACTGGCTACGCTTACAAGGAAGATTTGGTCGGAACGGCGCAAATCAGCGTCGAGATTAAAAGCGTCAACAACCGCTTTCTGGACTTGAGCGTTTCGCTTCCGTCATTTTTAAATCCGATTGAGCAAAAAATCCGCAAAGCCGTCTCCGAAAAAATCGCGCGCGGCAAGGTGGACCTCTACATAAAAATCCGCGAAAACCAATCCAATTCAAAAGTCACCGCCGATTTGGGAGCGGCCAAGGCTTACTACGACGCGATAAAGAGCGTCGCGGATTCTTTGGGCGCGCAAAACTTTTCTGGCGGCGGCGCGATTCCCCTTTCGCTTGTCACAGGCCAAGAGGGGGTCTTGAGCCTTTCGCGCGACGTTGACGCGGACGAATACTGGAACAAAATCCAGCCGACCTTTGACGCGACGATTGCCTCCTTTTTGGACGACCGCGCGCGCGAAGGAAAAAACTTAAAGGCCGACTTGCTCAAAAAGCTTGACGTTCTTGACCAATGCGCCGCCTTCTTTGCCCAATGGCAGCCGCAAATGGAAGGAAAGTTTAAGGAACAGATTCTGTCGCGCTTTGAGGAATTGCTCGGCGACAAGGTTGACCAAAACCGCGTGATGGCCGAGGTCGCCTCGCTTATGGTAAAGTACACGATCAACGAAGAGATTGTCCGCTTGCAAAGCCATTTAAAGGCGATGCGAAAAGAGATGGAAGAAAATCCCGCTCCCGGAAAGCGCTTGGACTTTATTTGCCAAGAGGCCAACCGCGAGATAAACACGATCGGAAGCAAAAACCAATTCATCGAAGTGGGACAAAAAGTCGTTGACGCCAAAGACGCGCTTGAAAACATCAGAGAGCAAGCAAAGAACGTTGAGTGATTGGAGGAATATATGGACGCATGGAAAATCAAAGATGGACGCGAACTTAGAATCGCGATTAGCGGAAAGAGCGGCTGCGGAAACACGACAGTAAGCGGCCTCTTGGCAAAGACGCTCGGAATAAAACTGATCAACTTTACCTTTAGGCAATTGGCCGAGGAAAAAGGCATGACGCTGGCGCAAGTCATCGAAGCGGCCAAGACCGACGATTCCTACGACAAGACCGTTGACACTCGCCAGGTGGAACTTGCCAAAAAAGAATCGTGCGTTCTTGGAAGCCGCCTCGCCATTTGGATGCTCAAAGAGGCCGACGTAAAGATTTATTTGCTTGCAAGCGACGAGCTTCGCGCAAAAAGAATCCTTAACCGCGAAGGCGGCGACTTGGCCGAGATAACGGCCTTCACCAAAATGCGCGACGGCGAGGACACAAGGCGCTACAAGGCGCTTTACGGCATAGACAACAACGACTACCAAAATACGGCGAACCTTGTCGTTGACACCGCGGTCAACGTTCCCGAACAAATTGTAGAAAACATTTTGATTGAACTTGAAAAGCGCGGCTTTGTCGAGCGCGCGTAGGGGAGCTGGCGGAACTATGTCCAAAAAACAAATCCTTCAATTTGCCGCGATCTTTTTTTTAGGCCTTGCGCTTTTTGTCGCGGGAAAGTATTCAAAGGCCGCCAAAAGGCGCTCTCTTGCTCAAAGCTTTGAGTGGAACGGTGAGGCTTACGACATTGGCGGCGTCAATTCCTTTGACTCAAGGTTCGCCCAAGCCTACGACAAAAAACTTTCAAAACTAGGAACCCTTTTAGTTTTGTTTGTGATGGGCGCTGAGCTTTGCGTTGTAGGAGCCCTTTCGTTCTTCCCTGCAAAAGACAAAAAGAGCGCGGTTAAAGGGCTTTTTTTGGACGCCTTTGTTTTTGTAAATTGCTGGCTTTGGGGAAACGGCGTTCTTCAATTGCTAAAGACCGCGGTCGGAAGAATCAGGCCCTACATGTATTTTCCCAATCCCAAGGGGCGCGGAGTAAAAAGCGGCGACTTTTGCCGTTCCTGGCCCAGCGGCCACTGCCTTCGCGCCTTTATCGTCTTTGGCTTTTTGTGCTTTTGGTTTTTCTTTCGCAAAAAAAATTCAAAGATAAGATTGCCCGCGCTTTGCGTTTTCTTTTTGCTTTCCGTTTGCGTGATGGCCTTGCGCGTTTTAAGCGGAAACCATTTTGTCACCGACAGCCTTTGCGGCGCGGCGATAGGCTTTTTGACAAGCGGCGCTGTATTCTTGGCCTGCGAGAAAGTTCGCGCAGCGTCAAAAACGCCCCTTGACCAAAAGGCCTAAAAAAACTAATATATCAAAAAATCGCCCGGATGGCGAAATTGGTAGACGCGCTAGGTTCAGGTCCTAGTGGAAGCAATTCTATGAGAGTTCAAGTCTCTCTCCGGGTAACGCGCAGGGTGAGCCTTGCGCTTTTTTTTTAGCGTTGCAATTGGAGCGAAATTTGGCGCAAACAAAAGACCTTACAGTCGGAAATCCTCTTTGGCTCATAATAAAATTCGCTCTGCCGCTTTTGGGCGGAATCTTGTTCCAGCAAGCCTACAACATAGCGGACGCCGCTATCGTAGGCCGCTACTTGGGAGCCAACGCCTTGGCCGCTGTTGGAGCGTCGTCGAGCGCGCAGTTTTTGACTTTTGGCTTTTGCATGGGAACGATGACAGGCTTTGCCGTTCCTGTGGCCCAACGCTTTGGCGCGCGCGACTATGACGGAATGAGGCGCTTTGTTTTTTGCGCCTATATTTTGGCCGCGGCTACGGCGCTTGTCATGACAAGCCTTTGCGCTTTTTTTTGCGACGCGATTTTGCGCGCCCTTAAAACTCCGCAAGACATTTACAACGACGCGCGCCTTTACTTGTTCACGCTCTTTTTGGGAACGCCTTTCATCATTTTTTATAACTGGCTTTCAAGCCTTTTGCGCGCGGTGGGCGACAGCAAGACGCCCTTTGCCTTTTTGGTCTTTTCCACGATGCTTAACGTCGCGCTGGATTTGCTTTTTATCGTCTGCTTTGGCTGGGGAGTTTTTGGAGCTGCCTTCGCCACGGTCATTTCGCTTTTTACAAGCGGCCTTTTGTGTTTGCTTTACATTCGCGCCAAGTTTGAAATCCTTCGCCTAAAAAAATCCGACCGCGCGTTTGACAAAAAATGCGCCGCCACCTTGCTTAAAATCGGCGTTCCGATGGGCTTGCAATTTTCAATCACCGCAATCGGCTCTATGATAATGCAGGCGGCAAACAACGCTTTGGGAACGGTTTACGTTTCGGCCTTTAGCGCCGCCTCAAAGATAAAGCAGTTCGCAATATCTCCCTTTGACGCTTTGGCCGCTTCGGTCTCGACCTTTGCAAGCCAAAACTACGGCGCGCACAAGTTCGACAGAATCAAAAAAGGCTACGCGCAAGGCCTTTTGGCCGGAACTCTTTTGGGCGCCGCTCTTGCCGCGCTTTTGATTTTTTTCGGAAGGCAATTGTCGATGATTTTTATTTCCGCAAAAAACGTCGAGGTCTTGGACGCTTCGCAAAAGTTCCTTTTTATAAGCGGCTTTTTTTATTTGGTGATTCCGTATTTGAACGTTTCGCGCCTTACCGTGCA
>JBGUQT010000066.1:0-9599 GCA_045131275.1 Treponema sp.
ATGACATCTTAACCACGCAACGTTGATTGTATATGTTTGACAGCCGGCCTGAAAAATGAACTTTTTTCTTCCTTGGCTTCTTGTCGAACTTAGGCATTTTAAGAACTTTGCTTAAATCTTTTAGTAAATTACCTAGTTCTGCCATGGTGTCCACACTCTTTGATTGTTTGCCCTTGGGATTTTTAACCTTAAGCAATTGATAATCTTCTTCTTTAGTTTTCATTTTTTACTCCTTTTTTCGCGTCGTAAGCTTGCGAATCTGTAATCTTTGAGTGACTGAAAGTGATGTATCGTCACACCCCTATAATGCACTAATTATATAGAAGATAATAACAGATACATCACTTCCTTTATCTTGCTATGAACCTCAGTTTGCCTGTTGAGCCTGATTATTTTCTTCGAGATGCGTTCGTAGATTTACGAAAACCGATTCCATAAATGACGGTCTCGTTTTTGCCATCAGTTTTTGGAAGAGGTCTTCAAGCTGTTCGAGGTTCTTTCTTCCTTTGCTATTAATTAGCATGCTGGATTCTTTGGTTTCGAGCATGTCCGGCAAAGCTGCGATGAAGTATGGCACCAGAAATCTTGACAGTGAGCAGAACGCTTCTTCCCGCTGATCCATCTGATGCAATTTCATGTCAAGGGCAGTTAGTTTTGCGAGGACGGTCTGCTCCGGCATCGTATCCCGCCTATATAAGTAATTAACTGCCGTCTCGACAATCGCCGTTGCGGACTCGCCTGATTCTTCAGCAAGTAGGGCAATTTGCTTGCAAGTTTGGTTGCTGAGGTGGTAAGTTTTTACAGAGCTGTTAGGTTTCGTACTGGCCTCCCGTTAAAATAAGCTCTAAGGTCTGACTTCAAGCCGTCTGGGATTTGTATGCCAGGCAGGTGTTTGGCGACAAGAGCGAGAACGGCCGCTACTTCATCGTTTGAAGGAGGAACCTTCCCCTGCTCCTTATTGACTGGCGATTTTCTCGTCGGCCCCTGAGCTTTTTTGATCTCAGTATGAACCTTGTTAAGCGACGTCTCTCCGGAACGAATGGCGTCGAGTTGTTGCGGCGTGGCCTTGGATTCGACCTCGCGCATTTTTTGAATTTGCCTCGGCGAGACATCCAGTTTTTTGGCCAGCGCCTCATCGTTGAATTCGCTTATGTCCTTGCCTTCGGATTGGGCCTGTTTTTTAAGTTTTAGCAAATTCTCAAGATGAATTAACTTTTCGGCCTCCGACAGGTTCCTGCGCGACAACTGGAGATGCTCTTCGTATAACAGGACATCTGTTTCGGTCTCCACGCCTTCTTTGACTATAACGTAGACCTCCTTAAGGCCCGCTTTGATAGCCGCCTCTAACCGAGAGTGTCCATCGATAACGGTTCCGTTCTTGAGGATAATAATCGGTTGCGTCCGGTCAAAGCCATGCTCCTTCATGTTGCGACACAGCTCCTCCACCTTTTCAGGCTCCTGCTTGTACAATCCTTGATACTTCGGATTTGTTATCAAAGTGTCGACCTTAACCAAGCGAATTTTTGGTTGATTTGACTTTAAAAAATTGGGTAAATTAATTGATAGCATAATTCTTTTCCTCCTTTACTCTAGAATGAAGTCATCTTCCGATGCATTTGATTCATCCGCTTTTTCGTCTTCAACGACAGGCAAAACCCAAACCCCATGCTTTTCGGGCGACTTTTGGACAAAGCCGTAAGGCGCCATAGTGGCAAGCAGATTGGAGACAATCTTATTGTCCTTTCCAAGTTTTTCGGCAATTGCTTTGGGGGTTGCTGTTCCGCCAAGCTCCTTCATCGCTGAAATAATCTGTTGCCGTTCCGGCGTCATGTTGGGCACAGCAGAAGGGCTCTCACCTGCCGAATGCCATGTCAACGTCTCGCGGTCTAAATAAATCTCTAATTCCCTTTCCTCGAAGTCGCGACTGGTTAACGACAATATTCCGCGATTTTGATTTCTCGGTCGTTTTAGGACGATGATTGTGTCAGCGCCCCCCATGATTGCCGACGTACCGTTGACCTCGTTGAAGACATCTTCAGCCGGTCTTTTGCGCAAATGGGTGACAAGTATTATGCAAACAGCATGTTTGTCAGCACAATTTTTGATCAAGCCGATAAAGTTGTATTCACTTTGGTATGAGATTTGTGTACCTTGCTCACGACAAATTTTTGCTTTCGTATCTATCACAACAAGCATTATTTCCGGATGTTCTGACAGATAAATATCGAGATCTTTGATGGCTTTTTCATCCACACTCCACCTTAATGCAAGTTTGAAGGTCGCGTTTGGATGTAAATTTTGTTTAACAAATCTTTTTTTGATTCGTGCCTCAGAGTCTTCAAGGGCAAGATACAGAGCTTCACCTTTTTTTTGTGAAACTTCCAACCCAAGAAAGGTAGAATCATTGCCGGTTACGGCGGCAAGCAATTGGGTGAGCAAAAGGCTCTTTCCCGCTTTTGGCTGTCCGGCAAGGATTATTAATCCTTGGTCCGGAATGAGATCCTTAACAATGAATGGGTTTTCGGGATAATCAGTGTTCATGATGGTCTCGGCATCGATGATTAAGTTTTCTTTAATCATTTGCCGCCTCCTTAGATTTAATAGCGTCAGTTTTTGAGACTTTACGCGCTGTGGGGGTGACATGATTACGACTAAGGTAATCAAGTATTTCTGCCTTGGAAAAAAGCTTCTTTTTTCCAAGCCTGTAACATGGCAAGTCAGATAGATGGTCAATGTAGCTCAGGGAGACATGAAGCAGACCAGCTGCCTCCGACCTTGTCAGCAGTTCCGGCTCTACCGGTGACTGCGGGATTGTTTCTTTTTTGTTTTGCATTAATTACTCCTTTATGTTTTTTTGAGGAAGAAAAGAAACGCAGTCACGGCCGATTTGATTAAAAACTGCTATTCATTACTTCCTTTTATTTGCTAACAGCCGAAGCTGTAAAAGCCAAATTAATTCGCCAAAAAATGAAAAAGTTCAGATTGAACGTCATAAATTTCAACAAAATCCTTTTCTGTGAAATTGAGATAGCGCTCCTGCATCGACGACACCCCTGTACTATGCCCCAGGACGCTTGCCACCTTTATGGGGGGCACATCTTTCGAGAGGTAAAAAGTATTTGAAAAATGTCGAAGCGAGTGGAAGCAATAGCCATGTTCTTTCCGTTTTTCCGGCATTGTCTTGAGCAACATGTCACGCAGTAAGTCGCTTGCCCTATTATCTGACAGTGAATCAAACACGAATTCTTTGCCTTCCGGAATGGTAGCTAGCAACTTCTCTCGCAGTTCTGAACAAATCGGAATTTTGCGCGCTTCGCGTGTCTTTAGAGGGAGCAACTTTCCTCCACGGTACTGGTCGCGAAGGTCAATGAAGGTTTCTTCTATATTTGCTTTGCGCAAGGAATTGATTTCGGCAAGCCGCATGCCTGTACAGGCCGCGACAATAATGAATGTTTTGACTTTCTCGTTGCCGCTAAAATAGTCCACAATGTTCTTCACATCTTCCAGCGTGAAAGCGTCACGAGGCTTTGGCTCAGTCAAGAGCGGCTTAACGCCGCGGAACGGGTTTCGGACTACTAGTCCGTCGTCCATCGCTGTCACGAACATAATCCGGAGACAAGACATGAGGTCGTTGATTGTTTTGCGAGAGAGCTTTTCATTGTCAAGAAGATACTGTCGAAATTCTTTTATATCGGTTGGGCAAAATGAATTTAGAGGTTTGTTGGGCAGATATTTCAGAAAATAATGATTGACAAAGCCTTGGTACTTTTTTACTTGAATGTCGCCTATGCCGGGGCGTTTTTTGGTTCCTAACGCTCTCCGGTCCTTCACCCACGTCGCGTCATCTGTATAGAATGATGATGCGTAAGCGCGGAACATAGTCTTATCATTGCATTGCAACTTCCCGCTGTCAATCAGGGATTGAACATATTGGAAAGCTTCTGTACGAGAAGTGCAGCCAGTCGAATGTGGATTCGACAAGGTGCCGTCGGCAAGTCGATACTGGAAGTAATAGATTGCCTTGCGTTTTTGGGCCTTGCGAAGTGTCTTAAATCGTTGATAGAGAATGAATTCTTGGTGGCGTCTCATCGCTACCCGCCTTGTCACGTTGCGCTAAATTAGAGCACGTGGTGCTCTGTCGCAACGAACAAGCGCAGGATAGCGCTAGTCGTCAGATATAGTTATTCCCCAGAATATATTTTCGAATTTTTCTAGGATTTTTAGATATTTTGGGAAAATGTCAACTTTAGGGTTTTCAAGTTTAGGCATAGCCTGATTGAAAGTTGTGTCTGTGTATTCAGATTTGCCAAGCAAAAAGTTCACACATTCAGAGAAGCCTGTATTTCCGCCTGTTAATTTTGTTTTAATTTGGCAAGCCTTAAAGACGAAAGGAATCTGCTGAAGACACCCTTTTTCCACTCCGTTTTTCTTAACAAGCTCAAACAATTCCGAAAAAACCGCCCGGCAATAAGGATTCGCATTGTAGGCCAGCAATTTTTTCTTGTTAATTTCAGACAATCCCTTTGTTTTCATGATTGTATCATAAAAGTAGTTGTCATTTTCAGGAAACTTTCTTTCAATTTCGGTCAATTCAAGAATGTCATCCTCAACATTAAAGTTGGCTCTAAAAAAAGCTTCCGCCTCTTTGATTCTCCTGTAACAGTAATCATCAGAATACATTACTCCAAATCTTCTTTTTGTATTTTTACGGTTATGCAATTCAAATTGAAGAATTATTCCACGAATTAAATAACTTAAAGAACAAACAGCCGAGCAAGACAATACCACGCATAATTCCATGTGTTCTTTAAGAGAATTGGCGCCATTTGCTGAACGGAAAAGCCCAAGCCCCATCAAAAATACGCAAAACATTGCGACAAGGCTCCAAGCGACATAATCGTAGCTTTTGTTTCTAAATACGCTTTTAGGAAGGGACTTGGAGTATTCAAAATAAGTCTCATACAAGACCTCCTCATCCTCTTTTTTTAGTTTGTTGGCTTTTCTTTTTTTATCCGCATTCTCATTGGCCGCAAAATAGCTCTTGAAAAAATCCCGATTTATAAGCAGGTCTTGGTCGCCTTCTATTTTGTTCCTCAATTTGGCTCTGCACAAGTTGAAAAAATCGTTGTGCGTTTCGAAGCCGCCCTCGTCGTCATAGTCCAGCAAATGCCTGCACCTTGCGTTCATTAGATACAAATAAAGAGTAAGGCTATTCATATTCCTCTGAAAAGCGCTAAGTTCTTTCATTTCTACCATTGGTCAACTCCTTTAATTTCTGGAATGTGCTGGAATAATACCAAGCAACGTAAAGCAACCAAAAGACTGCTTGCATTGTTATGTCCAACAAGCGTATTTTACAGCCTGTGTGTAATTAAGTCATTAAACTAAAAATTTATGCCGATTACAATTCGGCCAAACGCATGATTATAATTCCTTTTCAGCCCCATGAAAGGAACGAATGAAAGGAAGGAAACGCAGGAAATCAACGCCAATTCAATTCCTTGAACAAACCAGACTGAATCTCGTATATCTCCGCGTAGTCAGACTCGGTGAAGTTTATGTAGCGTTCCTGGACAGAGCTCACTCCAGTGGAATGACCTAGAACGGCTGCTGTTTTGACAGCAGATACGTTGCGGCTTATTAGGTACGTCGCTGTAAAATGGCGCCAACTATGAAAAACGTACCCCCTCGCCTTTTTTTGCTCGGGAAGATTTTTTAAGAGCACTTCCCGCAACGTGTCGGAGGCCATGGTTTCCGCCACGTCAAAGAAAGCGTAGCCATTGGGACTCTTGTCAAGCCGGCTCTTCAAAAATTGGTAAAGTTCCGGGCAGATGGGAACCTTGCGGGCATCTTTCGTTTTCAACGGCCGAAGCTTTCCGTTCAAGAATTGATCCCGAAGGTCTACGTACGTTTCCGTGACATTCTCCTTGCGAAGCGCGTGGATCTCGCTTAAACGCATGCCCGTCAGGGCCGCCACAAAGTTGAACTCCCTGTGGGCTTCATTTTTCCATTTGCATTCGAGCAACACTTTCTTCGCGTCTTGCATAGTGAACGCCTCGCGCGGAGAGGGGTTCTTCATAAGCGGCTTGATTCCTCTCAGAGGCGAATACAATAGAATGTTGTCCCCCATAGCCGCGTCGACGATGAACTTGAACACCATGAATATGTCGTTTATTGACTTGTAGGAAAGCTTGTCTTCGCGAATCAACTTGAGGCGGAACTCCTTCATGTCCGTAGGCTTAATAGCGCTCATTTTATGAGCACCGAAATAAGGGACGAGGTATTTTCTTGTCGTCATCTGAAGCTTTTCAAGATATAGCTCGCTAATGGCGGGACGGTCTTTCGTTCCCAACGAAAGCTTGTCCTGCACCCAGACGGAATCGTTGTCGAAAAAATGGGTTGCGTACTGGCCGAAAGTCAGGTTGGTTCCGGACCACAGCTTCCCTTCACATAGAAGGGTCTCGCAGAACCTCACGGCCTCCCTCTTGCGCCGGCAGCCTGTGCTTTTAGCCGAGGCGAGGGTTCCGTCCGGCTTGTACGCCTGGTAGTAATAGATCCTGTTCCCCGACTTGAGGGTCCTTTTGTAGACGAAGAAATAACCGCGCATGGACAGCTCCTTGAATGAAAAAATTTTCGCAAGGAATTACTGTCACTTTACTGTCACTCGGCCAAATTTGGACAAATAAAAAAAGCTAAGTCACCATAATGCAAGGACTTAGCTTTCAGCTTTTAGAGCGGCAGAAGGGAGTCGAACCCTCGTCATCAGCTTGGAAGGCTGAGATAATGAGCCGTTATATGACTGCCGCAAATGTTCCTAAATAATAGCAAAAAGAACGAAATATGTCAACCCCCGCGCACAATTTTTACGCAAGAATAATTTTCGCGGCGGCGGCGGGGTCTAGGCCGTCGGTTTGCTCGCGGGTCTTGAGGTTCTTTACGCTAAGCTTTCCGTCGGCGCCAACAAAGACGCCCCACAAAACGCTTTTGGCTTCGGCAAGGGCGTACTGCTGGTTCATCTTTTTGGCTTCGGGGAAAACCTCTACTTTTACGCCAAGAGAGCGCAGGGCGGCAGCGGCTTTTTGGTTTTCAATCAAAAGGCTTTCGTCCTGGCAGAAAATTTCCGCGTCAAGGTAGGAGCCTTTTTTTCCGGCGATTCCCAGCTGTTCCATCGCCGCCATCAAACGGTCAAGGCCTATCGAGCCGCCGACGCCGGGGATTCGTTCCTTTGTGTAAAGGCCGGCCAAATTGTCGTAGCGGCCGCCGGAGCAAACCGAGCCGATTGAAGGAAGGTCGTCCAAAAAGCTTTCGTATACAAGGCCCGTGTAGTAGTCAAGGCCGCGGGTGATCGACGGGTCAAGGACAAAAGACTGCGCGATTCCGGCAGCTTCAAGCATTTGGTAGACTTGGCGCAAGCGATTTGTGTCGTCCCCCGCTCCGCCGCAAAGGCTTTCCATTTTGCCAATCGCCTCTTCAAAATTGGCGCTGGGCTGGATGTAGTCCAAGATTTTTTTGGCGGCGTCGGAGCTTTTTGTCGCTTCCTCCAGTTCCGCCATGACTGTGTCCGTTCCGACTTTGGCAAGCTTGTCAACGGAACGCAAGATGTCCTCGCTTTTGTCTTGAACGCCAAGGCCGGCCAAAAAGCGGTTAAAGGCGCCGCGGTGGTTTATGTGAATCTTGATTTTTTCTATTCCGATGGAAGCCAAGGCGGCCTTCATCGCGCAAAGGATTTCGGCGTCGCAAACGGCCGAGTCGCTTCCAACCGTGTCGATGTCGCACTGAACGAATTCGCGGTAGCGGCCGGCCTGGGGCTTTTCTCCGCGCCAAACCTTGGCTATGTGGTAGCGCTTGAACGGGAATGCCAATTCCGCCTTGTGCTCGGCGGTAAAGCGCGCGAAGGGAACTGTAAGGTCAAAGCGCATCGCTACGTCGCGGCCTCCATTATCCTCAAAGCGGAAGACTTGCTTTTCTGTCTCGCCGTTAGACTTGCGCAACAAAATTTCTGTGTATTCCAAAACCGGCGTGTCGATCGGCACAAAGCCGTAGGAGCGGTAAACGCCGGTAATTTTTTCGATCAATCCAGAGCGAAAAATCTGCTCTTGCGGAAGCGCGTCCCTAAAGCCCTTTAGCACGCGCGGCTGAATGATTTGATTTTCCATGATTTTTCCATTTTAATGAAAACGCCGCTTTGTTGCAAGCAAGGGCGTTATTTTATTTGTTCCAGCGCCATCTTCGCAACCGCTTGCTCGGCTTCCTTTTTGTTTTTGCCGCGGGCCGGGCCGTATACGGCGTCGCCTAAGTGGACGGACACGTAAAAGACTCGGTCGTGGTCGGGGCCTTCGGTCTTGACCAACTGGTAGCGGGGAATGTCCTTGCATTTTTTTTGGAAGCTTTCTTGCAAGAGGCTTTTGTAGTCGCGGCCGGACTTGTTTTCTTGGACGGAGCGGACCGCGGGAACGATGAATTTTAGGATGTATTCTTCGGCGGCCTGGTAGCCGGAATCAAGGTAGTAGGCGCCGATGACCGCTTCCATGCAGTCGGCCAAAATCGCGGGCTTTGTCCGGCCTCCGCTCATTTCCTCGCCGCGGCCAAGGACCAGCATTTTGTCGATGCCGTATTCAAGCGCCACGGGGGCCAAGGCTTTTTCGCTTACGACAGCGGCCTTGATTTTTGCCAAGTCGCCTTCTTGCTTTTGGGCCATGTCCTCGTACAAAAAGGCTGCGGTGGCCAAGCCCAAAACGCTGTCGCCCAAAAATTCCAGGCGCTCGTTGTTGCAGCGCTTGAATTCCTTGCTTTCATTTGAGTAGGAACGGTGGTGAAAGGCCAAGTCCAAAAGCTCCAAGTCGTGGAATTTCAATCCGAGCGGCTTGCAAAAAGCCAAAAGCGCGGCCTTTCGTTCCGGGGAGATTTTCTTGGAGCCTCTAAAGATTTCCTTAAAATTTTTCACTGCGTTAACCTGACGATCCCGTTCCCAAAGCGCAAAAAAAAGCGCGGCAAGCGCCGCGCTCCTTTTAAGACATTTTCAAAAGCGGGGCTTTTGAAAGTTCTTACTTAGACTGCTCAGACTTGATAAAGTCGTAGGCGTCCTGAACTGTCTCAAATTCGTTGGCCTTTTCGTCGGGGATGGAAACGCCCAACTCTTCTTCGATGGCGTAAACCAACTCGTAAGTGTCAAGGCTGTCCGCTCCGAGATCGCCGCGGAAAGATGAAGAAAGCTGAATCTTGCTCTCTTCGATTTCGAGCTTGTCAGCGATGAGCTTCTTGATTTTCTCAAACAATTCGTCCATAGTTGTCTCCTAATTAATTATTCTTACGCGTTTGTTTCCGGTGTAATCACCTGACGTCCGCGATAAAAACCGCATTTTGGGCAAACGTGATGCGGAAGAACTAAGTTTCCGCAGTTGTTGCACGCAACAAGCTGAGGAGCGTCAAGCTTCATGTTGATGCTTCTGCGCCTTCTGGTCACCGCTTTTGACGTTTTCGCTCTTGGTACTGCCATATATTCAACCTCACTTAATTATTATTACAGATGTATCGGTCAAATATACCGCAAACCTGCTTGTTATGTCAATATATTAAACGAAAATATTTGTTTTGTCAAG
>JBGUQT010000067.1:0-5949 GCA_045131275.1 Treponema sp.
GCGGGAATCTCAAACAACGTTCTTTCGTTTGTAGCCGCCAGCGACGAAGTTTATGTCGTCACCACGCCGGAGCCGACGGCCATCACCGACGCCTACGGAATGATAAAAATCATCACGACCGAGATTGAGGACCGCGAAATCAACATCCAGCTTTTGGTCAACCGCGTCCATTCCGCTGACGAAGGAAAGCGAATCGCCGACCGCATCATAAGCATTGTAGGCCAGTTCCTCAACTACAAGGTGAACTATGTGGGCTTTGTTTACGAAGATCCGGCCGTCCAGAATTCCGTCATCAGGCAAAAGCCCTTTATCGTCGTGGCGCCGCAGTCAAAGCCGGCCATGTGCGTAAAGCATATTGTTGGCAGAATAGAAAAGACGGAGGCCCCCGACAACGAGGGAGTTTCAAATTTCTTAAAGAAATTTTTAGGCTTTAAAAAGTAAAAAAAACTAGCATTTTTTTGAAATGTGTGTTATAATATAGTGAATTTTTGCAAGGGGAAAACGAATTGATTAAAATTAAGCCGATAGTTTTCAGCGCCTGCGCGGCGTTCGTTTTATCCTTTGTAATTGCCATCGCTTCAAAGTCAGGCTTTCCTGTCTCGCTTTTAAAGGCGACCATTTTTGGACTTTTGTTTGGAGCGATCGCGGTAGGCGTCCAGTTTGTTTACGCCAAGTTTTTGGCTGACGGAACCGCCGCTCCCGCTGAAGCCGCCGAAGAGCCCAAAGTCGCGGGCTCAAAGGTTGATTTGGTGGTCAGCGAGGAAGATTTGCCCGACGACAAGGAGTCGCCGGCGTTTTATGTGGAAGGAAAGCACGTGCTTTCCAGCGACGATGTTGGAAAGCCTTTTGGCCGTCCTGCGGCCGCAGCGGGGACCGCTTCAAATTCCGCGGCTCCGGACGTGGCTTTTGGCGCGGTCGAACAAAATGAGGCGCTTGAAGCGGCCGAGCAGGTTCGCGAGCAAAAGGCCGCGGAGAACATAACGCAAAAGGCGGCTGATATTCAGGCAAAAAGCCGGGAGCCGGAAGATGTTCCCGCGCCGCAAGCCGCCAAATCGGCTGAAAGCCCCGCGCCGCAAGCGAGCGAGCCCCAGCCGGCTTTCGCTCCCATAAATTCGGCTGCGGGCGGAGCGGCGGCAAGTTCAGGGTTGGCTGGCGGAGGCGACGAGCTGGACGACTTGCCTGACATTGGCGAAATTGGCGGCGGAAGTTCTGCGGAAGGGCAGGATGAAGACGTCATTGAAGATAGCGAATTTGCGGAAGAAGGCATGGTTCATCCAAGAAGGCAGACCGAGCTTTCTGACGGAAAAGTTGCGGATGTAAAAGACGCTCCGGTAATGGCGGAAGCGATTAGAACGATATTGAAGACAGAAGAATAAAGCAGGGTGTGGAGTATGGAATCAGCTCTTGTTGAAGAAAAGACAGAAGACGAACTTTGGAACGAGTACAAGAAGACTCGCTCTCCCGACTTGCGCGACAAAATCATTCGGCAGTACATGCCGCTTGTAAAATATGTCGCCGGCAAGGTCAGCGTTGGCATGCCCTCCAGCGTTGAGTTTGACGACCTTGTAGGCTTTGGACAGTTTGGCCTCTTGGACGCGATAGAAAAATACGATCCTGATAAAAACGTAAAATTCAAGACATACGCCGTGACAAGAATTAGGGGAGCGATTTTTGACGAGCTCCGCCAATTGGACTGGGTTCCCCGCAGCGTGCGCCAAAAGTCTCGCGAGATAGAAGACACGATCGGAGACCTTGAGGCCCGCCTTGGACGAGCGGCCAGCGACGCCGAGATTGCCGGCAAGTTGGGCGTCAGCGAAGAAGAGTACCAACAGACCGTTATGAAGCTTTCGGGCACAAGCGTTCTTTCGCTTAACGACGTTTGGTACAGCGGAAACGACAATGACCACATGTCCATCGGCGACAGCATAGAGTCTCCTTCTAGCCTTAATCCCGACGTCATCGTTGAGCGCGAAGAAATTCGCAAAATCATAATTCAGGCGATCAACGAGCTTCCTGAAAAAGAAAAGATGGTCATCGTTTTGTACTACCACGAGGACTTGACCTTTAAGGAAATTGGACAGGTGTTGGAAGTCAGCGAGTCGCGCATCAGCCAGCTGCATACAAAGGCCAACTTGCGCCTTAGAGCCAAACTCACCAACTTGCGAAAAGGAATCATGTAAGCATGGTCGGTCTTGAAGTCATCCGAAAAGACATGGAGACTCTGCTGGAGCAGGACAAGTCGCTCAACGCGATTGAGGTCAACGCCGACTCGCTTGACGAGGCCTTGGCTGACGCCGCCACCCAGCTTGACGCAAGAATCGTAAACCTTGAATATGAAATTTTGGAGCGCGGAAGCGACGGTTTCTTGGGCTTGGCAAAAAAGCCTTGGAAGCTTCGCATTTACCAAAACGCCGCCTCTCTTGCCAAAAAGAAAAAGACCGTTGCCGGCGCCGCTTTTGCAAGCGACGAGTTTGACGAAGAGGTTAAGATTGTCGATCAGGACGGACTTTACTATATCCGCCACTTTGGCGACGAGATTATGCTCAAAGTTCTTCTTCCGGTTGGAAAAGGCCGGCCTGTGGATGCAAAAGACATCGTCAACGACGCCCGCCGTCCGGACACTGTCAGCATAGAAGAAGGAAAGATAAAAGAATTCGCCAAAAAGGGAACCGACGGAAATTACGAGCCCATCGGCCTTTACAAGCACATAAAGGCCGGCGACGCCATGCTCATCATCGACGTTTCAAAGGACGAGATGGAAGCCACGTTGACGGCCACCGCTCCCGCGATGAGCGGCGGAGAAATCACCGCCGACCAAATCAGGCGCGCTCTTGAAACTCAAGGCGTTGTCGCCGGCATCGAAGACGACAAAATCGCCGAATGGGTTGACAATCCCGTTTACGGAACGCCTTGCGAGGTCGCCCACGCGATTATGCCGCAAGACGGCCGCGACGCTTACATCGCCTTTAACTTTGAGACGGATCCGACAAAGCTTAAGATTAAGGAAGCCGGCGACGGAAAGGTCAACTTTAAGGAACTCAATAAAATTCAAAACGTCGTCAAGGGCCAGCCTTTGGCCACAAAAATGCAGCCCGAGCGCGGAAAGGCAGGAAAAACCTTGTTCGGCCGCTATCTTGAGGCAAAGAACGGAAAGGACATTAAGATTCCGCTCGGCAAAAACGTCGAGCTTGACAAAGACGGCGTAACGGTTATAGCCAGCGAGGCCGGCCGCGTCCATTACGACGACCAAAGAATTAACGTCGAACCTGTATTGGAATTGGAAAGTGTCGGAATCAAGACCGGCAACATCGACTTTTTGGGCAGCGTCATCGTCAAGGGCAACGTGGACGACGGCTACGAAATCAAGGCCACCGGCGACATCGAGATTTCCGGCACTGTCGGCAAAAGCTTCATCAAGAGCGAGCGGGGCAACATCATCGTTTCGGCCGGCATTTTTGGCCACGACGAGGGCGAGGTTCACTGCGGAAAATCCTTGTGGGCCAAGTTCATTCAAAGCGCCAAGGTTGAGGTCGAAGAATTCTGCATCGTTTCCGACAGCATCATGAACAGCGAAGTAAGCGCGATGAAGCGCATCGTTCTTAACGGAAAGAAGGCTCAGATTACAGGCGGCCACCTCTTTGCCACCGAAGAAATCGCGGCGCGCAACATCGGCTCTCCTGGCGGCGGAACGGAAACAATCCTTGAAGTCGGCTTTGACCCCCGCGCCAAGCACCGCTTGGAATTCATTCAGGGCCAGCAAAACGATTTGGTTCGCGAGCTTGAGGACATTGAGAACAACATCCTCACTTTGGAGAACTATAAAAAGGCTCGCCGAACGCTTCCAAAAGACAAGGAAGAGGCGCTTGCCCAATACAAGAGCCGCAGGCAAGAAATCACTATCGAATCGGAAAAGATTTCGGAAGAAATCGATCAAATACAGGAGCACTTGCACGAGCTTAAGGTCTTTGGCAAAGTCAAGGCCGAAGGCAGCGTATTCTCCGGCGTGAAGATTTACATTCGCGACACTTTGCAGGAAGTTCGCGCCGACACAAAGAACGTTACTTACTTTATGGAAGGCGGCTTTATCCGCACCGGAAAGTATGAGGCGCCTGACATGACCGGACTTCAAATGCCGGAAGGATATTCAAACTAATGGCGTTGCAGCCTATTGACCTTCAGACAATGTATTCTCAAATGGCCAATGTCGCCCAGCGAGTGGCCAGCGAAAGCCAAGGAGCCGCCTTGTCGCAGTCGCTCCAAACCCAAGGCCTTGTGAACCAAAACTTGCAGCAGTCGCAGGCCGTTCAAAAGACGGCGGCAAACGAAACCCAAACCGGAAAAATCAAGGCGGACGCGAATGGCGGCGGCAATTCCGCTCCTGGCGGCCAAAAGAAAAAAGAGGGCCAGCAAGAGGCTCCTGAAAAAAAACAGGAATACGAAATCAGAGACCCCGCGCTTGGCGTCCACATAAACATCACGAGGTAAAGCGATGGGCGTCTTTTTGGTGTCTTCCCTCACATTGATAAATCTCCTTTTGTGGCTGGTCTTTTTAATTCGCTTTAAAAAACTTTTTAGCGTTGACGACACGATGACAAAATTCCGGGACGGAATGGACAGCCTCATAAAAGACGCCCAGCGCAACACGCTTTCAAACATAAATCTTATAGAAGAGAAAATAAAGGAGCTAAAGGCCGCCAGCGCGGAGGCGGAACGCAAGGTGGCCATTTTGCGCCACGAGTTGGAAAGCTCGGAAAAAAGCGCGGTTTTTCAAGCGCGGCTTAACATGCAGGCCGAATCTTTTTCGCTTAAAGAGCCGGAAAAGCCCGCCGCAAAGAAGGGCCGCGCAAAGCCCGCTTTCGGCGCAAAGGCGTCAAAGCGCGGCGCTTCCAAGATCGCGGCGGCCTACAAGCAAAACGAGCTTCCCGGAGAGGACGAGGCCGTGGCTCTTACAGGCCTTTTTAAGGAAAACGCGCAAAAGTCGCTTTTTGAGGAGCCGCAAATTACGGTCACAAAAGACGGCGACGCTTACGGAAAGGTTCCGATTGTAAAAACAAAAATCGTCGCGAGTGACAATCCTATAAAACCAAAAAAGCCCTTCGCGCGCCGCGTAAGGGAATTGGCTGAATTGGGAAAATCGGTTGAGGAAATCGCTTCGGAGACCGATCACTCTACGACAGAAGTTCAGCTTGTTCTGGACACATCAATATAGGAGATAAATATGAGCGTAAAAAAACAAAAATTGGCCACCCTTGCAAACGGCCAGGAAGTCCACTTGTTCACGGTTTCAAACGGAAAGATGTCCTTTACCGTGACTGACTACGGCTGCACCCTTACCGGAATCTTCCTTCCGCAAAAAAACGGCCCCGTAAGCGACATCCTTTTGGGCTATTCAACCTTGCCGGAATACGTCATGTCCGACGGATACTCATTCGGCTCCATCGTAGGCCGCTTTGCAAACCGCATCGGCGGCGCGGCGTTTAGCGTTGACGGAAAAAAATACCAGCTTGACAAAAACGACAATAAAATCAACACCTTGCACGGAGGCTTTTTCCGCTTGGACCACCAGGTTTGGAAGGCCAAAGCCATAGAAGGCAAAAGCTCTTGCGGCGTGGAGTTCAAGCGCCGCAGCCTCGACGGAGAGCAGGGCTTTCCGGGTAACCTTGACGTTACGGTAAGCTACACGCTCAGCAAGGACAATAAGATTACAATGCAATACAAGGCAAAGACCGACAAGGCAACGCCTGTAAATTTCACAAACCACGCGTACTTTAACCTTGCCGGAAGCGGAACGATTCTTGACCACCAATTGCAGTCCGACTGCAAGGGCTACTTGGAAGTGGACAAGAACCTAATTCCCACCGGAAAGATAATTGACGTCGCCAATAGTCCCTTTGACTTTACCAAGGCCAAGACAATCGGCCGCGACATCGAAAAAGTCGCTCCCGGCTA
>JBGUQT010000068.1:0-8494 GCA_045131275.1 Treponema sp.
TGAATCTTGCGCGCGCTTCAATTTATAAAACCGCGCAAACAACGCGTTATTTTAGCACGGCTTTTTGTAGAAAGCAAGAAAATTCCGTTCCTCCCGCTCCCAAAAGACAAGATCTTTCTATAAATGTCCTCTAGTTTTCCGCAAATTCGCGAAAAAAAAGCGAAAAATTTCAAAAAAATTTAAAAAAAACGCTAAAGTTTTTCTAACCCTGGGCCGAAAATAATTATGAAGAGTTATGAAGGGCAAGGTTCCGGACGGAGCCGACTTCAAACGAATCAGTATAAAACTGCGTGGATGTAGCCTTGTTATGCTGAAGCGCAATTTTATACTTTGGAGCAAAAAGGATTTTGCTCATCGACATATTTCCAAGGAGGAAAACTATGGTTATCAACCACAACATGTCAGCTATGTACGCCAATCGTCAACTCGGCGTAACGGGTCTTGGTCTCTCCAAGGACATGGAAAAACTCTCTTCAGGCGAAAGAATCAACCGCGCCGGCGACGACGCTTCAGGACTTGCTGTCTCTGAAAAAATGCGCGCCCAGATCCGCGGCTTGAACCAGGCCTCAGAGAACGCCCAGAACGGCATCAGCTTTATCCAGACAACAGAAGGATACTTGCAGGAAACAACCGACATCATGCAGCGCATCCGCGAACTCGCGGTGCAGGCCTCTAACGGAATCTATTCCGACGAAGACCGCATGCAGATTCAGGTTGAGGTAAGCGCCCTTGTTTCTGAAGTTGACCGCATCGCTTCTGCCGCCCAATTCAACGGCATGAACATGCTCACAGGCCGCTTTGCCCAGCCCATGGGAGAGAACACAGTGACAGGATCTATGTGGTTCCACATCGGCGCCAACATGGACCAGAGAATGCAGGTTTTCATCGGAACGATGACAGCCGAAGCCCTTGGAGTTCGCGAAATCGGAACTGGCGACAAGATCAACTTGGCCGCTCCGGATGACGCCAACCACGCTATCGGCGTAATTGACGAAGCCCTCAAGAGAATCAACAAGCAGCGCGCCGACCTTGGCGCCTACCAGAACCGCATGGAGTACGCCGTTCGCGGCCTCGACATCGGCGCTGAGAACCTCCAGGCTTCTGAAAGCCGCATCCGCGACACAGACATGGCCGCCCAGATGGTTGAGTTCACAAAGAACTCAGTCCTCCAGCAGGCCGGAACTGCGATGTTGGCCCAGGCCAACACACAGAGCCAGAATGTTCTGTCATTGCTAAGATAGCCCGACAGCCTTTGAGTTGAGACTTATTTAAGCAAAGAGGAGGGGACGGACAAGGAAAGCTTAGCATTTTCTTGCCCTCCCCTTTTCTTGTAAAAGCCTTGACAAATCAACAAAATCGGTCTAAAATTGTAGTAACTATAGGCGCGCTTTCAACCGCGCTTTGATCTTTGACATACATAAGCCAGCCATGCGCTGCGAGCGGCGCCGGGGATAAGGGCTTTTAGCCTTGATTGGGCAAAAAAGAGCCTTTATCCCTGACGCAATGGGGTTGAAACGTGCCGGGGGCGCATAAACCGGCATCGCCCGCGCGAGCAGGACGCGTTGCAAGACGTGACGCAGTTTTATAACACATGGAGGGCTTAACATGATTATTAACCACAACATGAGCGCTTTGTATGCTGACCGCACACTTGGCATGTCAAATGACGCCATCATGGGCAACATTGAAAAACTCAGCTCTGGCGAAAAGATCAACCGCGCCGGCGACGACGCCTCTGGATTGGCCGTATCTGAAAAGATGCGCAGCCAGGTTCGCGGCTTGAACCAGGCTAACAGAAACATTCAGAATGGTGTTTCTTTTATCCAGGCTACAGAAGGATACTTGCAGGAAACTACAGACATCCTTCAGCGCATTCGCGAACTTTCAGTGCAGTCTGCCAACGGAATCTATTCCGACGAAGACCGCATGCAGATTCAGGTAGAGGTTTCTCAGCTTGTTTCTGAAGTTGACCGCATCGCCAGCCAGGCTCAGTTCAACGGCATGAACATCCTCACAGGAGGCTTCGCCGCCAACTCTGAGAGAGTAATGCAGTTCCAGATTGGCGCCAACATGGACCAGAACGCGAGAGTATACATTGGCACTATGACCGCTCAGGCTCTTGGACTCAAGGGCTCTCAGGGCACAGACGAGCAGGTTAGCATCGCTACGCCTGACAGCGCCAACATGGCGATTGGTACAGTGGACGCCGCGCTTACAACTGTTTCTAAGCAGCGCGCGGATTTGGGCGCTTACCAGAATCGCTTTGAGATGGCCTCAAACGGCGTTCAAGTTGCTGCCGAAAACCTTCAGGCCGCCGAGTCTCGCATCCGCGACACCGACATGGCTTCTGAAATGGTAGAGTATACAAAGAACCAGATTCTCACACAGTCTGGAACCGCTATGCTCGCTCAGGCCAACTCACAGTCTCAGAACGTTCTCGGATTGTTGAGATAGTCAAAAGGCGTTTTTCAAAGAGATTTCTGGATGTCATCTTTTTGACAAACGCTAAGGAAAAGGGAAGGCGCGCCCCTTCCCTCTTCCTAATTTTTCAGGAGGAACGCCTATGAATACGATTAGTAGCATAGGGCAGTCTTTGGCAATGGATGGCCAAATGCGCTACAATTCCGTTCCTATCAGTGCAGGTACAGGAAGTGTAGAACAAACGCTCAATATCGCGGACGGCGCCAGCGTCGTTCAAAGTATCGAAGCGAACATGGCCCAGACCAAAGCTGACGTCCAACAGTTGCAGCAACTGTCGGATCAAGTGATGGGACGCAGGCTTCAATTCTCTGTCAACAAAGAGTTGAACAGCGTTATAATCAGGGTGGTTGACCCCAGCACGAACAAAGTGCTTAAGGAAATACCGTCCGAGGACATGCAGAGGATAAAAATCAACATGCGAAAGACCATGGGTCTTTTGTTTGATCAAATGATTTAAAAACTCACATGGGATCATCATCGGGGTTATATGGCAGGAATCGGCATACCGGGTGTCAGCGACAAATATAAAACCAATGATCTCGTAGAAGGTCTAATGAAAGTCGAACGCATCCCGCTTACAAGGGAGCAGGATACGCTCGAAACTTACAAAACGCAGCAAAGCGCTTGGCGCGATGTCAATCAAAAAATGTCCTCGCTGCGAGATAGCGTTAAAACTCTTTACTCGTATGACAACCCTTTTAACAGCAAATTAGCCTCTTCAACCGATGAATTCGCAATAACAGCCGACGCCGGGCGGGACGCGGCTTTTGATTCATTTAAAATCGACGTAATCACGCCGGCGACTTGCGACCGCTTTTTAAGCAAGGAAATCGCCAAGGGCGAACAGGTTCCCGAAGGAACTTACACTTTTAAAACAGGCGACAAAACAATCTCATATAAATGGCGCGGCGGAAAAATCGAGGACTTCATAACGTCCTTGAACAAGCGCGGCGCGAACACTATAAAGGCGTCCTTGATCGGCGTCAACAAAGGCCAAAAAGCGCTCTTGATTGAATCGCTCAAGACAGGCGCCGAAAACCGTTTGGTCTTTGAGGACGCGGCCTTGGACTACGCCTTGGACAAGGAAATGGTTAGAAAGACCGCTTCAAAGTCCATGACTTTTGGAACAAGGGCGAGCGACTTGGCCTCCCCTTCCGCCGACGAAATTTCCGCAGCGGAGCAAGAGGGAATGCCCGAGCTTTCGGCCGCCAACGTAAAGGCGGTGAAGACAGGCCTTTTGGTCGGCCCGCGCGGCGGCGGCGAGATAAAGATTCCGGCCGCGGTGGCGTCCAACGAAAATTCGCGGGTCGAGTTTACGATTAAGGCAAGAAAGACAAGCGACATTACAACGGCGATAAACCAAGGCCTTGACGAGCCGGACATTCCCGGAGCGGGAAGCATAACTTTTGGCGGCATTACGGTGGACAACAAGGCCAGCGAAACCGGAATCCCCGCTCCCGAGCGGCCCAAAGAGGAATTGCAGGAAATCAGAAGCGGCTCGGTCTTGTACGCGGTTTTGGAAGACGGAACTGAAAGCGAAATCGAAGTTCCCGCCGCCGTTTGGGAATTTGACGAAAAGAGCGGCCAGGGTCAGGAAGCAAGAATCGGAGTGGACGCGCGAAAGTTCCCCGGAATAAAAGCGATATCGATAAAGAACCGCAACACCGGCGTAGAGCTTGAAGTCAGCGCGATGACCGCCTTTGACGCAAAAAAAGATTTGGGCTACGAAGCCGTTCACGCCATAAGCGAGGCCGGGGACGCCGTAATCAAGTACGAGGGAATAACAATCACCAGGCCGTCAAACGACATAGACGACGTCGTTCCCGGAGTGACCTTGCACGTGAACGAAAAGACCGAAAGGACCGCGACGATTTCCATCAAGCCCGACACGGAAAGCGCCAAGGACGCCTTGATACAGTTTGTGGGAAAGTACAACCAGACCGTGGCCGAGATGAACGTACTTAGCCAAAACAAGCCGGAAATAATCCAGGAGCTGGACTACCTTTCCAACGACGAAAAGGAAGACTACCAAAAAAAGCTGGGCCTTTTCTTTAACGACTTTAGCTTGTCCAGCGCAAAGGGCTCGATGCAAAGAATCATTTCGGCGCAATACAGATTTTCCGAAAACGCCGAAATCACCATGCTCAACCAAATCGGAATCTCGACCAACGCCACAAACTATTCGGGCTACAACCCCGGAAAAATGCGCGGCTACCTTGAGATTGACGAAAAAAAGCTGGACGAAAATTTAAAGAACAACCTTGAGGACATAAAGAAAATTTTCGGCTATGACTCCGACGGCGACTTGATCGTGGACTCCGGCATCGGATACTTGATGGACAAGCAGCTGACCAGCTACGTGCAAACCGGCGGAATCCTGGCAAACAAGGACAGCATCCTTAACAGGCAAATCGATTCCACGCAAAAAAAGATTGCAAAGCTTGAGCGCCAGCTTGACGACAAAGAGGCTGAGCTTAGAGCCAAGTACGGCCAAATGGAAGGAACCCTCAATTCGCTGGAGCGCCAGCAAGAGGGAATCACAAACTTCACAAAGCAGAACCAAAGGAACAACAACTAACCGAGGGGAATTAAAATGGAACTTTATTTGAACGAACAAAAATTGGACATAACTTTGGAGGACGAAAAAACTGTCGGAGACGTTTTGCGTTCCTTTGAGCAAACGGCGTCGCAAAACAAGTGCGCCACGGTCGGAATAAAAATCGACGGAAAGCAAATCGAGGCGCAGGACTTTGACAAGGCCGCCGACCAGCCGATAGAAAGCGCCAAACGGATCGACCTTACAGTCGTTTCGGAAGACGCCGTCGCCGACGCGTTTAAAAAAGCCTCTGCCGACATAAAGGACACCGTGGAGCTTTTGACGCAAATCCCCGCGCAATTGCAAAACGGCGGCGACTCCAAGGCCAAGGCGTCCATCGCGCGCCTTGCCGACGTTGTGGACAACTTTTGCCACATCATCGCCCTTTCAACTTTGTTCCCCAACAGGTTCGCGGCGATAAACATAGACGGAAAAAATTTAAGCGCCTTCTTTGAAGACTTTATGCCAATATTCAACGACTTGAACGGCGCGCTTTCAAACGGCGACACAGTCACCCTTGGCGACTTGGCGGAATACGAAATCAGCCCTCGCCTTACCGCCCTTGCGGAAGCGGTAAAAAACATTTAGGAGTTTTAAGATGGACGCGACAGGTTCGCCCTTAGCGGCAAGACAGACAGCCCTTCCCTACACAGTAATGGCCTTTGCCTTGATAGGCCTTGGCGTGTTGTTTTTGCTTTGGCTTTTGTGGAGAATCCTTCAAAAGCGAAAGGAATCGCCCGAATACATCGAAGCGCAAAAGAACAGGCCAACGACAATAAAAGACGTTCAGGCTTTGGCAAAAAAATTTCCTTGACGCGCCAAGAAGCGCTTTTGGTTTGGAACATTTGCTTTAGGCAAAAGGCAAGGAACATTTATTACCTTTGGAACGACGAAGAGTACTTGGACGGCGTTTTGCGCGAAGAGTACTTGAGGCTCAAGCAAAAGAACGCGGAGTCGGACATATACGAGCTATTCAAGCTAAAAAGCCGCCTTGAAAGAATCGAGCGCATGCAGCACACCATTCCGTCAAGCCACAACATTCCTGAAGGCGAGACCTTGACTTTGCCGGCGACAGGCGGCCGCTTTTATTCGTTCAAGCTTAGAAAAAACGACCAGGACAGTTTGATTCTTGAAGTTCCGCCAAATTTGGAAGGAACGGAATTCTGCCCAAAGCCTTTGGACAAAATTGTCATGACTTACATGACAAAGCGCGGCACCCAATACGTTCTCTCCTCAAGAGTCATCCGCTTTCAGCACGGACCGGGCGGAGTGTCGGAAATGGTCATAAACCATTCCAACGCAGTAAGCATGCAAAACCGCCGCCAATGGAAGCGCGTCAACATCGGCAACAAGTGCCTCTTTAGCGCTGTGGAAGAAAAGACGGGAAGGCGCGGCGAAATCACCTACGCTCCCAAAGAGAACAAATACGAAGGAACTTTGGCGGACGTAAGCGCCGGCGGCTGCATGATAAAAACGCAGCTTCCGATAAAGCGCGACCAAAAATTGTGGATAAAAATCACCCTTCCCGAACGGGGAGAATTTGAGGCTTACGGCTTGATTGTCAGCGCGCAAAAGAACAACGAGACGAACATCTTTGCGCTCCATATTTCTTTCTTGGAAATCGAGCAAAAGGACAGAAACGACATTTTTGCCTTTGTCTATAATTATTGATAACGGCTTGATATTTGGCGCGAACCGCGCTATAATGGTTGGACACGGAGAATATGACAGTACTTGAGCTTAAGAACGTGGCTCGCGAGCCTGGCGCGATTTATTACATAAGGCGCTACAGAGCCACAGCCAGTTTAAAGTTGCCGACAGAGATTGTTGATTCTAACATAGAATTCAGCATAGAAACTGGGCCGCTTGGAGACAAAATAATAGAAGTTGAACTCTTGACCCAGCCGAACTATCCGGCTCTCCCCATCGTAAAATCGCTCAAAGAATTCATAAACCAAAACGACAACGCGGGAACCCTGCCGATATGACACTCCACACGTCTAGCGCGGAAGAAACCCAAGAACTGGGAAAGCGCTTGGGCTCTTTCCTTAAAAAAGGAGACGTAATCGCGCTTCAAGGCCCCTTGGCGGCCGGAAAAACCACCCTTACAAAAGGCATCGCCCTAGCCTTGGGCGTAAAAGACACAATCACAAGCCCTACTTTTTGCCTAATTTCTGAATACGAAGGAAAACTCCCCCTTTACCATTTTGACGTTTACCGTCTGCAAGGCGCGGACGACTTTGCAAACTTGGGGGCGGAAGACATGATTTACGGCGACGGCGTCTGCTTGATTGAGTGGAGCGAAAAAATCATGGACGAGCTTCCCAAAAAGACGATAATCATCAGGCTGGAAGTTTGTCAGGCGGAAAAGGACGGCTCGCAAGATCCAAACGCCGCCGCGACAAGCCGCGCGATTCACATAGAAAACTGGCCCTACGAAAACTTTGCGGAGGCAAAATGAAAGCTCTAGCCTTGGACACGGCGATTTCTTGCATTCAAATCGCGGCAAAAAACGACGACTATTTGGCAAGCCTTACGCTGGACATAGGCATGAGGCAGAGCGAAAAGCTTTTGCCCGCCATCGACTATGTTTTAAAGCAAGCCGACTTAACGCCCGGCGACTTGGACTACACCGTTTTGCCCCAAGGCCCCGGCTCTTTTACGGGCTTGCGCTTGGGCTTTGCCGCGCTTAAGGCAATCGAGCTTTTTGGCGGAACGAAGGCGAACTGTTCGCAAGACCAAAAAGCGGGCGCAAACGAAAACTCGTTCCAAGATCAAAAAGCGGGCGGCCGCTCAAAAATTCCCCTTTACGGAATAAACTCCTTGGACGCGTACGCCTGGCCCTTTATGGACTTTGACGCCATCGTCCTTCCCGTTATCGACGCGCATAAAGACAAGTTTTACGCAAAGGCTTTTTTTAACGGAACGGAAATCCTTCCCTGCGACGACTGGGACTTGCGCGCCTTGGAAGAAAAACTGCTGCAAGACCAAAAACTCGCGGCGAAAGAAACGATTCTGGTTTGCGGCCTTGAGGCAAAAACTTTCGTTGACGCTTGCAAAGAAAACGATTTGTTCAAAGGAAAAAAAATTGTCGCGCAAAAAGGCCGCGCAATCAGTTTGGAAAGCCTTTTCGCTTTGGCGGAAGAAAAAATTTCCAAAGGCCTTTCGCCGCTCGCCGACTACGACGGCCCCCAATATTTTAGGGCCAGCGAGGCAGAGCAGCGGCAACAAAATTAAAGGAAAAACTAAAAACACTTGTTAGCCGCATAAGCGGCAACATTCGCGCTCGCGACAAAGCTCGCGCGAACAGCCGACTTTTTTTTCCTAACCAAAACTAGCGGCCGCTTAACGACTTTTTCCAGCGGCTGACTAGCTGCAGGGCGGCCATCGGCGTAAGGTTGTCAACGTCGGCGCTCA
>JBGUQT010000069.1:0-13340 GCA_045131275.1 Treponema sp.
CCTATCAGTTTGTTCGAGCAGTTTTAGAAAAACCGGTTTTGCTCGGCCGGTTCTCACCACCCTATACTAAACTTATCGGAATTTGGCAAAATCACTTTAGGGATTTTTTTAACTTTTTTTTAAGACTTTCTCCCCCACTTTAACTTTTTCCGTTTCCGGAATGGCGAAAAATATGTCTAAATCGTAGTCTAGGTTTGCGGCCAAAAAGTCCTTGCAGGCCCGGGCCGCCCCTTCCCAAGCCTCGCGCAAGGGGTAGCCAAAAATTCCCGCCGAAATAAGAGGAAATACCACGGAATGAATGTCATTGCCGCGGCAGAGTTCCAGCGACTTTTTGTAGGCTCCGTAAAGAGATTCAGGCTCGCCATGCTTTCCGTCCACATACCGCGGCCCCACCGCGTGGATTATGAACTTGCAAGGGCAGTCAAAGCCCGGCGTGATGACCGCGCTGCCCTCGGGGCAATGGCCAATTTTGTTGCAGGCGGCCGTAAGCTGGTCATAGCCCGCCCTTCTAAAAATCGCTCCGCAAACACCGCCGCCCGCCCACAAGCCGCTATTGGCCGCATTGACAATCGCGTCCGCCGGAATGTCAGTAATTCCCTTTTGCTGGATTGTAATTGAAGACATTTTTTGTGGCCCTCCTGGTCTTTTTCTATTATTATACGCTTTTTTGGGGGAATTTTTACTGGGGAACGGTATTTTTTTTATAAATTTTTCATTTTTTTTCTGAAAAAAGACAAAATTTTACAAAAAAATGCGTATCTATATAGTGGCGGAATTTTTCCGCCAAAAACACTTTTCAAGAGGTTTTAATATGGCAAAAAGATTTGAAGACTTGACTTTCGCGGATGACGGCATGTTCCAGGCTGTCTTGAGAGATCCAAAGATTAGCGCGGAGTTAGTGGAACGCTTGCTCGGGATTCGCGTCGCTCACGTTGAATACCCCAAGTTGGAAAAGGTCATAGCTCCTTTTTACACTACAAAGGGCGTTCGTTTGGATGTCTACCTAAAAGACGAAAACAGGATAATCGATGTAGAAATGCAATCGCATCCCCAAGAGGCGCTTGGAAAAAGGACCCGCTACTACCAATCGATGATAGACATGGACTCTTTGATGAAGGGCGAAGATTACACCAAGCTCAAAGAAAGCTATGTCCTTTTCATCTGCAAAGACGACCCTTTTAAGGACAAAGACGAAAGGCATTACGGCCTTCCTCGCTACACCTTTAGGAACGCTTGCCTCGAAGACAATTCAGTGAATTTAGATGACAAAAGCCTCAAAATGGTTTATAATGCAAGCGCGTACGAAAAAGAAAAGGACGAAAAAATACGCGCCTTGCTCCGCTTCGTGCGCACCAACGAACCGGGAACGGACGACTTTGCAAGCCGGCTATCCGCTGTCGTTGAAAAACTCAAGGAAAACGAAAAATTCCGACAGGAGTACGCGGCAATGAACTTGCATGACCAAGATTTGATAAGGGAAACAAGAAAAGAGACTCTCCAGCAAAAAGCCATAGAAACCGCGGAGAACTTTCTAAAAATGAATGTCGGAACGCCCGAACAAATCGCCCAAGGCACAGGTCTCCCCCTTGAGCAAGTCCTTGAACTGCAAAAGCAATTGTCTGCCGGAACAGAAAAAACGACAAATTAAACAATTTTTTTTTATGATATAGGGAACCTGCATGATTTACAAGCCGCCTCTTGGCGGCTTGTTTTTTTTGCTTGCGCTCTTCTTACCTTCTTTAGAACATTTTTTCGACGCAACTTTCTCCGTGTTTTCTTTCGCCTCGCCAGTTTCGAGAATCTTTTTCATACTAGGCGTAAAATAAGCCGCCGGCTCAACATAAGTCATTTTCATATCCAGCCTCCTTTGCTTCATATTCTACCACACCCCCTGCGTCACCTAGCGCGACAGGGTAGAAAAAATTTTCAACCCGCGCTACAATGGTTCAGCATAAAAAAAAGGAGAAAATATGCCGCAAGAAAAACGAAACGCCCCGCACATACTCGCCTACATACTGGAAATCGACAAGAACATAAGGGACGGCGAATACCCCAACACAAACATGATGAACCAAAAGTACGGCTGGAACATAAGCCGCAGCACCTTTGGCCGCTACATCGACATCTTGCGCGACACTTACAACGCTCCTGTTGAATACGACTTTAAGAAGAACGGCTACTATTACACCGACCCGACGTATTTCATGCGGCAGGTCACTCTAAAAGAAGGCGAACTTTTGACATTCTCCACGATTCTTCCTTTGTTGGAACAGTACAAAAATACGCCGCTGGAAGAGTCGTTCAGAAGCATAATGAAAAAACTTTCGGAGATGCTGCCCGACAGCATAAGCGTCGACTCGGCCTTTATCAACAACGAAGTGCGCTTTATAAGCGAGCCAATCACAAAGCTTGGCGAAGGCGTTTTTGAAGCGGCGCTCAAAGCCACAAAACTCAAGCGAACCTTGCGCTTTGAATACAAAGCCTCCGGCAAAAAAGATTTTGAGACGCGCGAGTTTGACCCCTACCATTTGATTTGCCAAGGCGGAAGCTGGTACCTTTTGGGACATTCCCACCATTCCGACGCAATCAGAATCTACGCGATGGCCAGAATACAAAACGCGCAAGTGACGCAAAAAACTTTTGCCATGCCAAAAGACTTTGACATCAAAAAGCACATCGACCCGGAGATGGGAGTTTGGCGCACAAGCGCAAAAAAAGTAAAAGTTGAAATTGAATTCTCGCCGGTACTAAAGTCCTACGTCACCGAACGCGAATGGCGCAAAGACCAAGTGATGAAAACCCGCCGCGACGGCAGCGTCTACCTTTCGTTCAAAACCAACCAAATGAACAAGCTCTGCTCGTGGGTTCTCTCTTTCGGCGGCGAAGCCAAAGTCCTAAACCCGCCCGAACTCCGCGAACAAGTCAAAGCCGCGGCAAGGAAGATTTTGAAGGGGAATGGGTAGGAGAAGGCGCTTCCTACGCAGCGGCGCCAAACTTGGACAAAACATAACGCAAAAGTCCACGCCCGCGAACAAAATCATCCGAATTTGCAATGTTGCCGCAAACGAAGCTGTTCTGCGTGGAGACCGCGTTTGCAACATCATCTTTTATTCCAAGAGCGTCGCATAAAATGGCGCGACAAATTTCTTCTTGCGCTTCATAACGACTGGCCGCTTCGAATTCAAATTCATTTTCGGAATCTTCAAGCGAACCAAAGCAACGCCACAATTCCTGCTGCCGTTTGGAGTCGCGCGGAAAAAACTCGAATCTAAAACAAGGTTCGCTTATAACTCCGGCTACATGCAAAAAACGCAGCTGTTCTCCGTAATCCATCGACTCAATAAAACGTTTTTCCCCCACAAGCCTTAAAATTTTATATCCTTTTTCACACGCTCTAATTTTTGCGGCAAAATCAGAAGCCCCAAGGCCCACAATTTTGTAGGGTACCCCATCTAGCATCATTTCAAAGCTGTGTTTATATCCAAAAGACCCTGTCTCGCAAAACGTTTCGGTTTTTATGGCTCGCAGATGGAACAACTCCATTTCAAGCAAGTCTATATAATCAGATGGATCAAAAGAGGTTCTTGGAGAAAACCTTTTAGAATACATCATGCAATAAAAAACATTTGAAATCGTCTGTGCATCCCAATCAGAATCAAAAGCCACAGCGCCAATTATCGCCTCAAATAAATCAGCCTTTATCTTGACGCTAAATTTCTCGCCGCCATTTGCGACTCTCAAATATTTGATTAAGCCAAGCCTGTCAATTCGTTCTGCCAAATGGGCGTTTTTTACAAGGGAACAGTCTTCCGTACATAACTGGCCAACTTTTTTTGAGGAAACAAATTCTCCGTCAGAATTGAACCGACCATACATATTGCACAAAACTTTTACAACAGCATAATCAAGAATTCTGTCGCCATAAAACTCAAGGGTTTCGTTATCTTGCCCGCCATACAGCTTGGCAAAAGATTCTCGCGTAAACGCCTGCTCCAAAAGCTGAATGTTCTTAAACTGGTATCCAATTTTATTTTGAATTTGCTCAATCTCGCTCTTTCTCATGGCTTTTCTCCTATATTAAAGAATGATCCAAACCAGCGGCCACCTAAATTAATTTGAAAATTTTAAGCACAGCAACAAGAACAAGTCCATTAACAACGCCTTGAATGGTCGTCTCTATAAAAAAACTGATAACTTCCTCTTTTTTATTTGCCATATTTTCCTCCTTGTCTCACGGCATCTATTATTCTACCACACCCCCTGTCGCACTGAGCGCTACACCAGTTATAAGCACCCAGTGCGCTCGGCAATGATAATTACAAGCGCGATTACAACTCCCTGAAAAATCGCCTGCAAAGTGATTTTTAGAAAAGCCTTGATTTTTATTGACATATTTACCCCCAAACAGTTATTTTCCTACAACCTTTCCAAAAGCTCATGCTTCTTTTGAACTAGCACAGTCTTTCCGTTAACCTCAACCCTAACATTTTTATCGGTGCTGTTCTCAAGATTGATGTTCCAATCGTCATCGTCACTGTCGCTTGTAATTTTGACTAACAAGTCGTTGTTTTCATCAAGAAATGTTTGAGCGCTGTCATTTTTATTGTACAATGTTACAGTTGTGGTGTATTTCTGTCCCTGCTCTTGTGAATACTCTTGCATCCATCTCTCTTCCTCAGCTTTTTTATTTTCTTTGTGAATCCATCGCATCAATAGAATAAAAACAATGATAGCAACTATGGCCTCGCCACCTGTCAAAGGATAATAAAACATAGGCTAACCTCCTACCACGGCTCATCTAAAAAGTACAAACCGGAATCGTTTTCTCTCGTCCATTTTACGCCCGCCTTGAAGAGATAATACGTTAAAATTCCCGCAATTACATTAATGAGGGACGGAAAAATAAAACTTAAAAAAAACAACAACACAACAATTATGCCCACAACAAAAACTTTGCCCATAAAAAGCCTCCTTTTATCTTTTATTCTACCACACCACCTGTCGCATCTAGCGCTACAGGGTCAAAAAAAATTATACGATAGCCGCAAGGCAAAAATCGTCAGCATCCCTAGAGAAGTCATTTTTTTCTGATGGGTTGTTTTTAACATAAAGACAAATCGTTAGGAAAATCCAAAGAGGAGCTAAAAAAACGAGCATGGCAAGCAGAATTTGGTTTTATCTTAAAACAAGCTCTACGATTTTTTCAATTACCTGAATTATTTCTACCGCAAGCAAAATCGAAAGTATTATAACAAGCCTTTTCTCTTCCATATCGAGGCCTCCTTTTACCCTACAATTCTACCACACCCCCTGTATCACCTAGCGCTACAGGGTTAAAAAAAAATTATCGGTCACTTTTTGTGTTGTTGCAGAGACGGCAGAGCATTTGAAGATTTTCCATGACGGTTTTTCCGCCTTTTGACCACGGAATTATATGGTCGCCTTCCATCTCGGAGAATTCAAAATGTTTCTTGCAAAGCGGGCAAATGCCTCCTTGCTGTTCATAGGCCTTGCGTTTCATCTTTTCGTCAAATTCGCGAAGGCTCAAGTGGCTCTCTTTTCTGTCAAAAAGATAGTAGTAGATGCCCTTGTGGTTGGACACCTCTTCGTTTTCTATCAGCGAGCATATTTCGTCTTCCAATTTGGCGGGATCATAGGAATTTTGGTGGTACTGGTTATACAAAAGGCCCCAATCGATTCCTTTCATCTCCTTTCGGTATACAATGAACATCGCCTTTACCCAACCGATTACAAACTGAAAATATACCCACAGTTCGTTGGCGTTCTGGTCATTTTGGTGCTGGCCCATATACTTGCAAATCAGTTTGTCGTCTTTTCCCACATACCACGACAATGCTGTTTCCAGCAACTCCTGTCTAATCGGACTTCCGTTCACATATTTGTCGGAAAGCAGCTTTGCCGCGCAGTTGGACTTTGAAAAAATCTTCTTGGCTTCCGCAGTCCACGTTCCCGCGAAAACCGCGTTCCTTATCTCTTGGTTTGTCAGGCGCTCGCCCGCGATGTTTATCGTCTTGAACCAACTCAATTTTTCGCTTTCGGAACCTTCGCAAAAATACACTTGCAAGTCGTAATTTAAAATCTTTTCTTTTTCGTCAGGCTGAAGGTTTGTAAAGTACCGCATGTTATGGGAGAAGGAACCATTCACATAGCGGCAAATTGAAATCGTCCGCTGCTGGCCGTCCAAAACTTCATATCGTCCGTCGTCGCGAACAACCCAATACATTGTGTTCAGGGGGAATCCGTTTGTAACCGTGTCCATCACCGCCTGCTGCTGGTTGTCGTCATAACAAAACTCGCGCTGGTACGGAGGGCGAATGTCCAACTTGCCGCCATAGCCCACAACGCCGGCCTCGTCGTTGTCCTGGTAGCCGTCCACCAAGTCACGGATTTTTATTGTATTGAGCGTAATTTTCATTATTTTCTCCTTTTTATTAGAATGCGAGCGTAAATGCTTTGATATAATTCATCCGTTTCGCAGTCTTTAAAAGCTGCAGGCTTTTTATCAGACTCCAAATGCTTTCTGTAAAGCGTACCCTTAGCATTTACAGTAAATTTTCCTGTCGGAAGTCCGTTTTTATCAAGAATTTCCATTTTGCGCTCATTGGAAAATTCACAACTACCAACAATTCCAAGAGCTATAATTTCAAATTGGTCTGGACTATATTTGTCCAGGAATGTAATTGGAACTCCAATAACTCCGTCATAATCCAATGGAATATCACTGGATTTATCTACATTTATAGCATCATAATTTTCGTAATTTGGAAATTCTTCAGGAGTATAGTTTTTATAAAGAACTAATTCCTCGTGTCGTTTCTTAATATCCAAATTAGTAAACCAAACAACCCCTGAAACTCGAATCATCCCTTCTTTATGATCACCAGCGGAAGCATAATCTTCATAATGTGTATTTATAAAAGGAGCTGCACCACCCTTAAATCCGTACCCGAGCCAAATTTTATTTTCCTTTATAAGAGAAAAAATTTCTTTATATGAAATTGCATTTTGATGTCCAACTATGACAAATTTCTTTTCATATTTTATTAACTGCGCAACATACTCTCTAAAGAGACTAAAAGGCGGATTTGTAATCACAATGTCAGCTTGTTTTAAGAGTTCAATACATTCTTCGCTTCTAAAATCACCGTCCCCTTTTAGCTGCTTGACTTCTATTGTTGAAAAATCTGTAGAAGTAGGGTCATTTGGATTGCCAGTATATTCAATATACACAGCTTTCTCGCAATCATTTTGCGTAAACAGATCCACATCTTGATTTTTGTAGCAGGTCGAAATTATTTTCTTTATTCCAAAGTTATTGAAATTCAAAGCAAAATATTTAAAGAAATTTGAAACTCGCGGATCATCACAATTGCAAAAAATCGTTTTATTCTTGAAATATTTTTTGTAATGATCAAGTTCCTTTTCTATATCTTCAAGACGAGTATAAAACTCGTCAGCCTTGTTTTTCTTTGCATTATCAAACCTTTCATTCGCCATAAACAATTCCAAATCCTAAAGTTTGAAATTACTTACCAAATGTAAATAATTCAGTAATTACTGATTATAGCGCAAAAAGTCAGAAAAAATTCATTTTTAAGAGAAAAATTCAGAAATTTTTTAGATTATTTTATCATGAGTGATTTTTGGCGCAGAGTAGATGAAGAATTGGAATATAAAGGCTTCAATAGGGCATATCTTGCAAAAAACTGCGATTTTAGCGTTACAAATATCGGGCAAGGCATAAAACTTGGTTCCACCCCTTCCGCAGAAACTGCTGTAAAAATCGCCGCAGTCCTGGGCGTTAGCGTAGAATACTTGGTCAATGGAGCTGATTCCCCAAAATCAACAAAAAAACAAGAAGAAGCGCAACTGCGTCTTTACAGAAAATATCAAAAAGTCATAGACATATTGGAATCCTTGCCCGCGGCAAAGCAAGATTCCTCAATAAAAATCATAGAGCAATTCAAAACGCTGGCAAAGTAAGCCCGCCCCATGCAGCGTTCCACGGACGCGGCCTTACTCTTCTTCCCACGACACGTCGACCATGCGTTTTTCCAAGTCGGGGATGCGCAAGAAGATGTAGCAGTTGGCGCGGTGGATTGTGACGCCGCGGGTGCGGGAAACGTAGCCCGCTATTGGGTCGGGATATTTGGGGTTGCAGCACTTGGCAAAAGTGACCAGGTAATTTTTTGAATTCTCGACGCGCACTTTGCCGGAATGGCGGGCGGCGACGGCTTGGGGAGAGGTTCCTTTTTTGTGGGCCTGGCGAACTTTGTTTGCGGCGGCTTGCTGGGCGTTGGCTTCGGCTTGCTTTGCCACCGCTCCCTTGTCAGTAAAAGTCTCGTCGTTGGCGGTGAGCCAGGCGCGGATTTTTTGCTTGGCCTTGGAAGTCTTTGTCCACTTTAGCCAGCCTTCGACCGGGTGCGACTTTGGGTTTGTGAGAATTTCTATTATCTGCGTGTTTTGCAAGGGAGCGCTTAGCGGAATGATTTTTCCGTCGGCCTTGGCGCCTACAATTTTCTCTCCGATGCCGGAGTGGATCTGGTAGGCAAAGTCGATCGCGCAAGAGCCAACAGGAAGCTGGATTACGTCTCCCTTTGGAGTGAAGACGACAATTTCATCCGCCAAAAGATCGTTCTTAAATTCACTAAAAAAGCTTTCATCGTCGACGTGCTTTTCCCGCAACTCACGCAATTGGTTAAAGATTGGAAGCCCCTTTAGATCAACAGAGTCGTGGGAGCTGCCCTTCTTGTAAAGCCAGTGGCTGGCCACGCCGTGCTGGGCGACGTTGTCCATCTCGCGCGTGCGGATTTGAATTTCCAAAGGCTTTCCTTCGCAGAGAACCGTCGTGTGCAAGGACTGGTAGCCGTTCGCCTTGGGCATAGCGATGTAATCCTTAAAGCGGCCGTCGAGGGGCTTCCACAAGGAGTGGGCCAGACCAACCAAGGTGTAGCATTCGGGAACGGTTTGGCACAAAATGCGCAGGGCAAAAAGGTCAAAGAGCTCGCTGACTTCCTTGTTGCGCTTTCTCATCTTTTGGTAAATCGAATAAAAGTGCTTTGCCCTGCTCTTTACCGAAACTTCTATCTTTGCCTTTTTTGCGGCGTCAGTTATTTTTTGAACGGCGTTGTCCAAGTAGTTGGAACGTTCGTCCTTCTTTGCCGAGACGATCGCCTTGATTTGCTGGAAGACGTCGGGGTTGGAATACTTTAAGCTAAGGTCTTCCAACTCGTTCTTTTCGCCCTTCATGCCGAGGCGGTCGGCAAGGGGCGCCCAAATGTCGATAACTTCGGCGGCGACGGCGCGCTGGGTCTTGTTGTCGTAGCCCTTGAGGTTTCTGATTCTGTCCAAGCGGTCGGCAAGCTTTACCATTATTACGCGAACGTCGTCGACCATCGCAAAAAGCATTTTGCGGATCGAGTCGGCCTGCTGCAAGGTTTTGCTTGAGATTTGCAAATTGGTGATGCGCGCCGTTCCTTGGCTTATGGTGGCGACGGCGTCTCCCCAGCCCTGCCTGATTTCTTCAATGTCAACTTGCGGCAAGGGCAAAAGGTTGTGGAAAAATCCGCCAATAATAGAGTCGGCGTCCAACTTGTTGCGGGCCAAAATCGCGGCCACCCGCATCGGGTGCAAATAATAAGGCTTTCCGCAGGAACGTGTCATGCCCTGCGTCTTTTGAAGAAGAAAATTCCAAGCGGACGAAATCTTTTCTTGGTCCTTTTTGTAGTCAGGAAAGATTTCGAAAAAATCGCTTAAGAGAAGGCTTGAATCTGTTTGCTCGTTGTTCGTGACAAATTCTTCTTCGGTCATCAGAAGAATATTTTAGCGATTTTCTACTCCAAAAGCAAGTCGCAGAATTCGCCAGCGCAAGCTTTGGCCAAATCTTGGGGAGCAAGGCAAAGCTGCTCGCCGCGGACGCCCGCGCTCACGTGGATTTTTGGGCATTCAAGCGCGCTATTGTCGATGAAGGTTTTAAACTGCTTTTTCATTCCCAAGGGGGAACAGCCGCCGCGAACGTAGCCGGTCAAGGCCAAAAGCTCGTCGGGCTTTACGGGCGCGATTTCCTTGGCGCCGGTAACCGCGCGGGCTTTCTTTAGATTTATTTCGTGCAAGGCGTTTTGAAGGAAAACAAAAACTTCCTTTGAGTCGCTTCGCATTACGATTGTCTTGAATACTGTGGCCGGGTCTACGCCGATTTTCTGGGCGGTCATTCCGGCCGCGCCTTTCTCGAGCTTGTGCTCCCCGTCATCGTCGTAAGAGGCGGTCTCGTAGGCGATTCCAAGCTTGTCCAAAATGCGCATCGCGTTTGTCTTCGTGCCGCCGCTCTTCTTTGCCATAGTTCCCCCTGCCTGCTACAGTTCCGTCCTGCCTCTAAAGGAGCGGGCGAAGGTAAGTTTGTCGGCGTACTCCAAGTCGCCGCCTACAGGAAGGCCGCTTGCAAGGCGGGTGATTTTTGCCTTTGTCTGCGCGGCCAAAAGTCGCTGCAAGTAAAGCGCGGTGACGTCTCCGTCAACGGTCGGGTTTGTGGCGATGATGATTTCGGAAACTTCGCCTTCGACCGCGCGCTTTATAAGAGGAGCCACGCTCAACTGGTCGGGGCCAACTCCGTCAACCGGGCTTATGACGCCTCCAAGAACATGAAAGAGTCCGTTGAACTCGTGGAAGGATTCGATCGTCATTACGTCTTGCGGCTGCTCCACAACGCAAATAACGCTCTTGTCGCGCAAGTTGTCGGAACAAATCGGACAGGGGTCACGCTCGGTCCAGTTTCCGCAAATAGAGCAAGGATGAATTTTTTGCTGGAGCGTGGCCATTTGCGAGGCAAAACGCTCAACGTAAGCGGAGTCGGCCTTTAGCAAAAAGTTCGCTATGCGGCCCGCGGATTTTTTTCCGATGCCGGGCAAGCGCGAAAAACTTTCTGTCAGTTCGTCAATCGCGTTCATGCCAAGCCTTGCAAGCCGCCGAGCATGGGGCCGAATTTTGATTTGATTTCTTCTTGGATTTTTGCCATCGCGTCGTGGTGGGCGGCGACGATCAAGTCTTCCAACATTTTTATGTCGCGCGGATCGACGCACACCGGGTCAAGGCGCAAGTTGGTGATTTCGAATTTTCCGTTGAGGGTGACGTTGACGATGTTTCCGCCGGAGGAGCCTGTCGCGCTGATTTGCGCCAACTGGTTTTGAGCGTCGCCAAGATTTTTCTTTATCGCGTCAATGTCCTTTAACAATTCAAATGGATTCATGCGCGCGCCTCCTTAAATTTTTCCGCCGACGATTTCGCCTTTAAAAACGCGAGCCAGCATGTCAACTTCTTTTGGAATAGTGACGGCTTCTTCCGCCCGTTCCTCAGGAACGTTTTCTTGAACGGCGCTTTCCAAAGGCGCAAAGTGGAATTCTTTAGGCGCGCCGCTTTGCTCATATTCCGCGCCTTCATTAAAACCCGGCGGATTTCCTCCCGCAGGCGGAACGTTTTCAGCCGCAGCCCCGAACGATGGAGCGCCGGAAAAATTAGCCGGCGTCGCGTTCATTGCAGGAGCGCTAGCTGCCGGAGCGGCGCCCAAAAGCGAGCGCGCTTGGTCAACCGCGACCTTCACTTCCGACGGAGAAACGTATTCCTTAAGCCAGCACAAGCGGCTAAAGGCTAGATCAATTTCGTAGCGCGGCGAAAGCGAGTATCGGATGTCGCGATACAATTGCAGGAAGATGGAAAGCGCGCGCTCGATTTGCGTCGCGTTCCACGCGTCCAAAACCGCCTTGCTAAAACGCGCGGGGTCTTGGCCAAGCAATGACTCTTTTGCGATTCCGTTCTTTATTAAAAGAAGAGAGCGCAAGTAGTCGGCGCTGTTGGTTATCAATTGCTCGATTGAAATGCCAGCCTGCAAAAATTCGTCCAGCTTGTCTTCCGCTCCGCTTGGATTGGCCGCGGCGCACTCCTCAAACAAAGCGTTCAGCCTGTCCGTTCCCACAAGGCCAAGCTTGTCGCGAATTTTTTCGTAAGTGATGTGGCTTTCGCTAAAGGCGGCAACCTGGTCAAACAAAGTGTAGGCGTCGCGCATAGAGCCGGTTGACTCTTTGGCAATCCAGTAAAGCGCCTCCTCGTCGGCCTGAATGTTAATCTCGGCGGCGGCAAGGGCCAGCTGCTCCTTGATTTTTTCGATCGGAACAAGCCTAAAGTTGAACTGCTGGCAGCGGCTCTTGATTGTGGCCGGAACCTTTTGCAATTCGGTCGTGGCGAAAATGAAAATGATGTACTCAGGCGGCTCCTCAATCGTCTTTAGCAAGGCGTTGAAGGCGCTGTTAGAAAGCATGTGGACTTCGTCGATGATGTAGATTTTGTAGCGGCTTGAGTTTGGCGGAAACTGAACCTCGTCCTTGATTTGGCGAACGTCGTTTACGCTGGTGTTGGAGGCGCCGTCGATTTCTATTACGTCAAGGCTTGAGCCTTTTGTGATTTCTTTGCAGGCGGAACACTCGCCGCACGGAGAAGGCGTAGGGCCTTTTTCGCAGTTGAGCGCTTTGGCAAAAATGCGCGCGGTTGAAGTCTTTCCGCAACCTCGCGGGCCCGAAAAAAGATACGCGTGGGCAATCTTTCCAGACTGAATTGAATTCTTTAACGTCGCCGCGACAAATTCTTGACCAATCAAGTCCTCAAATTTCTGCGGCCTGCGGCGTGTCGCCGTTACCTCATAAGCCATAATAAAGAAGATAGCGCAAAAACAAGAAAAATTCAATAAGGGAAAAAATAATGCGCGCGGCTATTGACACAATTCCGCGATTTTTGATATAATGCTTTCACATTCGCAGGATACCCTGCAATGCTCCCTTAGCTCAGCTGGTAGAGCAACGGACTGTTAATCCGTGTGTCGCTGGTTCAAGCCCAGCAGGGGGCGAAGGAAGAAGTCTCTTGGCAAACCAAGGGACTTCTTTTATTTTAAACACTCAAAGCAAAACTATGGGCTTGAAAGGGAGACCGCGCTAAAAAAATGCGCAGGCATTTTTTTAGAAGAGCGAGCAGGACGCGAGCGGCAGCGGTCGGAAGCGGCCCGTCGGGAGCCGCAAGGACGCGGCGACCAGAGGGCAAGCCCAGCAGGGGGCGTAAAAAAATCCTTCTCAGTTTTGGGAAGGATTTTTTTTATTTTAAACTTTACTCGCCCTTTCCCCGCAGCGCCCTTTTTAGCATGGCAAGGCCAAGCGCGACGGTGGAAGCGCCTACGCCGGCGGCGATTTTGGGGCCGGCCTTTTTTAGCGCGTTGCCGCTTGCCTCCTCCACCTTTTTGATGGAACGGCGGGCAAGGCCGCTTGGCTCAATGTCGTTCTTAA
>JBGUQT010000070.1:0-47759 GCA_045131275.1 Treponema sp.
TTGGTACCACGCTTCAAAGCATGACTCAAGCAAGTCCGCCGCAAGCGCGTCTTCCGACCAAAAGGAAATCGACGCGGTAACTAGCGCAACTCCAAAGGGAGGCCTTGTCCTTAACCAAAAAATTGACGACGCTCCGTGCGTGATCAAGGTTGAGGTCAACGCCAGCTTTGATTACAATTCAACTTGGACAAAAAAGAATTCCGGCGTCAACGGCCAGCCTTCGCTTGTTTACCAGGCTGTCGTTCCTGCCGGACAAAAAGAGGAAGTGACTCTTGAACTTGCGGGAAGCGGCTCGCCCGACGGTTCCGATGGAAGCGTTCATAAAAATGTTCCGGGAATCGATTCGGCGAAAACGATTGTCCGCTCCATCAACGTAACGTTCAACTAAGTTTTTGCAAAATAATAAAATCCATGTTATAATGGATTTATGAAAGGCAAAGACAAAAAGCCGCGCGCGCAACGACCCCTTGGCCGAGGAATCACAATCGGCCTTTTTGCGTTCATCATAAGCCTTTGCGCCGCGCTGGCCGCCGTGAACCACTTTAACTACCGCCGCGCTCTTTACCAAGGCCATGAGTCATTCATGACCGACATCCTTAATTACGTCAACCGCCATATCGACCCGAGCGATTTAAAGGCTTGCGTCGATACTTTGGAGCGGAGCGAAAAATTCGACCAGCTTGAAAAATTCATGGACGGCGTAAAGGAAGACTTTAACGTTCACTACTTGTACATTCTAAAGCCAATTGTTTACGACGGCTCAAAGAGAATCATGAGCATAATCAGCGCCGAAAATTACTACGACCGCTACGTGAACACCGAAGGCAATTTGTATCTTGGCTGGATTTCCGACGACGAGTATTCCGAAGAAGACGTTGACGAACTTTTTGAAACGATGAAGCAAAGCGAGATTGCCTTTTGCGAGGACGCGACCGAATGGGGCGTCGACTACACCGGCCTCCTTCCGCTTTTTGACGAACAGAATAACGCCTACGCGCTTTTGTGCGTTGACGTGGACATCACGGCTCTGTCAAAAATGATAATGTCGCACACCCTGCAAACTGTCGCGCTTGTAGTTTTGGCCGGCCTTTTGTTCACGCTTGTGTTTTTGCTTTGGATTAAGCGGAACGTCACACGGCCCATCGAGGCCTTGGAGGAGCGCGTGGCGGCCTTTGCCCAAAGGAGCCACGGCCAGCGAGACATTTCGGCGTTGCAATTCGATCCGCCGCAAATTCGTGCCAAGAACGAGGTCGCTTCGTTGGCCGCCGCCGTCTGCCAGATGGCGGTTGACATGCGCGACTATGTTCAGGGAATAGTTCAGGCGGAACGAACTGCCAGCCAAATGACCGAGCTTGCCAACAAGGACGCGCTTACAGGAATTCGCAACAAGACGGCTTACGACAGCGAGACGGCGCGGCTTGAGCGCGATTTGCAAAGCGGAAATTTGTCCGCCTTTGGAATCGCGATGGTTGACTTGAATTTCCTAAAAAAGATAAACGACAGTTACGGCCACGAGCGCGGAAACTTTGCGATTAAAAAATTGTGCCGTCTTGTTTGCGTCACGTTCGAGCATTCACCTGTTTTTAGAATCGGCGGCGACGAATTTGTCATTGTGCTTAAGGGCAAGGATTTGGGAAATGTCGAGGCCCTTTGCGCCGCCTTTGAGAAGGAGCTTTTGGAAACGCAAAACGACGCGGCGTTGGAGCCTTGGGAAAAAGTTTCGGCGGCGGTCGGCGTGGCCTTTTATGACAGCGCCATTGACGCGAATGTTGAAAGCGTCTTTAAGCGCGCCGACCAAAAAATGTACGAGCGCAAAAAGCAAATGAAGGCGACTCGAGATTAGTTCCGCTGCCTTACTGCCAGCTTTCGGCAACCAGGCAAAGCGTCCAGCCGCCGAACATTTCTATTGACTTCATTTTTCCTGTGACAGTGATCTCGCTTCCTTCTTTGGGAAAGTCTTGCGGGTATTTTTTTTCTTTTGGCGGAATGACTGTAAGGCCCGTTGGGCAGCAGCCGGTGGCGTCCCAGATTATGACGGCGTAAAGCCGTACGCCTTCGTGGAGTTCGCTGTTGAATTGTCCTGTGATTTTTACGCTTTTGTTTTCGTAGTCGCCTGGCGAAACCATCATGTCAAAGACAACGGCTGTCGCCATGTTGTAGTTCATTTTTGAAAAGTCAAAGTCAAACTTTTCGGAGAAGGCGGGACTGGCTAACAATAAAAGCGAGGCGGCCAAAGCCGCCCACGGGGCAAAGTTTTTTTTCATTTTACTTCAACGCCTTTTTAAGAACTTCAAGGTTGCTTTTCATCGCCGAAAGATATGTTCGGCCGCTCTTGATGTCCTTTTGGGTGATTGATTGGAGCGAATCCATTTCCAAAATCGCTTGGTTCTTTGCCTTGGTGTTGGACACGATTGTCTTGGCGATTTTTTTGTCGCTTTTTTCTATTGTAAGGACGGCGTTAAGGCCAAGCTCGTCAACTTTCTTTGCAAGGAAAATCACCGTTTCAAAAGAGGCTTCGGTTTCCGCGCTGCAGCCTACAAAGGCCGCGTAATACTTAAGATTGTAGTCGTCGGCAAGGTAGCGGAAGGGAAAGCGGTCGCCGAATAAAATCGTTTTCTTTGCGGCCGCCGCGACAGCGCTCTTGTATTGCGCGTCAATCTCGTTCAAAGCCTTGGCGTAAGAGGCGGCGTTGGCCTTGTAGGCGGCGGCGTTGCCAGAATCAAGCGCGGCGATTTTTTGCGCGAGCGTTTGGACAAGCGCGGCGGCGTTCCTTAACGAAAGCCAAACGTGCTCGTCGTATTCGACCTCGTCGTGCTGGTGATGGTGGCCGTCATGATCATGGTCATGGTCGGCGTGTTCATGCTCGTGTTCTTCATGCTCATCTTCTTCCTCGGCCTGCATGCCTTCGATGATTTCCTCTTCCTTGATTTTGTCGCCAAGCGCTTCCATCATGTTAACGACGACCATTTTTTTGTTCGTGGCCTCGGCGACGGCTTTTTCAACCCATTCGTCGCTTTCGCCGCCTACAAACACCAGCATGTCGCAGACAGAAATTTTCGCCATGTCCTTGATTGACGGCTGATAGCTGTGCAAGTCCGTTCCGTTGTTTTGAAGAAGCGTGACGTTAAAGTTTGCGGCCTTGTCGCCGAGAATGTTCATGACCCAATCGTATTCGGGATAGGTGACGCATACGATGCTTTTCTTCGAAGCGGCAAAGGCCGCGGCGCTGAGAGCGAGGGTCGCGAAGATGGCGGTTATTTTTTTGATGGATTTTTTCATTTTTTTCCTCTTTTTGTTTTTTCGTCGTCTTTTCCGCATTGCGGGCATATTCCGCTTAGCGAAGAAAGGCTTAGATTTATTTGCAATCCTAGTTCTTTGGAAATCGAATTTAAGTATTGCGAAGTCTTCTTGTCCGAAAGATGTATCACCGAGCCGCACTTGCAGCACTGAAAGTGAATGTGCTCCGCGCAATGGCCGTCTTCTTCCGCGGTTTGGTAGACAAAGGCGTCTGAAGCCATTGACTTGCGCTTTATCAGCTTTCCGCTTTCGGTCATTTTGTCCAGATTGCGGTAGACGGTCGTTTTGTTCACTTCCACGCCGTTTTCTTTTAGGTAGGCTGAAAGCTCCGCCGCTGTAAATCCGCGCTCAATTTTCGCTTGTATGAACTTGGAGATCAAATCGCTTGTTTTAGTGTGGTATGACTTTTGCAACATGGTTGCAATTTATAAAGGAATTCGCATTTAAAGTCAATACATTTTTGCAAAAAAAGGCCCGCCCCAGGAGTAAGACGGACCAAGATATTTTTAACTTTTATTATGGGCTAGTCTTGCAAGGCTTCGTAGCCTTCTTCGCCGGTGCGAACCTTGACGACGTTCTGAACGTCGTATACAAAGATCTTTCCGTCGCCGATGTGGCCGGTGTACAAAACTTCCTTGGCCGCGGTGATTACAAGGTCAACCGGAACTTCGCTTACAACTATGTCAACCTTGATCTTTGGCAGCAAGCTCATTTCCATTTCTACGCCGCGGTACTTTTGCACGTGTCCGTGCTGAACGCCGCAACCCAAAACGTTTGTGACCGTCATGCCGGTAACGTTGATGTCGTTCATCGCGTTCTTAAGCTCGTCGAACTTGCTGGCGCGAGTGATGATCGTAACCATATGGAACTTGGCGCCGGGCTTTTTTGTGGCCTTTGTTACAGGAACGGCCTTTTCTACAGGAACGTCGCCGGTAACGCCTCCGCCAAGATTTGCGGCGCTAAGTCCGCCGATTCCAGTGGCGCCTTCTGTCATGACTTGCGGAGCCATGATGAATCCGCCGTAAGCGCTGTCGATTCCGTGCTCCAACTTGTCAAGGCCGATGACTTCTTCCTCGCGGCTGGCGCGAAGGCCGTGGAACTTCTTGATCAAGGTGAACGTGATTATCATGCACACTGTCGTCCAAGCGACGATTGTAAATTCGCCCAAGGCCTGAACGCCAAGGTGCCCGAATCCGCCGCCGTAGAAAACGCCGCTCTCTACGTTGAACAAACCGTCAGACAAGGTTCCCCAAATGCCGTTGGCAAGGTGAACGCCTACGGCTCCAACCGGGTCGTCGATGTGAAGCTTGAGGTCCAAGCCTTCTACAACGATTACTACGATGATGCCGGCTACGATTCCGATGATTGTCGCTCCAAGCGCGTCAACAGTGGCGCAAGTCGGAGTGATGGCTACAAGGCCGGCGAGCGAGGCGTTCAAGGTCATTGAAACGTCGGGCTTTCCGTTCTTGAACCAAGTGAAGAACATCGTCGTGATGGCGGCGACAGCCGGAGCGATTGTCGTCGTTGTGAAAACGGCCGCAAGTCCGCCAACGCCTTCCAACTGGGTGCAAGCGGCGCCGTTGAATCCGTACCAACCAAACCACAAGATGAAAGTTCCCAAAGCGCCAAGCGTGAGAGAGTGGCCGGGAATGGCGTGGGCCTTTGTGACCTTGCCGTTTTTGTCGTAGTCGTACTTTCCGATGCGGGGGCCAAGGAAGATGGCGCCGATTAAAGCCGCGACGCCGCCTACAGAGTGGATGGCCGCTCCGCCGGCAAAGTCAACGAATCCAAGCTGAACCAACCAGCCTTGGCTGTTCCAAACCCAACCGGCTTCGATCGGGTAGACTACCGCGCTGATTACCGCGGAATAAATGCAGTAGGCGCTGAACTTGGTGCGTTCCGCCATTGAGCCGGAAACGATTGTGGCGGCTGTGGCGCAGAAGACCAAGTTGAACACAAAGCTTGACCAGTCAAGTTCGGCAAAGTTTGTGAAAAGCTGCAAGTTGGGCTTTCCGATAACGCCGAACAAATAGTTCTCGCTCATCATAAGGCCAAAGCCCAAGAGCATGAACATCGGAGTACCGATGCAAAAGTCCATCAAGTTTTTCATGATGATGTTTCCCGCGTTCTTAGCCCGCGTAAAACCTGTTTCGACCATGGCAAAACCGCATTGCATAAAGAATACAAGAGCGGCGCCGATTAGGAACCATACGCTCCAAACTTCACTCATAACGTTTCCTCCTTGAGTAAAAAAAAACGACGGGGCCAGACCTCCGCGCCACGCGTTCGCGCAGAAAGTCCGGCCCCATCGCCGTTTAAAGAAAAAAGGTCACGGGAACACCCAGTTCCTGCGACCTCATCGTCTTATGCTGTGATTTATAGCGCTAATGAAAAAAACTGTCAATAGGATTTTTAAAAAAAGTTGCAAACTTGCGCTCGCCTTGACGAGGCAAAAAATATGCCTTACAATAGACGATTGAGGTGATGAATGAAAGGAAAGTCAATTTTTCGCGGGCTTTTTGCCGCGATGTCTTTGGTCCTTGTCATGCCGTTCTTTTCTTGCTCAAATGTTTCTAACGGTTCAAGTTCAGAAAGCGGAACAGTGTCCTTTTCTTTGGACAAAGAGTTCATTCAAAAAGCCTTTGACGCGGCCAAGCGCAAAAACATAAGCTTAAACACCGATCCTTCCGAGGAGCCCGCGGAAGAGCCCGCTGGAGAAGTTATAACCTTGCGTTTTGAAATTTCCTTGCAAGGCGATTACTCGGACAGCAAATCCGTTCAAGCCAACGAAGAGCGCGCGAACGAAGAGCGCGGCGACGCCGACGGAACGCATGGCATGGACGGCTTGCATGGCGGCTTTAAGTTTTCAAGCCAGACCGTTTCTTTTGAAAACGTTCCTGTAGGAAAAAAGATTTGGGCCAAAGTAAAGGTTTTTCAAGTGAGCCAGAGCGACAATCCGCATCCGTTCATGATTGGAAAGTCCAACGAGATAACCGTTCAGGCCGAGGCGGAACAAAACAAGCTTACTGTGGCGGTTTGCAATTACTACGCTTTCATTCCGTTCAGCTTTACGGTTAAGTATGAGACTGCGCCTGATTTTTCTCTAAGCATGAACCAGATTTTGGCCTGCGACCCCGATTGCGTTTTTATAAAAAAACTAAGGGCCGCCAAGGACAATGGCGACCGCTTTGAGATTTGCAAAAACTACCAATATGACGACGGCCTTTTAGGATTGGCGAACATAGATCCGTCGGACACCGAAAGCGTTAAAATAGAAGGCGACACTGCAATTGTTTCGGACATCATGTACCTTCCTGTTTCTGAAGACGATCCTAGCGCAAAGGGAACGGACGTTGTGTTTGTCTTGCTTGGCCGTAACAGCGCGTCCAATCCGATTTATTTTGCGATTACGGAAGGCTCGGTAAGCCCGATAAAAACGCAAACAAACTCGGTGTCGCTTAACGCGTCGGATTTGGCTGTTGTCGATACGAGCTACGCGCTGTATAAGAAGTCGAACGGTTCTGATTATAATTATTACATTATGGACAATCCATCCGCCTCTTTGACCGGAACGGCGATTTCTTCAAGCGGAACCGACGGCACTGTTGACGAGAAAACCCACTCGTTCTGCTTTGACCGCGACGGAAAATTTTATACACTGTCGGTAGGCTTTGATGGCGGCGGGGTTTACATAAAGTCAACCAATTTGAATATTGGGCCGTCTGTTGACGGAGTCGCTGTTTACGAATGCGCGGACGGCGAAGGAAACCCGATGTCCTTTGACTCAATCGCTTGCGACATAAAGAGAAACGAATTGTTCGCGTTAAAGAAACAAGGTGATAATACTTATGTTCTTTATGGAACCGGCGATTTTATAAAGAGCGGAATCAACGCTCAGACAGCGTATGTGTTGAAGCCTCAAGGCTTTAATTTGCTGATACGCAAAATGTTCGCCATTCAAGGAGGCGTCGGTTATTTTGTCGGCCGTTCATCAGAAGGCGGCTGGTATCTCCTAAAGGCAGACCTTGCGCGCAAGACTGACAGCGCATATAATTACGGCCAAACCACTTATGATGTTGATTCGGAAATCGTCGCGGAGATTCCGCTTCCAAGCGGCGCTACTGTGAGCGATTACGAGCCTGAATTAAATTTCACCGACATGCTTTATCAAGACGGCGCGGTGTATTTGCTGTTTAAGGAAATCGAAGATAACATAGACAACAAATTTTATGGCTCGGAAGAGCTTTATTACAAGAGCCGAGGCGCGCTCATAAAGTGCGACGTTTCGACAAAGAGCGTTAAAACAATTGGTTGGACAGAAGACGCGATGGATGTTTCCAACACGGGCTTCTACGGATATTACTTCTCTCCTGGGGCCGGTCAGTTTTATGATTTCTATACGGTTCAAGCCTCGGCTTCGCAAACAAAACAGACAAAATGGATGATTTCCGGCAATATAAGCTGCGTCTGGCCCGAGCGTGATTATACAATAAAATCAAAGCTCCCAAAGATTTATTCTCCTTCCACTGGCGCCGCTTCCAAAGGCTTTTACGGTCCGCAAAAGTTTGTGGCGATAAAACCCAAGCAGCTTGTAATCGCCGACAACGGCGCGGCCTTTTACGCTGATACGTATAAAGGCGGCTTGCGCCACAAAAACGCTAAGCGTGTTGTCACTGTTGACTTGGAGTCTTTTGCGATTTCAGGCTATACGGACAACAACGAAGCCTTTTCGGATATTGCGACCGGCTCCATTTACACAAACAGTTTTGGCGAGATAATGACATTTTCGGAGTATTTGGCTGGCAGCAGAGTGTTTATTTACAATGGCTCTCCCTTTGGCGAGGATGATAGCAGCGGAACGACGGTTTATCTTGGCATTCCGTTTGGCGACGAATAAATGCTTAAGGCCGCCAAAAGCCAGCCGCTGATTTCTGTTTGCGTTCCCGTTTACGACACAGAGCCTTTTTTGGAGGCTTGCTTGCGGTCGGCGGCAGGGCAGGATTTTGACAGTTTTGAAATTGTCGTGGTCAGCGACGCAAGCCGCGGCCGCGACCAAAAAGGGCGGAGCGCCAAAAAAATTTTTAAAGCCGTTCAAAAGGAATGCTGCAAGGCGCGTAAAAGCCAAGGCCGCCCGCCCGTTGCCTTTAAGTTTGTCGAACATTCTGAAAACCGCGGCTTGATAGAAGTCCGCCGCTCTTTGGCGCAAGCGGCTGGCGGCCTTTACATCACGCAACTGGACTCGGACGACCAAATGGAAAGCGGCGCCCTCCGCGCGCTTTGGTCGGCCTCCCAACGCGGCGACGGACAATCCTTTGACATAATCCACGGAACGAGCGCGGCCGGCTCTTTTGACGCGGCCGGAAATTTCACGCCCGCAAAGAAAAACCGTTTTGGCATGATTTCCTACGAACAAATTTTTGGCCGCGACGTCTTCCGCCGATGGTTTATGGAAGGCGCCTTTACGGCCAACACTTGGGGAAAGCTTATAAAGCGCTCCCTGTGGCTTGAGGCTTTTGACGAGATTCCCTACACGGAATGCAACATGGCCGACGACGCGCTTTTGTTTTTCTTTTTGGCGCAAAAAGCCTCTTCCTACATTGGAATCAAGGACAAAGTTTACCGCTACAGGCTGAACGTTGGCATGACCAGCGCGCGCAAAATCGACACGATGCGCAAGTGGCGCATGGTTTGCTCGGCGGCCAGCGTCTTTACGGTGCTTTCGCAATGGATAGAGGAGCGCGGCGCAAACGCGAACGAAAGCGCCGACGCGAATGGCGGCCCGGCGATTCTCCCGGACGAAATCGAGAAAATAAAAGCGATGGCGCGCGGCTACTTGGTCAACAATTTGCGGCAATACGAGCAAACCGTCGTTCCCGAATTGCGCGAAGAAGCTTACGCGACGCTTTGCGACTACTGGGGCGAAAGCTTTGTGAAAAAAGTGGATGCGGCGATGCAAGCGCAGAAATCTTAGGTAAAAGATTGCTTGGCTTGGCCCGGCAATCTTTAGTCTGACATGTCAGTGTCAAGGTTGATTTTTACGCTGTAGCCGGGGAACTCTTGCAGAACTTCTTGCAAGATTGAGGCGCATTCGGCTTCGCGGTCTTTTGAGTCGAACGAAATAATCACGTCAAATTTTATGATTTTCTTTTTCTTGTCAAAATAAAAGCCGTGCATTTGCAAAACGTCCTTGTGGCTTTCCAAAATCGAAATGACTTTTTCTTTTGCCGTAACTGCTTCGGGCTCGCGAGTGTTGCGCGAATAAATTCCAACGGCTGTCAAAATGACCCGGTGCTCTTTGTAAACGCTCAGAATTATTTGGTTTGAAAGCTCGTCAATTTCTTGCGCGGTCATCGTGTCGTCAACTTCTATATGGACGGAGCCTTGCAAGCGTTCGGGGCCGTAGTCGTTCAGGAACAAGTCGTAGGCGCCGTAAACGCCTTTTGTTTTGCAAATCGTTTCTTTTACGGCCAGCGCTGTTTGGCGGGGAACGCGCGCTCCCAAGATGTCGTCAAGCGTGTCCTTTAGCATTTCGATTCCGCTTTTAATGATAAAGACAGAAATCAAAATTCCAACATAAGCTTCTAGCGAAAGGCCAAAAAATTTCATCGCAAGCGCGCTGGCCAAAACCGACGCGGACAAAATCGCGTCGTTGCGCGCGTCGTCTCCCGAAGCCTCCAGCGCTTTGCTGCAAACTTTTTTGCCGGCGGCTTTTACATACATGCCCAGCGCTATTTTTACAAAAATCGCCGCGATTAAAATCACAAAAGCCGCCGTGGAGTATTCCGCGCGCGCGGGGTGGATTATTTTTTCGATCGATTCTTTTAGCGCTGTAAGGCCCGCGTAAATGATGATGGCGCTGATTACGCTGGCGGTTACGTATTCGATCCTTCCGTGGCCGTAAGGGTGCTTTTTGTCCGGCTTTTTTGAGGCAAGCTTGATTCCGATAATCGTGATGATTGACGAAAGCGCGTCCGAAAGATTGTTGACCGCGTCAAGAACTATTGAGATTGACGAAGCCGCAAGTCCTACAACCGCCTTGAATCCCGCAAGGGCGATGTTGGCGATTATGCTTAAAAGAGAAACCCGCGCGATTGTTTTTTCGCGCGGGTCGTTTTGGTTGTTTGATTCCATTTAGTCAACTCTGGCCCGGTTCTTTCCGGCTCCTTTGGCTTCAAGCATCGCGTTTTCGGCGCGTTCCAAAACTTGAAGATGGTTTTTGTCTTCTTTGTTGAAGAACGAGAAGCCCAAAGAAACTGTCGTTTGAATGTGCCTTTCCTTGTATTGAATTTTCTTTTGCGAAATAGCCTCAAGCAATTTTTGGGCGTAGGTCCAGCAAACGTTTTTCTTCATTCCCTTAAAGACGCCGACAAACTTGTCGCCTTCCCAACGAATCAAAATGTCGCTTGAACGGCTTTGTTCGTAAAAGACGTTCACTATTTGAATCAAGACAAAGTCTCCGGTTTCGTGACCGTATGTGTCGTTGATTGTCTTAAAGTTGTCAACGTCCATAACCATTATGGCGGGACTTTCGTCTGTCGATTTGTATTCGTTGAATTTTCGTTTTAGCTCGCGCTCGCCTGACGCCCTTGAGTCGGCGTCTGTCAACTGGTCGCGGTTAAGCTGCTTCTTTTCGGCGTCGCTTTCCTTTCGTTCGGTGTAGAACATTCGCGCGATAAAGAAGGCGGCCAAAAGGTCAAGGATGATTACCAAGGGAAGCGCGATTCGCATCAACGACTTTCCGCGAACTCTATTTATTGTGTCGACGTAGTTGTAAATGTCGTCGTAGTAGGAACCCATGCAGACAATCCAGTTGTAGGGTTTGTACAATTTTGCGTAAGTGATTTTGCGGGCAAAGTTGTCGGAATCCTTTTTCTTAAAGTAGTAGGAGCTGAGAACTTCTCCGTCTTTGTTGATTCCTTCAAGCTCGGTTTCGTAGGGGCGGTCGCCGATCGCGTCCTGCATGTCGGTTGAAAGCATCATGCCTTCCGACGAGCGGGGGTTGGGGTGGATCAAGCGGACGGCGTAGTCTTTTCCGCCCTTGTAGTTTAAGACTTGGTTAATCCAATAATATGTTTCTTCGACAAAGTGTGAATCGTAGATTTTTGACCTGACGATGGAAACCATCGTGTTGTAAAGGTGGTCTTGCGTGACTCCAAAATAAAAGCGGCCCACAGGATTTTCGACTTCGCGCCAGGCGCAAAAGATTTCGTCCAAGGTGCGGGTTGTTTTGTCCCAGCCGTCGGGAACGTTTTGAGACAAGGCGATTTGCTCGTCAAGGCCTACGACCAGGACATAACCCCACATCCCGCGAGTGTCGTTGGAAGTGAATGTTTTGTCCACAACCGCTTGAACCGCGTTGACCGAATGGGCGTAGGCCAAGGTTTGCGCCAAGTTGTTTTCGCGCTCCGAAACGGCGAAGTCAAAATTTTCGATTGAGTCTTCTCTATTCCGTTCAAACTCGTGGATAAAGTTTGTGACGGAATCCTTTAAGAAATTAGCCTTAAATTGAACGGCGATGTCTTTTGCCTGGTTTACATAGTTCCTCTCTTGAACTATGAAAAGGGCGAGGAGAGCGTTAAGAACTAAGAATGAAATAACGATCCAATAATGTTTTTTTATCACAATAGGATAATTATAGCGCATTTCATGCGCTTTTGCTAGAGGTAATTTATTCAACTGCCCGCTCGCGCGGGCTGGCAATAGCGCTAACGCTTGCAAAAATCAAGAATTTTTTGCGCGCGCCAAAACTGGTCACTGGCCTAAAAGCGCGGCGAACTAAAAGGCTTCACTGACCTAAAATGGCCGCGGCGGCGTTTTGACCATCCATGGCGCTGGAGACGATTCCGCCCGACCAGCCGCTTCCTTCGCCGCAGGGGTAAAGGTTTTTAAGGCCCAAACACTCAAAACTAGCCTTGTCGCGCAAAATGCGGACGGGCGTGGAAGTGCGGGTTTCGCTGGCGATTAAAAGCGCGTCCGGGCTTATAAAACCTTTCATGTTTTTGTCAAAGGACTTAAAGCCCTCTTTTAGCCGTTCCCCGATAAATGGGGGGAGCCATTGGTCCAAGCGGCTGGGAACCAAGCCCGGCGTGTAGCTGCTTTTTGGGAGCGTCTGGCTTGGCCGGCCCGCCAAAAAGTCAACCATTCGCTGGGCCGGAGCCGCGTTGGGATTTGGATTGTTTTCAAGGCCAAGACTCGCGCCGCCGTGGAGCCAAGTCTCATGCTCAAGCCAAGACCTAAAGCGCAAGCCGGAAAGCGGATCGGTCGCAGGGCCAAAATCCGCGACGTCCTCCGGACTGATTTCCACGACGATGGCCGCGTTGGACCAAGCGGAATTGCGCTCGGCGGCGCTCATTCCGTTAACGACAATTTCTTCAGGGCCGGTCGCGGACGGAACCACAAAGCCGCCGGGGCACATGCAAAAGGAGTAAACGCCGCGGTCTTGGACTTGCGTTGTAAGCCGGTATTCGGCGGCTCCAAGATTTGTCTGGCCGCGTTTTCCGTGGTATTGGATTGTGTCGATCAATTCGCGCGGGTGCTCCACGCGGACGCCGACAGCGAATGTTTTTGCTTCCAAAGATTGGGGGCTTGCGCGCGCTATAATTTCGTAGATGTCCGCGGCGGAATGGCCCGTGGCCAAAATCACCGCGTCTGCCAAGAATTCTTTTGATCCGTCCGACGTCTGCGCCACAACGCCGCGGACATTTTTGGCTGCGTTCGCTCCGTCAATGATAAAATCCACGACGCGGCTTTCAAAGTGGAACTCTCCGCCCAACTCCAAAATTTTTTGGCGCATGTTGTTGATGATTTGCGGAAGGCGATTGGTTCCGATGTGCGGATGCGCGTCCGTAAGAATTTTTTGATCCGCTCCAAAGTGAACGAAAATTTGCAAAATTTCGTCGATGTTTCCGCGCTTGTTGCTGCGCGTGTAAAGCTTTCCGTCGCTAAAAGTGCCGGCCCCGCCTTCGCCAAAGCAGTAGTTGCTGTCGGCGTCAACGACGCCTTTTACGCTGATGGCCGCGATGTCGCGCTTTCGCTCGTTGGTGGGCCGTCCGCGCTCGATTATGATTGGTTGGACGCCGCGCTCCAAAAGTTTTAGGGCTGCAAAAAGTCCGGCGGGGCCGCTTCCGACTACAACGACTTTTTTATCGCCGTCCGCTTTGCGCCACGAAAATTCTTTTTGGGCTGGGCCGGGTTTTTGGCCGACATACGCCTTGTAGCGCAGGCAAAGCTTTAGCTGGCCGTGCCGCGCGTCGATCGATTTTTTTACAAAGACAAATTCGGCTCGCTCGTCGCCGGAATATTTTTGCCTAAGCGCCGCGTTGAGTTTTTTTTGAATTAAATTTTTGTCGCTTTCTTCTTGCGCCTTTATTACGACGCTCAGGTCAAAAATCATCGCGCTTAAAAGTTGCTTCCGTTCCAGCCCCAGTTGGAAGTTCCAAAGTAGCTTACGTAAACCGCGTCGCCCGGAATGCCCAACTGCGCTTGCAGGATTTCGCAAACGCGCGCCGTCATTTTGCTAGAAGCGCCGGCGTCAACGTTCCCCAAAACTTTTATTTCGACGTAAGCGCCCTTGTCCAATTTTTTTCCGCCAAAATACAAGTCGGACTTGTCGGAAAGGTCGATCATAAGATAGCTTTCGGGTTTGTTCATAAGGCTGATCGCTTTTCCAAATTCGGCCTTGAGAACGTCGCGCTTTTCCTGCGGCAACTCCATCGTCACCTTTGCTTGAATCATCGGCATAAAAAACTCCTATTGCCGCAGCGTTCGCAAGCCCAAGAACGGGGCGAATGTCGCGGCGAAAATTTTTTCTTAAAACTTAATGACCTTTGGCTCGGCGGTAAAACTGGCGAACGTCGCCGTCGCGTTCTTAAAGTAGAGGACTTGCGTGTTGCCGTCGTTTTCGTCGTACATTCTGCGAAGGTCCGGGTAGTTGTCGAGCATGTGCTTTTTTGCTTCCACCCTGTCGTCGTTCACAAGCTGGCCCGCCACGCGAAGCCACGTTCCCGCCGCTCCGTCAAAGCAAGAAAGCTCCGCCTTGGGATTGGCCGCAAGCTGCTTTGAAACGTCCTTGGACTTTCCAGTCTGAATGTAAAGCTTTCCGTCGAATAAGTCGATCGTTCCAAAGGGCCTCACGCGAGGCTGGTCCCCGTCCACAGTGGCAAGGTAATACACCCCGCACTTTTTAATGAAGTCGTAGATTTCGTTCATAGGATTATATTAGCGCAAGAGGGGAGAATGGGGCAAGGCTATTTATTATTAATCACCAGCGCTCCGATTACGCCTGGAACCCAGCCGCAGCAAGTGAGCAGAGTGACGATGACAATTGAGCCGCAGCCCATTTTTTACCCCCAAAGTCCGTTGCTGTCGCAGTCGTCGTCTTTGGAAAACAGGCCGTCATTTTTATCCCAGGGGCTTGTAAGGTGAATGTCGCCGTCGTCTAGGTTTAAGGATAAGTTGTCGCCCATGCGCATGTGAAGGTCTCCATTCATGTCCAAGCCCATTTTATCGTTCATCGGAAAAATAAAATCGCCGTCGGAAAAATCAAAAATCATATGGTGAGCCTCTTAGTGGTGTATTATAGCGCATTTCCGTAAAAAACATAAAAATTTTCCCATTTTTCTTCCAAAAAAAGCAAAAATCTTTAAAAAAAACTCTATCTATATGTATGAAAAACATTGCGTAAAGCAAAAGGAGTTTATATGGAAAATGCGCGCGAAGAGACGCCTGAAGAAAAGTGGGAAAAAGCCACCATCGCAAATAACTTTATTTTCTACAAAGTTATGAGGAATAATCCTGATGTTTGTCAGGAATTGTTGGAAATCTTGCTTGAGTTCAAAATCGAAAAAATTGAAATGAGCCAAGAGGAGGAAGTCAATGTCGATTTTGGAAGCAAAGGAATCCGAATGGACGTTTACGCAAAGGATGCCGGCGGACAAAAGGTTTACAATATAGAGCTTCAGGCCAAAGACACAAAGGAACTGCCTGAGCGCGCCCGCTATTATCAAGGCGTGATTGATGTGGATTTGTTAAAATCTGGACAGGATTACAAGGAACTTAGGACTTCGTTCATCGTATTTATTTGTATTGACGATGTTTTTGACAAAGGGCTTGCAAAGTACACTTTTGAAAATTTGTGTCGTGAAGATCCAAAAATAAAAATGAACGACAGGGCCTACAAATACTTTTTTATTTCCCAAAACTGTGATAAACTGTTAAATGAAAGGCAAAAGGCGTTTCTGCAAATGGTCGCAAGCAATAAAAGTTGCGACGCTTTTACGGACAAAGTTAAGAAGCTTGTGGACAACGCCAAGCGCAACACTCAATGGAGGAAGCAGTATATGGACTGGGAACGCGAAAAGACTTACTCATATAACAGGGGCAGGGAAGAGCATGCTTTGGAAAGCGCCAAAAATCTTTTGAATATGAATCTTGGCACTCCAGAACAAATCGCCCAAGCCCTCAACCTTCCCCTTGAGCAAGTGTTGCAGCTTCAAAAAGAAGCGCAAGCGTCCGTCACCGCGTAACTCTCCATGGATTACAACTACGTTTTTTCTTCCGCAAAGCCAGTAAAAGAAAAGTTCGCTGACTTTGGATTTAAAAAGCGCGCGGGCTCTTATGTTTGCAAAAAGACTATTGCGGGCGGCGACTTTTGCGCTCGCTGACGGAACGTAGCCGCGCTTTGGTTAGTTGATCGGTTCCGTTCCCGGCGGAACGAATTCGCCGGCGGCCGCTCCGACCAAGGCTTCCAACGCGTAGGGCGAATAGGAGTAGCCCAAAAGAATTGTGTCGGCCCAGTCAAAGTCTTTTACCAGCACCGGAGACATTATCGCAAAGATTACGACGCGCTTTCTGCCGGCGATCGCGCTTAGGCTTTTGGCGACGGCCGCGCTGTTTTGGTCCGCGACGCACATTATGATTGTGTCGTAGCCTTGCGCCGTTGACAAGATGTTTTGGGCGGCCCATTGAGTTTCGTTGGGGCCCATCGCGTAGTTAAAGCGGAACTCTCCGCTAGTGGGCCAGCGTTCTTTTCCGGCCTTAAAAAATTGCGGCTCGCTTCCGCAAAGCAAAACTTTTCCCGCAGACTCTTTTGTAAAAGGAAGCGACTTCTTTTTTAGCGCGGTGATGGAACGGCAGGCTTGGTCCAAGAAAAATTTTTGGCCTTCCTTGTCGGGGATGCGCTGGTCGATTTGGTTTTCGTCAGGGTAAAGGGGAGCGGTGTTCTTGCCCTTGTAATAGTTCAATTTTGCAAGGATTACGCGGCGGGCGGCGGTCACGACCTTTTGCCTAAAGTCTGTGTCGCGCTTCATCGATGCGATTACGCCGGTCCAAAGCGGCTCGTCAAGCTGCGCGGTGGTGGAAGAAATCACGATGTCGTTTCCCGCGTCGATCGCCATCTTAAAGGCGCGTGAGACCGAGCCCGCGTACATTGTGGCTCCGTTCATCATCATGTCGTCCGTGATGATAAGGCCCTTGTAGCCCAGCTGCTTTCGCAAAACATCGGTCAAAAAATATTCGCTAAGGCTGGCCGGCTCGCCGTTGGGGCGCAGTTGCGGAAAGCTTAAGTGTCCGCTCATTATCGCAGGAACGTTTTCCTTTATCAAATATTTAAACGGAACCAACTCGCGGTTCTCAAAAGTTTTTTGGTCGATGTTGATGCTTGGCAAATACAAGTGCGAGTCGTTTTGCGTGTCGCCGTGGCCGGGAAAATGCTTTGCCGTCGGAATCACGCCGGCGTCAAGACAGCCCTTTGCCCAGGCCGCTCCAAGGATTCCCGCGATGCGAGCGTTCTCTCCAAAGGAGCGCGTTCCGATTATCGTGGAATTTTTGTCGGTGTACAAATCGATTGTCGGCGCGAAATTCATGTTGATGCCAAGCGCGGCGATTTCTTTGTTTATGTAATAGCCTGAATAGTAAGCGTCGTAAGGATAGCCGCTCGCGCCTATCGACAAGTTGCCGGGCGTAATCGATGTGTTTCCCTTTACGTGGCGGATCCAGCCGCCCTCTTGGTCGGTGGCGACAAAAAGGGGTATTTGCAACTTTCGCTTTTGGGCCTTTTGCTGCAAAGATTTTACCGAACGGGCGACAAGAGTTGTGTTGTCTGTGTTCCAACCAAAAACTTTTACGCTGCCCAAGCCGCGCGAGGAAACCCATTCGTTCAAAAGTTCGCTGGGTTCCGCTCCCGCCCAGCCGAACATAAGGATTTGCGAATACAATTCTTCGTCGCTCATCCTTGCGACAAGCGCGTCGGCCAATTCTTCGTTGGGGTAGTCGCTCCAAAAATTTATGTCGTCTTGCGCGGCGGCGTTTTTGGGGAACGCAAGCAAAATGAGAATCGCGATTTTTGTCAGGATTTTTTTCATTTTACGCCAGGCTCCGAATGTATTCCGCCGCTTCAAAGGCCGCGATCGCTCCGTCGCTTGTGGCGGTGACAACTTGGCGGAAGGGCTTTGAACGCACGTCGCCCGCCGCGTATAGGCCGGGAATCGTGGTTTGCATTTTTTCGTCGGTGACGATGTATCCGGCCTGGTCCGTTTTTAGCATTGAAATCAATTCGTTTTTAGGAAGCATTCCTACGCTGACAAAGACGGCCGCGGCGGGCATCTCGGTCAGCGAACCGTCTTGGACATTCTTCAAAACGATTGATTCCACCCTTTGGCCGCCCTTGATTTCTTGGACAACGCTATTCCACAGGACCGTGACTTTTGGGTTGGCCAAAACTCTGTCGGCGACGGCCTTTTGGGCGCGCAATTGGTCGCGGCGGTGGACCAAAAAAACTTTTTCGGCCAGCTGCGAAAGATAGTTGGCTTCGTCGCAAGCGGCGTCTCCGCCTCCGATTACAAAAATAGTTTTGTTCCTAAAAAGCGGGCCGTCGCAAACGGCGCAGTAGCTTACGCCCCGGCCTTCAAGTTCCTTCTCGCCGGGAACATCGAGTTTCTTGTGTTCCGCTCCGGTCGCCAAAACGACGGCCTTTGCGGAGTATTTTCCTTTTGAAGTTTCGATTTCAAATTTATCTTTGATTTTGTCGATTGATTTTACTTGGACGCTTTGGATTTGCGCTCCAAAGGCCTTGGCCTGTTCCTGCATCGTTTGAATAAAAGCAAAGCCGTTTGCCGCGGGAAAAACGCCGGGGTAGTTTTCCAAGCCCGCGATTTTTAGGACTTGGCCGCCCGCGACCGATAGGTCCAGCGCCAGCGCCTTTAGTCCCGAGCGCGCCGCGTATTGTACGGCCGCAAGGCCTGCCGCTCCCGCTCCGATAGAAATAAAGTCGTATTCGTTTTGGACATTTTCGCTCATTCTTTAATTATAGCGAAAGACGTGTTGCTTTTCAATCAGTTTTATTTTATTATGGCAGAATGGCGATAAAAACTGACGGAATTATTTTGGACATTGACGGAACGATATGGAACACCACCGGCGTGGTTTCGGGAGCGTGGAACAAGGCGATAGCCGATTGCGGATACGACGCCGCTTTGACAGATCCCGCCTCCTTGCAAAAAGAATTCGGAAAGCCGATGAACGTCATCGCCGACGACTTGTGGCCAAACCTTACGCAAGAGCAAAAAAACGTTTTGATGGAAAAGTGCTGTCAGCGCGAGCAGGAAGCGATAAAAGAAAACCAAGAGGACATCGCTTATCCCAAAGTCCGACAAACGATAGAGGCGCTCGCCAACAAGTTCAAGCTTTACATCGTTTCAAACTGCCAAAGCGGCTACATCGAGCTTACGGCGCAAAAAAACAAAATCCAAGATTTTATCAGCGACTACGAATGTTACGGCGACACCGGTCTTGGCAAGGCCGACAACTTGCGCGACCTTGTCCGCAGGAACGGAATAAAGGCGCCGGTATATGTCGGCGACACCCAAGGCGACGCGGACGCTTGCCGCGATGCCGGAGTAAAATTTGTTTTTGCCAGTTACGGTTTTGGAGACGTAAAGGAATTTGCGGCCAAGGTTGACCGCTTTGACCAGCTATTGGATTTGTTCCAAAATCTTGACTAGTTCTTCTTTAGTCTTTGCAAGGGGCCGCTTAAGGTCAAAGGGAGCCAAAACTTCCTGAACGTTTTTGGGAACGGAAATTTTTTCTCCGAGGGAACGCTGGACAAAGTCCGCGGTGTAGGCCGGATGGTCGCGCTGGATCAAGACGACCGCGTCGCCCGAACCGTCGTCCAAGTCTTTCTTTAGTTTTGCCGCGGCGTAGGCTTGCGCCGTCTCTTGGTCGCAAATCAAGTCGTAGTTTTTATACAAGTCTTGCGCGGCTTTTTCGGCGGCTGTCTCGTCAACCTTGGCCGGGTAGATGAAGCTTTTTATCATCGCCGAATAGTCTGTGAAGAAATCTTCCAAGCGCTCCAAGTTGCTGGGGTCGCTGGCGTTTGCCGGCGGCCTGTCCTTTAGGCTGACCATTGAGTCTGTGATGATGGGGTAGCCCTGCACGTCCGCTCCCAAGGCTCCGCTTGTGGGAACGATGAAGCCTCTTAGCGGAAGGCAAGTGCGCCAGCTGTAAAGGCCGGCAACCAAGTTGGAGTAGTTTCCCGGCGCCATCGCGTAATAAATGTCTCCAGAAACTTTGTCCTTTAGCCTTGAAAAGGCGTATGTGTAAAAGAACGCTTGCGGCAAAAGGCGGCCGATGTTGGCCGTCGTCGAAACCGTCAAGTTCAATCTTTTGACCAGCTCTCGGTCGGCGAAAATTTCTTGGATCAAGCGGCGGCAGTCGGAAAGATCTCCGTCGATTTCGACAGGATAAACGTTCCCTCCGTTCCAAACAAAGTCGTCGGGATTAAGGCCGCGGACGCTTCCCTTTGGATAAATCAAGACTGACTTGAGCCTGCTCTTTCCCCTGAGCTGTCTGCTGAGCGACGCTCCGTGGGGGCCGCTGGTCAAGTCAAGGAAGGTTGCCGTTTTTCCGCTCAGGGTCAAGATTGTTTCCAGGCAGGACGTCAGGAAAGAAATGCCGTAGTCCCGGTGGCAGCCTGTGGGTCCGTTGAAGAGTTCCAAAGTGAACAAGTTGTCGCCCAGACGCTTTAGCTGGGGCTCAAAAGAAAAAGCCTTTGTGGCGATTGTTTCGCAAATGATCGGAGAAAATTCCGTATTGATGCAGGCGCTTGTCAACGTTCCCGCGATTGAAGTGAATGTAGTGTTGTTGTCCGTGTACAAAATCCAGCGGCGCAAATCGACGTTTCCTTCCGGCACATAAAGCCCTCCGTCCGTCGGCATGCAGTCCGTCACCGCTTGCAAAAATCCGCTGTCTAATTTTTTGTCTCTCGTGCTTGTAAAACGCATAGTGGTTATTGTAGCGCATTTGCCGCGTTTTTGCTAGTAGGGAATTTATAGGTTGTTTATTACGCTTTGGATTAAAGAAGAATCGAGCGTTTCAAAAGCAAAGCATTTTTTGCCCAAATCCTTTAGGCTGGCTCCGATGTGGTAAAGGGTCTTGCCGTCTATAATCAAAAAGCGGTCGTGCATTTTTGTGGTATGCTTTACGCTCAATGTTGGATATTGCGCGTTGAATTTTTGTATGTCTTGTTGTGTGAGCTTTGTCTTTGGGTCTGTGTAAATTGTGACGTCCACGCCGTTTTTCTTTTTTGAAAGCCGTTCCAACACAGAAAGGTCCACATAGCCGTCAATCAAAATTATTTCTTTAGCGGCGGAACGCAGAAAGCGCTCAAATTTTGCGTAGGCGTCGAAAATCTGTCCTTGGAAGAAAATGCCGTGCGTGTCGTCGATGTGGTACTTGTCCATTAAAGAGAAAAGTTCGTTAACTCGATTGTTCGTCTCTTTTATTTGCATGTCCGCTTCAATTTGATGCCGCTTGATTGTTTTTATTTCTGTGAAAAGTTCCGCATTGTTTTGCAAGAAATGCCGCATGGCGACAAAAGCATTCATTATTTTTATGCTTATTTGCACGGCGGTTTTGCTTTTGAGAACAGCGCTCAACATTGCCACGCCTTGTTCTGTAAATGCGTAAGGCCTTTTTCTAAGCCCCATTTTGTCAGAATTGGAAGTCACAATTTGTGACTTCCAATTTGCAAATTCTGATTCATCAAGTTGAAACATGAAATTCTCCGGAAAACGCTCTATATTCCGTTTTACCGCTTGGTTGAGAACTTTTGTCTCGACGCCGTAAAGTTCCGCCAAATCACGGTCTATCATAACCTGCTGATTCCGTATTGTGAGAATTTTGCTTTCTATTTCGCTTTTGACAGCTACTTCTTTGTTCATTGTGAACCTTCCGTATAAAGAGAGAATTGCGGTCGCGCTTTTACGCTTTGCCTACATATAAGATAGAGTTTTTTTTGTGTTTTTTATCCTTTTTTCGGAAAAAAATGAAAAAAAGAGTGAATTTAGTTCTGGGGGGACATTTTATTCTCTATAAGTGAGGCGATTTCGCTTATTGTTCGCACTTGCGAAGTATTAAAAGCCTGATATACAAGTTCCACCTTGAAAATTTCCAAAAAATAAGCTATCCTATTTCGGATGAAATATCTCAAAAAGGATTCCGCGTGGGAAAAGGAATTGCTCGCGCGATTCATAGATTACGCAAAAACTTTTTCCACATCCTCTAGCGCCGCCGCTGACAAGGGAAGGCAGCCTTCCACCGAATGCCAGCGCGACTTTGCCAACAAAATTGCCGCGGAACTAAAATCCTTGGGATTTGAAGGCGTCCAGGTCACAAAGTACGGGTACGTCTACGCCTATATTCCGGCCAATCTAGCGGGCGGAGCGGGAACGGCTGGCGGCGCAAAAAATTCGGCCAAGCCTTTTTGTCTTTTGGCGCACTTGGACACGGTGGAAGAATGTTCTGGTAAGAACGTCAAGCCGCAAGTAAAAAAGAGCGGCGACGACACGATAATCACTAGCGACGGAACGACCCTCTTGGGCGGAGACGACAAGGCCGGCTTGGCCGCGATTGTTACCGCTCTCCATTATTTGATAAAGAACAAGAACATTCCCCATCCAAAAATCGAGATTTGCTTTTCGCCGGACGAAGAAACAGGCCACGGAATGGACAACGTTCCGCTTGACTTGATAAAGTCAAAATTTGCCTACACCGTTGACGGCGGCCACATCGGCGAGTTGGAATGCGAATGCTTCAACGCCTACAAGAGCGAGGTTGTCTTTACGGGAAAGGCCGCCCACACAGGCGACGCCCGCGCGGCAGAAATGGTCAACGCCATAAGCGCCGCTTCCTTGTTCGTTCAGTCATTGCCAAAAACTGAAGCGCCCGAGACGACCGACGGCTATGACGGCTTTTTCGCTCCCTTTGAAATTTCAGGCAGTATGGAAAAGGCCCGCGTCGCCCTTTTGTTGCGCGACTTTGACAGCGACGGAATGGAAAGACGAAAAAAGTTGGTCAAAAAATTGGCCGACTCCGCCGCGGCCTCTTACGGCGCGAGCGTCAAGGTAAAGCACACCCAGCAATATTTGAACATGAAAAAAGGAATTGAAAAAGCCTCTTTTGTAAAAGAGCGTTTGGTTCAAGCCTATAAAGAAAGCGGAGTCGAGCCGGTCTTCAAGCCGATTCGCGGAGGAACGGACGGCTCGCGCCTTACTGAGATGGGAATCCCTTGTCCAAACATTTTTACTGGAGCGCATCAGTTCCACAGCGAGCGCGAATGGGTCAGCCTTGGCCAAATGCTTTGCGCCGCGGACATAATAGTCAATTTGGGAGTAATTTATGCATGAATACAGAATTGAAGGCGGATTTCCGATCAAGGGAAAAATAACCGCCGCGGGAAACAAGAACGCCGCGCTTCCTTGCATCGCCGCGACGCTTTTGACTGAAGAAAAGGTCACCTTGCGAAACATTCCGGAAATCGAAGACGCCGGCGTAATGTTCAAAATTTTGGAAGGCCTCGGCGCGAGCGTCAAAAAAGTTGAAAAGCACGTTTGGGAAGTCACCGCGCAAAAAATCGAAACCGCCTTGATTCCCCCGGAGCTTTCTAAAAAAATCCGCGCCTCGATTTTGTTCGCTGGCCCCCTTATCGCGCGCCTTGGAAAAGCAAGCATGATGCCTCCCGGCGGAGACGTAATTGGGCGCCGCCGCCTGGACACCCACTTCTTGGCCTTGACCGAATTGGGAGCGCGCGTGGACATTGACGGAAAATTTGAGTTTAGCGCCAACAAGCTTGTGGGCGACGACATATTCCTTGACGAAACTTCGGTTACCGCCACCGAAAACGCCTTGATGGCGGCGGCGCTGGCCGAGGGCCGAACGACAATCACCAACGCTGCCAGCGAGCCCCACGTCCAGGACTTGTGCAACATGCTCATCGCGATGGGCGCGAAAATCTCCGGCGTAGGTTCCAACATCTTGATCATAGACGGCGTTAAAAAGCTTCATGGCTGCGACTTCGCGATCGGTCCTGACTACATGGAAATTGGTTCCTTTATCGGACTTGCCGCCGCCACGCGCGGTTCTGTCACAATAGAAAACATAAATCCGCCGGACATGAGGCCCTTGCGCATCGCTTTTGGAAAGCTTGGAATCCGTTGGAACATAAACGGCAACACGCTTGAAGTCGCCGCCAACCAAGACATGAAGGTGAACCCTGACCTTGGCGGCATGATTCCAAAAATCGACGACTCTCCGTGGCCGGGATTTCCGCCGGATCTTACCAGCATCATGACGGTTGTGGCGACACAAGTCGAAGGCAACGTTTTGATTTTTGAGAAAATGTTCGAGTCAAGAATGTTCTTTGTTGACAAGCTTATCGGAATGGGGGCGCGCATAACTTTGTGCGACCCGCACCGAGCCGTTGTCAGCGGTCCCAGCGTTCTTCACGGCGACAAGCTTGTGTCGCCCGACGTTCGCGCCGGAATGGCTATGGTGATCGCGGCGATGATAGCGCGCGGCGAAAGTTCCATCAGCAACGTTTACCAAATCGAACGCGGCTACGAAAATTTGATTCCGCGCCTAAAGGCCTTGGGCGCGCATATTGAATGCGTTGAAGTTAAGTAAGAATTGAGAAACAAAAAAAAGCGGCCTGCGGGCCGCTTTTTTTTTAGTCGTTCGTTTTGTTTCCTAGTCGTTCTTGCGCGCCAGGAACAGCACGCTGACCGCAACCAAGAGGACGACGTAGACGCAGATTCCGGCCAAGAGCGCCATTCGCGTTCCCGCCATCGCGATAAAGACAAGGTTCAAAACCTTGATGATGTATTCGACAAGCCGTTCCAAGAAATAGAACACTATGTTCAAAATCGGCAGGATAAAAATCCACTTGAACTTAAAGATCGCTCCCGCCGCAAGCCTGTAGTTCCACGCGATGCTTGCGACAAAAATGAAAATCACCAAAAGCATAAAGGGGTAGAATATTCTGTTAAGGGATTCCACGCTAAAGACTTCGCTGGAGTAGCCGTAGTAGGGGGCCTTGCGCGCCAAGCGGTTGAGCGAGAAGGGATTCAAGTTTCCTTTTCCAGCCGCGGAAAGCAAAATCAAAGAAAAGTCTTCGTAAGGAATCGGAAGGTAAAGCTGGTTCTTTGAAAAGAGCGTGGCGTATTCCTGCGTTCCGGCATAGTTGTAAACCGGCTCGTTCTTTTGCTCGCGGGAGTTCCTGCTTACGGAGCGGAGCATGATGTAGGGAATCGACTTGATGGAAGAATTGATTCCCAAGCGCTGGGTTTCGTAAAGGCCCAAAGATTTTGTGTCGTAAGACTTCATCTTTGCGTATGGAGTTGACATAGACCACTTGAACTGGCCGTACTCGTCAAAGGAGAATACTTCAAGGCCGCGCAAGTAGCGGACCATGCCGCCCGTTCCGTCAACTTCGGTTACGCCGTGAATCAAGATTATGTCGTAGCCGCCGTCCGGGTGATGAATCGAAAAGTAAATGTTCTTGGAGCTTTCAAAAAGGCTTGCGTCGTAAGTTTCGTCGATGAAAAAGAATTGCTCCAAAAGCTGGTCGCGCGAAATTTTAAGGTAGCGGACAACGTCGGGGTCGCGCGCCTTTCTTTCGTCTTCCATCGCCAGGTCGTTGAAGATGTAATAGGCTTCTTCAAAGTTTCCGTTGTTGAGCGCCTTGTAGCCTTCCCATTTTTTTCTAAAGAAAATGTTTCCGGCGGTGAGCTCTTCTTTTTGCGCGGCCTGCAAGCGGTTCCAAGCCTGGCTCGCTATGTCCTTGGCCTCAAAAACGTTGGGGTCGTTGGGGCCGCAAAGTTTTTCCGCTTGGACGGAAAGATAGTGGGCGCCAAAAAAATCCTTGGCCTCAAAAAGCTCGCGCGCTTTTTGCAGCATTTGCAAAACGGTCATCTCGCTTTCGTCAAAGCCTTGGAACGTTTTTCCGTGGTCGTTTAGGTTGGTTTCCGAAAAACTCTTGTTGCGCTCTTCGCGGCGCTTGGCTTCCAATTCCTTAAGCTTGGCTTCGGTCTTGCGCTCGCGCTCCTTTAGCTCCTTGTTGTTGGGGTCAAGGGCAAGCGCCTTTCTTTCGTATTGAATGGCGGCCTCGGGATTTTTTTGCAAGCGGTATTGGTCGGCCAAGCGCAAGTAGTCGGTCATCAAGATCGGAATCTCGTGCATGAACTTTTTCTTTGAGTTTTCAAAAGGCAAAAGGACCAATACGCAAACGGAGGCGACGAATGTCGTCACCAAGGCGGCCACGATTATCTTTTTTAAAAGCCGCGCTATCTCCGGGCTAAAGCGGGCGCCGGTCTTGCCTTCCGATTCGGCAAAAGCCAAAGAACAGGCAAGCAAAAAGCCCGTTAGCAAAATGGATGGAAGCGCCTCCAAAACAAAAGACAAGGCGTTGGCAGTTTTGTACGCCGCCTCGGAGCCAGCCGCGACGCTTTGCATGGGCAAAAGGAAAAAGCACGCGGTCCAAAGCGCGACCGCCATGAAAATTGAATACGCCAACATTGAAGGAAGGAATTTTTTCATCGCGTCCTCCTTCTTTTTTTGTTGGCGTGAACGATGGCTTTAAATGTTCCCAAGGAAACCACAAGCAAGATTATCGCGCAGTTCATGGCGCACTGGAAGTTTTGCGCGACTATTACGGCAAAGCCTCCCACGTTGTTTATCGCGTTGACAAAAGTGTCAAAGCGGCCCAAAAAGTAAAAGCAGTTTAAGGTGATGATCGCAAAAGTGTCAAATGTGATGTAAAAGGCGTCGGCCAATTTCCAGTCGCTGGCGGAGACTATCGCTCCCAAAGCGACAAGCGCCGCCATAAGCGAAGAAAAAAGCAGCCAGGGAATCATTCCCCCCATGCAGGCTTCGTAAGCCTTTTGCTGGATCGTCTCTATTCCGGCCAAAAAAGACATCAAGACCGGCGGCGGAGTCAAGTTCTCTCCGATAATCGGATCAGAAAATCCCAAAGCGTCGCGCTTAAAGTTTATGTACCTGCTGTTCAAAAGCTTTACGGTTCTGGAGGAATTGTTGGCGGTGAAATAATCTTCGTCGATGCGGATTCCGTTCACGTAGTTGCCGCTTACAAAAGTAAAGTAGTAGAGGCGCTTGTTGATTGTCCTAAAATAGCCGGCGGTCAGTTCCGACGGATTTTCGTCCAGCGCGATGCTTTGCCTTTGGACGCTTTTGTAGGAAATCGGAGCGGCGAAAATCCAGGCGGCCAGCGAAAGGACCGCGATTGTTATCGCTCCAGCGACTTTGTTGTAGCGGGGGTGCCGAACCAATGTAAGAAGGAGGAACATCGGAACAAAAAGCAAAAGAATCGGGAAAAAGATGATCGCTCCGTTTATGAAAATTTGGGCGTCAAAAAGCGAAAGCTGCGCCCCGGCCACAAAGGATGTGACGCTGTGATAAATCATTATCATAAAACCGCCCGCCGCCGTTCCAAAAACGCAAATCAAGGCAAAGGCCAGCAGTTCAAGCAAAACCGTTTTCATTCTTTCTATATTAGCGCAAAATATGATTTTTGACTAGACAAAAACGGTGGCGCGCTTTATAATTTAGGTTATGGCAGAAGGACAAACGCCCGCAGATTTTGGCCACAAAGTCATCTTTTTGAACCCCGATTTTCCGGGCCACGGAGACGTCTTTAAGGACCTTAGGGAAAACGAATACGAATTTTATCTTCTCGAGAATTACCGCGACGCAAAATCGGTTTTGCGCGAGTACAAAAGTTCCATCTGCATTGTATACGCGGACGACGGCGCGACAAAGCGCAAGATGATAAATTTCATCCTTTCTTGCTCAAAGGACGATTCCGTAAATTCCACGCTTTTTTATCTATTGACTAGCGAGCTTGTCTCAAAGGAAAAGAAGGCCTTGGAACAGGCCCAGAATTGCTACCATGGAATGATAGCGCTTAATTCAAGAACTCCCTTTATGATTCAAGCCCTAAAGCAGCAGCTTGAGGACAAAAACGCCAAGGGCCGCCGCCAATACGTGCGCGTTTCTTGCTCCGCCGACAGGGAGGCCATCGCGCTTGCCGAAATTAACGGCCGCCTTTTCAAGTTCAAAATGCACGACATAAGCATCGTGGGCTCCGCTTGCTCGGTAGAAGCCAAGCTCGCCTCTGTTTTTCCAAAGGGAACGGTAATCCCGTCGGTGAACTTTACTTTGCGCGGAAAGCAAATTCCTGTCGGCGAAGTCGCGGTCTACGCGGTTTTTCCGATGAACAACGAAGCCAAGCTTGTCTTGCTTTTTAAGAATCCTCTTATAGGCGAAAGAAAAGAGTTGGTTCACAATTACATCCGCGAAAAATTTGACAGCGACATTCATACAATCGTAAAGAGCCGCCCGCGCGACGAGGAAGACTACTCCAAGGCCTTTGCCGAAGGCGAGAACGAAGCTCAATGAACCTCCTTTCAATCAAGGGCCTCACTAAAATCGGCCGCGAGGCTCCTCTTTTTACCGACGTCACTTTGGGCTTGGACGAAGGCCAAAAGGCCGCGCTTATCGGAAAGAACGGCGCCGGAAAATCAACTTTATTAAATTGCGTCGCGGGTGTTTTGGCTCCCGACAACGGAAGCGTGGTCTTTAACAAGGAAGCGGGATTTTCCTACCTTGCGCAAACGCCCTCCTTTGACGGCGAGGACACGATTCGCGGCCACATCTTTAAAAGCGATTCCCCCAAGCTAAAAATCATAAACGAGTATCAAGAGCTTTGCCTTTCTTTGGGGAACATGAGCCAAGGCCAGGCGGAACGTTTTGCCGCGCTGGAAAAAAAGATGAACGACGGCGACTTGTGGAACTACGAGGCGCAAATATCTTCTATACTTTCAACGCTGGGAATCCACGACCTTGACCGCAAGATGAAAACCCTTAGCGGCGGAATGACAAAAAAAGTCGCGCTGGCCCAAGTCTTGGTGGAAGACACAAAAATTCTTTTGCTTGACGAGCCTACAAACCATTTGGACATAAAGACGATTTCTTGGCTTGAAGATTATTTGCGGAACACTGACCGCGCCGTTTTTATGGTCACCCACGACCGATATTTTTTGGACAGCGTCTGCTCCGACATTTACGAGTTGGAACGCGGGCGGCTTACCCTCTATCACGGAAATTATTCCGAGTATTTGGAAAAGAAAGAAAAAGAAATAGAAATCGCCAAGAACACCGACCGCCGCATAGAGTCGGTCTTGCGCTTTGAGCGCGACTGGCTTTTGCGGGGCCCCTGCGCCCGCGGAACCAAGGCAAAGGCGCGAATCCAGCGCGACCAGCAATTGATCGCCCACGAAAAATTCCAGGAAGACAAGGGCTTTACTTTTGAGACCAAGGAAACGCGCCTGGGCGGAAAAATCTTGGAACTGCATCGGCTGTCAAAGAATTACCCAAAAGGCTTCGCCTTTGCCGGCGGGAACGGCTCGCAAGCCCAAAACGCGGCGGCCGGCAATAGTTCGCAAGCCCAAGAAGCGCCCGTCCTAAAAGATTTTTCCTACACCTTTAGCAAAGGGCAAAAAATCGGCATCTACGGCAACAACGGAAGCGGAAAGACGACGCTCCTCAACATGATTGCCGGCCGCCTTGCTCCCGACAGCGGAAGCATTGTTCTTGGCGTAAACACCCACATCGCTTACTACGAACAAAATCCTACGTTCAAAGACTTGTCGATGACCGCGCTTGAATACATCGAAGAAGCCGCCGAATGGATTGAGCTTAACGACGGGCGCAAATTAAGCGCCGCGCTTTTTTTGAACGAGTTTGGCTTTGAAGGAAAAATCCAGCATTCGCCTGTTTCGTCGTTAAGCGGCGGCGAACGAAAGCGCTTGTATCTTGTCCGCCTTTTGATTTCCAATCCCAACTTTATCATCCTGGACGAGCCGACCAACGACTTTGACATTTGGACGATGAACATTTTGGAAGACTTTTTGGCGCAGTTCAAGGGCTGCCTTTTGATCGTAAGCCACGACCGATATTTTATGGACAAGGTTTGCGACACGCTTTTCATTTTGGAAGACGACGGAAGCGTGTCAGGCTTTGTCGGAAAGTGTTCAGAGTACATCGAGCTTTTAAAGGAACGCGAGCGGGAGGAACGGCTGAGCGCGGCAACCCAAAAGGCTTCGCAAGCCCAAGACGCGCGCGGCCAGAATGGCTCGCAAGGCCAAGACGCGGCGGCCCAAAACGGCTCGCAAGGCCAAGACGCGGCGGCTCCCGCCAAGCCCAAAAAGCTTTCGTTCAAAGAGCAAAAAGAATTCGCGGCGCTTGAGGCCGACATAGAAAAGCTTGAGGCGCGCAAGGCCGAGCTGGAGACCGCGCTTTCCAGCGGCGAAAGCGACTTTGCAAAGATCCGCGCCTGGAACGACGAGTACCAAACGCTGTCCGCCGACTTGGACGCCAAGTACGCGCGCTGGGATGAGTTGTCCGCTCGTGTTGTCGGTTGAAAAACCTTAATCGTTGTTTCGAGCGGTTTCACCGCGTCCTTGCGGACGCTGCTTGTTATTTTTCCGCGGCGAAGGGGTCTTCTTTTATCTTTGTGTATTTCCAATCGTAGCCGTGGGTGCTGGGGCGCAGGCCTTGGACGCGCTCGTTCTCCGCGCGCAGTTGGTCGCTGATCATTTTCTTAAAGGCTGTCATAAGCGGCTCGGGGTTGGCGGCGGGGTTGGCTAGTCCGGCCTCCTGCAATTCCTTGATTAGATAGTAGCAAGTCTCCGCCGTGGAAACGCATTCAGGACGCGGCTCGTGCTTGAACGTAAAGATTGAGCGGTAGTTGCCGGCAAAGGACATTTTTGGAAGGTCCAGCAAAAAGGGGTTGTGTTGCAAGATTTTCCGCGAGCAAAACCAGGTTGCGTCAACGATTATCGGCATCAGGATTTTTCCGCGAGCCGCGCTCTTAAAGTTAGGGTTGGCCGCGTTCCATGCGTCGTCTCCGGGATAGAGCAAAAGGGGCAAGTATTTTGGATCGGACAAAAGGTCAAAAAGCCGCCTTCCGGGAACATTGTCCTTTGTGTAGTCCAAACTGACCAAAATCTCGGAGTCGGGAAGGCACAAGTGGCTTATGCGGCCGGTTCCGGTGCGCTGCCGCTTGGCTTCCTTTGGATGCATGAGAAAAATGAATTTTAGCCCCGACTGGACCGGCGGCTTTGTGTATTGACAAAGGCAAAAGTCCAGCGGGCGGAAGCACTTATAGCAGCGCACGTTTGTTCCTAATTTACTTTAACATTTCCAAGAGAGCGTCTTTGCCCTGCGCTCCGATTGTGGAAGCGGAAACCTTTCCGTCCTTAAAGATAAAAAAGGCGGGAATGCTCATGATTCCGTATTCTTGCGCAAGATCGCCCTGTTCGTCAACATTGACTTTGCCCACCTTGTAGCTTCCGTCGCTTTCGTTGGCAAGCTCCTCAACGACAGGCCCCATCATTTGGCAAGGGCCGCACCAAGTGGCCCAAAAGTCAACCAATACCGGAACTTTTGACTCCAAAACTTCCGCCTTGAAATTTTCAGATGTGAGCGTGATCTCAGCCATGCTTCCTCCTTGAATAAAATTAAATTGTATTCAATCTAAATATAACAAATCCGCTCGCTTTCGTCAATAGGAACTTTCGTTCACGAGCACGCCAGGCAGCGTCCGCAGGACGCGGTGAACCCGCCCGAACTAACGATTATGGTCTTCCGTTCACGGGCACGGGCGGCCTACTTCCAGTGCTGGCGGTAGTTGGCGCGGCGGTAGGCGTTGGGGCTAAGGCCGGTTTCCTTCTTGAAGACGGAGCAAAAATGGCTTGACGACGAGAACGAAAAATAGTCGCTTATTTCCAAAATCGAAAAGTCTTCGTAGGCCAGCATGTTGGCCGCGCCCTCGATTTTTAGCTTTGTTATGTAGCGCTGGATGGACGTTCCTGTTTCCTTTTTGAAAAGCTCGCACAAATAAGTTCTGTTAATGCCGACCGCCTTTGAAACTTTTTCCAAAGTGATGCGCTTTTGAATGTTGTCTACGATATAATCGATGGTTCTTTTGATCGCCTGCGAGATGCCGGGGGTGGAGCGCAGTTCCTTCATTTTTGAGGCAAAGTCGTAAATCAAGTCGCGGTGCAGGAACGAAATCATATCAGGAGTTGTGGCCAAGTCTATTTGCTGAATGTAAGTGTCGCTCAAACTGTAGGCGATGTTCAGCGGAAGACCGCCCTCGATGCAAAAGCGCGTTATCAGCGCGATGGTGGTTATCAAGTGGTACTTTAAATTTCGCAAAGGATTTTTTGAAAGTATGCCAAGGCGTTCGTCTTCTAGCGGAACCATGATCTTCTTTAATTTTTTTAGGTCGCCTTGTTTTACCGCGTTGTAAAATTCCAGCTCGCGCTCGTAAGCCAAACGCGCGTTGTGAAATTCCATTTGCAGGAACGCTTCTTTTGGAAATTTTTTGCCTCTGATTTTCATAAAAAAAGATTATAACGAAATTCCGAAGAAAATGCAATTATGCCGTCAAATTTGACATCACCTTTTTTTAAAAAATGTAATATGCTTTTCGTAAGATAAATCAAAACCAAACGAAAACAAAATCAAAATGGAGGATAACTATGAAATTGGTTAAAAAAATCTTTTCTGGCGTTTTTGCCTTGACCGCATGCGGCGCCTTGTTCTTTAGCTGCTCTAACGCCGCTGGAGATTCGAACGCGTTGACATCAACGACAACTCAGCCTGCGCAAACAGGCGGAACAGGCGCGACTGGCGCGGCGGAGATTAAATACAATAAGATTTGGGAAGGAAACCAAAAAATTGACTGGGGCGATAATGGCGTGACAATGGATCACGCGCTTTTTTCTGAGGATTTTGACAGCCTTCGCATTACTTACAATGCAAGCGCCGGCGCGATTAAGTTGTCGGTTTGCGATCCTTGGACTGACATTGCGCTTACAGCCGCGTCAATAAGCGACGGAACTGTCGCCAATGACGGCGCCTTTAATTTGCCTACAGGCGACAATCAGACAGTTACAGTCAAATTGAGCGCCGCTAATGTGTCTGGAATAAAAGGACAAGGCGTGGACGGCGCTTGGGGCGGCTTGAAAATTTACGGCGCCGATACAGTTACTCTTAAGAAAGTCGAATCTTTCAAGGCAGCCGCCGCTTCAACCACAACAACTACTACGACTACCACAACGACACAGACAACTCAGACGGGAGCTGAGCAAACACAAACTCCTGCCGGTGGAAGCGAGCAGACTCAGACAGCCGCGACTGTACAATATACATCAGTGTTTGAAGGATCAAAGACAATTAACTGGGGCGAGGATAAAGCGAATAATATTCCGGATAAAGCTTTAACACTTGATCACGCGCTTTTTACCGCTGATTTTAACGCTCTTCGCATTACATACAACGCAAGCGCCGGCGCGATAAAATTGGCAGTTTGCGATCCTTGGACTGTCATTACGCTTACAGATGCGTCTATAAGCAGCGGAAGCGTTGCGTCCGACGGCACGTTCAATTTGCCTACAGGCGACGCTCAGACTGTAACAGTTAAATTGAGCGACGCTGACGTAGCGGCTATAAAGGGACAGGGCGTAGACGGCGCTTGGGGCGGTTTGAAAATTTTTGGAGCCGACACAATCACTCTTACAAAAGTTGAATCTTTCAAAGACGCTGCCGCCACAACTACGCAGCAGCCGCAGACAACCAATGGCGGAGAGCAGACACAGACACAAACACCGACATATACAGATGTTTGGTCTGGAGAACAAACAATTGACTGGGGCGCGACTGGCCAATTGAAAATTGATCACGCGCTTTTCAACGCTGATTTCAACGCTCTTCGCATTACTTATAACGCAAGCGCCGGCGCGATTAAGTTGGTCGCGAGTGACCCTTGGACTAACATTACGCTTACAGGCGCATCTATAAGCAGTGGAAGCATTGCCGAAGACGGAGCGTTCAATTTGCCTACTGGCGATAATCAGACTGTTACAATAAAATTGAGCGCCGAGGATGTAGCCAAAATAAAAGGACAAAATACGGACGGCGCTTGGGGTGGCTTGACAATCCAGGGCGCTGCTACAATCACTATTACAAAAGTGGAATCATTCAAGCAATAACCCGCTATCCATCAGGCTTTTATGGCGCGCCCTTTTGGCGCGTCCAAAAGGCGCGTCGTAAGAGCGAAAATTTTTTAGGTATGGAAAGATAACATGAAAAGAACAATTTTTTTAGCCGCCGCCTTGAGCGTCGCGGCATCGGTTTTTGGATTCGCGGCTGACAGTGGATTGGCTCCTGTCGGAAAATCAGTTTACACTGCAAGCGACCTTGTATGGCACGACGAATTTGACGGCTCGGCCTTGAACATGAACGACTGGAACTTTGAGTTCCACCAGCCCGGATGGGTCAACAGCGAGTTGCAGTCTTACGACGATTCCGCCAAAAACACTTACGTCAAGGACGGCTGCCTTGTAATCCAGCCGCTCAAGTCCGGCAACAAGTACACTTCCGGCCGCGTGAACACAATGAACAAGCATAATTTTAAGTACGGCCGCTTTGAGGCCCGCCTTAAGGTTCCCAAGGGACAAGGCTTCCTTCCCGCGTTTTGGATGATGCCCTCCAACGAAGGCCTTTACGGACAGTGGCCCAAGTGCGGCGAAATCGACATCATGGAAGTTTTGGGACACCAGACCAACACCCAGTACGCCACGCTCCACTTTGGCGAGCCCCACACGATGAAGCAAAAAACTTACAATTCAAAGGGAAAGGACTTTGCCGCTGACTTCCACGTATTCGCTTGCGAATGGGAGCCGGGCGAAATCCGCTTTTACGTTGACGGAAACCTTTTCTTCACGGAAAACAAATGGTTCACAAAGAAGCAGGGCGGAGCGCAAGTTCCCTATCCGGCTCCTTACAACCAGCCCTTCTACATCATCTTGAACGTAGCCGTCGGCGGCAACTGGCCCGGAAACCCCAACGCCAGCACAAAGTTTGACGAGAGAGCGCAAATGGTCGTTGACTACGTTCGCGTTTGGCAAAAAAAGCAGTACAACGAAAACGTCACAAACCCAGCGGACAACGTCAAGCTAAGGGCTCCCGACTCGTCGGGCAACTACGCCGTCAACGGAAATTTCGCCAAGGCCGAAAGCATGTCAGACGGCAAGGGCTGGGACTTCCTCTTGTTCGGAACAGGAAAAGGCTCTGCGCAGATTGCTGGCGGCGAGTTGGTGATTCGCCAGCAAACGCCCGGCGACTTGGAATACAGCGTGCAGGTTGTCCAGCCTGACATTCCTTTGCAGAATGGATGCAAGTACCATTACAAGTTTGACGCGCGCGCCGACGCCAAGCGCGAAATCCGCGCCGCGATTACCGCTCCCAACTGCAACTGGATCCGCTACCTTCCCGACACAAAAGTCACGGTAGGACCGGAAAAGAAAACCTACGAGTTTGACTTTGTGATGAACGACGACACCGACCCCACGGCCCGCCTTGAGTTCAACTTGGGCTTGCTTGGTTCAACCGCGACAGTTTACATCAGCAACGTTTCGCTCACAAAAGTAAAATAATTAAATAGAAGAATTGCAAAAATCGGGGCCGTCCTTTTTGGGCGGCCTTTTTTCATGAGGAGCGCTTGAGCGGACTTGACAAGTGTTTCTGTATATAGTATCATTCTCCGCATAGGAGAAACTATGAAAATTGCAAAATTGATGGCGGCCTTTGCCGCTTGCGCGATGCTCTTTGGCTGCGCAAAAAAAGATTCGTCTTCTAAGACCGTAAAAATTGGAATCGCAAAAATCGTCCAGCACCCGGCCCTTGACGCCGTTGAAAAAGGCGTGATGGATGTAGTGAACGAAAACGGCTTTAACGCCGAATACGACTTGCAAAACGCCAACGGCGACGTCAACACCGCCGCGCAAATCGCCCTCAAGTACAAGGACGAAGGCGTAAAGGTCGCCGTAGGAATCGCGACTCCGGTTGCCCTTGCCTTGGCCACTTCTATCAAAGACATTCCGATCGTTTTCGGAACGGTAACCGACCCCGTCGGCGCGGGCCTTGTTTCTTCTATTGATAAGGGAGAAAACAACGTTTGCGGAATGAGCGACGCCATTCCCTCGGAACAGCACATCGCGCTTTTCAAAAAAGTCGCCGGCCTCAAGACGCTCGGCTACATCTACACTTCAAACGAAGCAAACTCAATCAGCGCGTTGGAGCAAGTGAAGAACGGCTGCAAAGAAGCCGGCTTGGAATTGGTGACCCAGGCCATCACAAACTCGTCGGAAGTTCAAGCCGCCGCCAAGGCGATTGTTGACCGCGTTGACGGAATTTATTTGACGACAGACAACACAGTGTTCAGCGCCCTTAGCAGCTTGGTGCAAGTTTTTGGCCAGGCCAAAAAGCCGATTTTTAGCGCCGACGTTACAGGAGCGGAAGCCGGCGGCTGCTTGATGGCAAGCGGCTTTAACTATTACAAGGCCGGCCGCGCCACTGGCGAAATGGTCGTTAAGATTTTGAACGGAACAAAGCCCGCCGACCTTCCGGTTCGCTTTATGACAGAGCCCAGCGACAGCGACCTTTTGTTTGACCTTGACGTAGCGGCCGCCTGCGGAATCACGATTCCCCAGGATTTGCTTGACAGCGCCAACGAAATCATCAAAGACGGAAAGCTTACAAAAAAATAAGCGCGGAACAAAATTATGCTCGCAAGCATTTTAATTGAAGGTTTGATTTACGGAATAATGGTTCTCGGATTGTTCATGACTTTCCGAGTGCTCAATTTTTGCGACATGACCGTTGACGGTTCCTTTCCGATGGGCGGCTGCGTTTTGGCGGCTTGCCTTACCCACGGAATCGCGCCTTCAATCGCTTTGCTCCTTGCTTTTGCGGCGGGCATTTGCGCGGGCTTTGTGACGACTTTGGTTTACACAAAGCTTCGCGTGCCGGACTTGCTTGCCGGCATTTTGGTTATGACAATGCTTTACTCAGTCAATTTGAGAATCATGTCAAACCACGCCAACGTTTCGTTCCTAAAAATTCCTACAATATTTTCAAAAATAATCAAGGCCGTCCAAGAGCGCGGTCTTGCCTTTGGCTCGGACTGGGCCATCGCCGCTTACGTTTTTGCCGTCGTGCTTGTCCTTTGCGTTTTGCTGAACTTGTTCTACAACACCGACTTTGGCCTTACGATGGGAGCGCTTGGCGCCAACCAGCAAATGGTCGTAAGCCAGGGCGTCAACGTCCAGTGGATGCGCGGCGTGGGCATTTGTTTTGGAAACGCGCTGGCCGCTCTTTCGGGCGCGCTCTTTGCCATGTATTCCGGCTTTGCCGATGTTGGAAGCGGAACGGGAGTCGTAGTTTCCGGCTTGGCTTCGCTTATGCTTGGAGAATTTGTTTTAAGGTCGAACAGAATCTCACTCCAACTATTGCGCGTTTTGATAGGCTCGATAATTTACCGCGCGCTTATGTTCCTTGGCCGCCGCTACGGCTACGTTATCGGAATGAACTCCAACGACTTAAAGCTTATCACTGGCCTTTTGATTATTTTGTGCTTGGTAATTTCCAACTACGACATCGCCAAATTCTTGCGCGAACATTTGTCGCGTCCCGCCAAGGACGGCCAGCCAGGCGACGGCGGAACGAAAGCCGCGGCGGCTTTGGGAGGTCGCAATGCTTGAGCTTAAAAACGTTTGCATGACATTCCACGCGGGAACGCCCGACGAAAACCGCGCGCTTAAAAACGTAAACCTTAAAATCAACCAAAGCGACTTTATCACTGTCATTGGTTCCAACGGAGCGGGAAAGTCCACTTTGATGAACGTAATCGCGGGCACCTACAAGGCCAGCGCCGGAGAAATTTTCTACCACGAAAAGAACGTGACCAAAGAGCCTGAATACAAGCGCGCCCGCTACATCGGACGCATTTTCCAAAACCCGCTTTTGGGAACGGCTGGCAAAATGAGCTTGGAAGACAACATGGTCATTTGCTCAAAAAAGGGTTCTAAGTCCCTTAAGATCAGCCTTAACAACAAACTTCGCGCGGCCTTTAGAGAGCAACTAAAAGCGCTGGACATGAATTTGGAAAACCGCCTTAACGACAACGTTGAGCTTTTGTCAGGCGGCCAGCGCCAGGCGCTTACCTTGCTGATGGCGGTTATGTCAAAGCCCGCGCTTCTTCTTCTCGACGAGCACACGGCCGCGCTCGACCCGGCCAACGCCGACCTTGTCATGAAGCTTACCCGCCGCTTTGCCGACGAGTACGGTTTGACGGTAATGATGATCACCCACAACATGCAGCAAGCTTTGGATTACGGAAACCGCCTTTTGATGATGGACGGCGGAGAAGTGATTCTTGACATCGGCCGCGAGGAAAAAGAAAAGCTTACGATGGATTCGCTTGTCCAAAAGTTCCGCGCGATAAAAAAGCGCGACCTCAACAGCGACCGAATTTTGTTGCAGTAGGAACGAGCCAGGGCGCCGGCAAGCAAGGCGCAAAAAAAAAGCGGCCCTGCGGCCGTTTTTTCTTTTGTCAGTTTAAAATTCCGCTTTAGCCGTTCAACTTCTTCAATCTTTCTTCTTCAACCTTGTCGTGCTGTTCTTGCAAGAGTTCCATCACGCGGTCGATTGTTTTTTGCTTGGGATCCGGCTCGTCGGCGGGAAGGGCGTCCAAAACGCTCTTGCGGAATTCCTTGCAATTGATAACGGGGCTTGCGGTGTGCAAGACCAAGTCTTTTTCAACTAGGTCGTAAAGCATGTTTTCGGGATTTTCGGGATTAATGCGCAGGCAGTTTCCGTTGTTTGAAATCAAAATCATTATGTCAAACAAGCGCAAGTAGCTGTCGATTTCGCGCAAGCCCCTTTTTGTCTCCGGCTTTCCTGGGCGGTATCGTGTTCCCGCCGGGTAGACCAAAATCACTTCGCCGCGCTTTTTGCAAGCGTCCATCGCTCGCATTGAGGCAAAGTTGATTTTGCGGGCGCGGGCTTCTTCTTCGGCCTTTTCTTCCGGGCTAAGCTTGTCCAGCGAGCGGGTGGGGTAGATTACCACGCGGGTAAAGGCTTCGGTAAAGCCGCGGACAACCGGGTCGGCTTCGTTCAATTTCATTCCGGCCACGGCCACGATTTTTTCGGAAAATTCCTTGGCCCAATCGCTTCCCTGCTTTTCCAAAAAATATACGATTTCTGGAAGATCCAAGTTTGTGTAGTGCTCGGACAAAATCAAGCCGGATTTTCCAGCCTTGACTTGCTCGTAAAAGTCCTTAAAGTTTTCCACGTTGCCCAAGCCGGAGCCGGGCAAAAGAACTTCGTCAAGAATTTGCCACATCATCGGGCGGTTTGAAATATTGGCCGGCTGGTAAATGTTCGACTCGTCGATTTTAGCCGCCGCGACAGAGTTTTCCTTTAGCGCCGCAAAATTTTTAGAATATTTTTGAATCAAAGTCTGTCCCATAGTTCACCTCGGAAAGTTGTAATACATCCATTGTAGCGCAAAAGACATTTTTTTGCTAGAATGTATCCATGCCCAAAAGCAAAAAAGACCAGGACATTTTTTCGCGGCTAAATGAGGAGCAGTTGGACGCCGTTCACAGCACGGAAGGCCACATTCGCGTGCTGGCCGGAGCGGGGAGTGGAAAGACGCGCGCTTTGGTAAGCCGTTACGTTTACCTTGTCCGCGACTTGGGAATCTCGCCCAAAAACATTTTATGCGTAACTTTCACCAACCGCGCCGCCGAAGAAATGAAAATGCGCGTTCGGGCCGAATTGGGCGACATGGACTTGGGCTACATTTGCACCTTCCACGCGTTCTGTACGCTCCTTCTTCACGAAGACATAAACAAAATAAATTTTCCCAAAGACTTTGTGATTTTGGACAAGGAAGACTGGCGCTCGATATTGCTGCGCGTCTTTGCCGACATGGGCTTGACCTTAAAGGAAGCGACGATCCAGCAAAAAATCGACGAAGTGTTGGAAGCCAAGAAAATGCAGGCCGACAGTTACATCGATTATTTTTACAAGCTGAACAACGAAGAGCTTAAAGAAAAATTTTCCAAAAAAGGAATCGAGCGCAACCAAGAAATTTTTTTGCGCTTTTTGTACGAGCAAAAAAAATGCTTTGGCGTTGACTTTAACGACTTGATAAACTTTGCCGTTTACATTTTGGAAAAGTTCCCCGACGTCGCCCAAAAGTGGCAGGACAGAATTCAATACATAATGGTTGACGAGTTCCAGGACGTAAGCGCCAAGCAATATTCCATCGCGCAAATTTTAAGCCGCAAGCACAAAAATCTTTTTATCGTTGGAGACAGCGACCAAACGATTTACTCTTGGCGCGGAAGCCACGTAAAGTTGATTCTTGACTTTGACAAAAAGTACAAGGACGCGCGGACGATTTTGCTTTTAAAGAACTATCGTTCCACGCCGCAAATACTCGCGGCGGCCAATTCCTTGATTGCCCATAACACTGTCCGCTATCCCAAGGAACTTGCGCCGACAAAAAAGGCCGGCCCCAAGCCCTTGTACTATCACGCTCCAAGCGAAGATGACGAGGCAAAGTGGATTTGCAAGAAGATTAAGGAGTTGCGCAAGACTGGCAATCTCCGTGACATTGCGATTCTTTACCGCGCCCATTACCTTTCGCGCGCGCTGGAAGAGGCCTTCATCAAAAACGATTTGCCTTACCGCATCCTTGCCGGAACGGAATTTTACGGCCGCCGCGAAATCAAGGACATGATTTCTTACTTGCGAATGTTGACGGTTGCCGACGACGTTTCCTTTTACCGCACGGTGAACCTTCCCAGCCGCAAAATCGGAAAGAACAAAATCGCCGCGATAAAAGAATACGCCGACAATAACGACTGTTCCGCCTATACCGCGCTAAAAGGCTTGCTTGCCCAAAACGATCCGATTTTAAAAGGAACAAAAGCCCAAGCCTACGTTGACGCGATAGAAGAAAGCCGCGCGCTTTTAAACGACAAAAATTCTTTTGTCTACACGGTCGGCTCCGGCACCAGCAAGCTTGGAAGCGTCTTGCAATCAATTTTGGACAAGAGCGGCTACGAAGCTTTTTTGCGCTTGGAGGCCGACCAAGACAGGCTGGACAACGCCGCCGAATTCAAGCGCGCGGTGAACCAAGCGGGCTTTGACGACGACGCGACGCTGGAAGACTTTTTGCAGCGCGCGGCCCTCTTTACCGACCTTGACCGCGAGGACAAGCGCGATGCGGTAAAAATGCTCACGATTCACGCGGCAAAGGGAATGGAATTTAAAAACGTTTTCTTGTGCGGCATGAACGAAGGAATCTTCCCTAGTCGCAAAGTCCAAACGCCCGAGGACATGGAAGAGGAGCGCAGAATCGCATACGTCGCCATGACGCGCGCAAAAGACAGGCTTTTTATTAGCGACGCGGAAGGCAAGGCCAACGACGGAATCTTTAAGTATCCCAGCCGCTTTATCTTTGAGGCCGCGGGCGAGGACATGAAAAACTTATGCCTAGAAAAACCGCTCGACAAGTCGCTTGTGGAGCAGTCGCAAAAAATAATCAAGTACGACGAAGGCCGCCTAAAGGCCGCGGCCACGCAATTTAAAAAAGGCGACCGTGTCCGCCACAAAGTTTTTGGCGACGGAACGATTGTTCTTGTAAATGACAAGGCTTTTTGCTACACGATAAAGTTTGACGATTTGGCCACCGAGCGCAGCGTTCAGTTCGCCGCCCCGTTGAAGGCGATATAAGCGGCGGTCGCAATTTTGGTCTTGCAACCAAAAACACGAGTGGCGGGTTACCATAACTCCACGGCGCAAGCCAAAACACCCGCGCCGGAATAAATTCCTACGACATTCTTGTCGCCGTCGCGCGCGAATTTAGCCACGGCCTCGTCGCCTTGCTTTAGCGCGGTCTTGTAGCTGACGCGCAAATTTTTGGGGTCCGTTCCACTTGGCAAAAGTTCAAGCGCAAAGTCGTAGTAGTTTAGATTGTGAACGTGGTCGTTAAAGTCAAAGTCGGAGCGGCGGAGCTGGATTTTTTTCTCGGCTTCAAACGCTTCCGGCAAGGAAATCTTTTCAAGCTTTTCTCCGCCAAAAACTTTTTTGCCTGGCTCCGGTCCGTAGCGGTCAAGCAAGTCCGCCTCAACCTTCATCGGACGGCCGGTTTTTAAGTCAAGGCGAACCCATTTGCTGGTTCCCTCAACGCAAAGCTTTTCGTCGGCGTACAAGTAAAAGTTGCGCGACGTTCCAAAAGGCGATGTAAGGCCTTCGCTCCAAGTCTCAACCTTGATTTTTTGTCCGTAGCGCGGAAATTCTTGGACGCAAACTTTCCAGTCGGTCAAAACCCACGCAACGCCAAGAGTCTCGCTGACCTTAATCGCGGAGTCTGCGGCCGCGTCGGAATGGCGGCTTCCGGCGTTTTCAAAATACTGCAAAATCGCGGCCATCGTAAGGCGCTCGCTTTTGTCAAAGTCTTCAAGCAGGGGAGAGAAGTCCGTTGAAAAAATCATGGGGCAGTTCCTTTGTGAAAATTATTCTTTTATGATCGCTTGGTAAAGCCTGTCCAAGTCGGCGCGGCTAAAGTAGTCGATGACAAGCTGGCCTTTTTCCAAAGTTCCGTTGAGAGAAACTTTAGTTCCCAAGGTTTCCATAAACTTTTGTTCAATGTTAATTACGTCTGGGTCGCGGACTCGCGCTCCGTCTTTTTTGGCGGAACTTTTGGCCGCGCGGCCTCCGCCGTTAAACGAAGCGGCTTGCGCTTCCGCTTGGCGGACGGACAAGTTGCTTGCGATTATTTTTCCGAACAAGACGCGCTGGTCGGCGGGGTTTTCCACGCTAAGAAGCGCGCGGGCATGGCCGCTGGAAATTTGTCCGACGATCAAAGAGTTTTGCATATCTTCCGGCAACTTTAAAAGGCGCAAGGCGTTGGCCACTGTCGGGCGGCCCTTGCCGACTTTTTGGGCGACTTCGTCTTGGTTGAGGCCGCCGATTTTCATAAGGTTGTAGTAGGCCTGCGCCTCTTCTATCGGGTTTAGGTCGGCGCGCTGGATGTTTTCGATAAGCGCGACTTCCAATTTTTTTTCGTCGTTAAATTTGCGCAACTGCACCGGAACTTTTTTTAGGCCGGCCAACTTTGCGGCGCGCGTTCTTCGTTCGCCTGCGATGATGTAAAAAGTTCCGTCGCCCGCGTCTTCGATTACGATGGGCTGAACGATTCCGTGCTCGGCGATTGAGTCTGAAAGTTCCTTTAACTGTTCCTCGTTAAAAACTTGGCGGGGCTGGTGGGGGTTGGGCTTTAACAAAGAAGGGTCGATCCACAAGGTTCCGTTGTCGTCAGTTTCTATGGATGAAGGAAGGTCGGTGTTTTTGGCTCCGCCCCTTTTTGAAAGCGCTTTTGGCGCGCTTTCGATTTCGTCAACAGGAGGCTCGTATTCGATTTGCGCTTGCTGTTCGGCCTCGCCCATCAAGGCGGCCATTCCGCGTCCCAACCCAGTCTTTCTCTTAGCCACGATGGATTACCTCCTCCGCCAACTTTTGGTAGCTCTTTGCGCCAACGCAGTCGGGGTCGTACTTGCAAATCGGAAGGCCGTGCGAAGGCGCTTCGCTAAGGCGGACGTTGCGCGGAATGATCGTGTTGAAAACCACGTCCTTAAAGTATGACTTTACCTGGACGACAACGTCCTGGGCCAATCTTGTGCGAGAGTCGTACATCGTAAAGAAAATTCCGCCGATTGTCAGGCCTGTGTTGATGGATTTTTGGACTTTTTTTACGGTTTGCAACAAAAGGGTGATTCCTTCCAAAGCGAAATATTCGCACTGCATTGGAACCAAGACCGCGTCGGCGGCCGCCAAGCCGTTCAGCGTAAGAATTCCAAGAGAAGGCGGACAGTCAATCAAGATGTAGTCGTATTTGTCTTGGAGCGGTTCCAAAGCGTCCTTTAAAAAGTATTCGCGGCGCTTTTGGTCAACCAACTCGATCGCGGCGCCCGAAAGGTCAAGGCTGGCGCTGATGGCGTCTAGAGTGGGAATGCTGGTTTTCTTGACCGCGTCCTTGGCTTCGCATTCGCCGCTCAAAAGTTCGTAAATGGTAGGCTTGTCTTTTGAAACGCCTACGCCGCTGGACATATTTCCCTGAGAGTCAAAGTCAACAAGAAGAACTCTTTTTTTGGCCAGCGCGATGTAGGCGCCGATATTGATCGCGGAAGTAGTCTTTCCGACTCCGCCTTTTTGATTTACAAAAACAAAAGTTTTAGCCATAAAATTCATTATACCATTTTTTAACGGTCTAGACAAGAGCGCGGCAACTTGCTACCATTATGTCATGATTCTTTCTGTCACCCTTTCCAAGCCAACAAGCAAAGTTGAGGAAATCCTCGGAAAAAACTACCAGCGGGTAAAAATACGCTTTAAGGGCGGAACGGATACGCCTTACTTTGCCGAATTCTTCACCGAAAAGCAAAGCTTCCACAAAAATTTGACGCAGGCGGAATTAGACGAATTTTTGGAAAAGAACATCGGCCGCTCATTTAAAAATTGCGTGGAACGGACAGAAGACAAGGAAATCACTTTTTTGGCCAACAAGCGCGGCGAGGTCCGCAGACTGGAAAAGGCGCTCGCGCAGACTGATGGCGCGGAAAAAGCGGCCGGCAAGCCCAAAAACTCCGCCGCGCAAACCGGCGGCGAGCCTAAAAATGACGGCTCCTTTGGCCCCCAAGCCGCGCTTTTTGGCGCGTCCGCAAGCGCCTTTAGTGCCCATAACGGCGCTTTCAACCGTTCCAAAAACTACATCATAAAAGAAGGAACGAAAGTCCCCTTTTTGCAAGCCCTTGGCGTCATGACCGACGCCGGAAAAGTTGTGGCCACCAAGTACGACAAGTTCCGCCAAATAAACCGTTTTTTGGAAACGCTTGACGACGTTTTGCCATCCGTCCTGCAATCGCGCAAAGGCCAAGAAAACGGCGGCGCGGCTTCTTTGGCTTTCCAACCTCTGCAAGTTCTGGACTTTGGCTCGGGCAAATCATACTTGACTTTTGCCGTCCAATATTTTTTTGAGCGCGTAAAAAAGATTCCCTGCCAAATAACCGGCGTTGACTTAAAGGAAGACGTCGTCAAAAATTGCGCCGACCTTGCCCGCCGCTTGGACATAAAAAACTTGGACTTTGTTTGCGGAGACATCGCCGCCTACAAGGGAATCAACCCGGACATCGTGATTACCCTGCACGCTTGCGACACCGCAACCGACTACGCCTTGCATTACGCGATCCAAAAAAAGGCCAAGGCGATTTTGAGCGTTCCTTGCTGCCAAAAAGAAATCAACTTGCAGTTGAAGAAAGATTCCAACAAAGACTTGGCGCCGCTTTTAAAGTTCGGCATTTTGCGGGAACGGTTTTCGGCGCTGATGACGGACGCCGTCCGCGCCCAGCTTTTGGAAGCGCGCGGCTACAAGGTTCAAGTTTTGGAATTTATCGATATGGAAGGCACGCCAAAAAATCTTATGATTCGCGCCGTTTTGGCGGGCGGCGCGCTTTCTGAGGCTTGCGAAAAATCCGCGCGCGATTTGCTTGAGTCTTTTGGCGTCAAACAATCGCTCGCGGATCTATTGGGCGGCGGGCTTTAAGGTCTTGCGACCGTCTTGTTCCTAGTGTTCGTCGTCGGGGTCGTATTCCTTGGCGCTTTCCGACTCAATCACGTTCTTGGTGGCCTTTGACTTTCCGCGAATTCTTTTGTCAATCTTTTTTGTCTTGGGCTCGGCCTTGGCTTTTGTTTTGCGCGCCGCTCCCGCGATGAATTGAGTTTCGCTGTCGTAAACCTTAACGTCAAGCTTGTTGTAGGGAATCTCGATTCCGGCCTCGTCGTAAACGCGTTTTATCGCTATGAATGTTTCGTTTTTGGCTGCCAAGAAATTTTCTTTTTTGAACCAAACGGCCAGCGTCATGTTTATTCCGCTGTCGCCAAAGCCGTCAAACCAAACAAGCGGCTCGGGATCCTTTAGCGTGTCCTTGCAATATTTTGGCGCCTTGGCCAAAACGTTAAGCGCCGTTTCCATGTCCGTGTCATAAGAGACAGAAACCTTAACGTCCAAGCGGCGCTTGTCAAAGAAGCTTGTGTTCCTCAATGTCGAGTTGATGATTGTAGAGTTTGGAATGCGGATCATTTGGTTGTCCAGCGTGTGCACCTTTACGCTAAGAAGGCCGATTGTGTCAACGATTCCAGTTTCGCCGGCGACGTTGATAAGGTCTCCGATTTTAAGAGTTTTTTCCGCGATGACAAAAACGCCGGAGATAATGTTGCTTACGGAAGTTTGCGCGGCAAAGGCGACCGCGATACCGGCCACTCCAGCCGCTCCCCAGATCGCGCTAAGCTTGATTCCGAACAAACTCAAAATGAACATTATCAAAATCGCGTAGTATATGTATTTGACAAATTTTAGTATGATTACCGAGCGGTGGGCAGGAAGCTTTTTCTCGGGGATTTTTCTGATTGAGCGGACAATCACCTTGTAAATGGCCATCAGCGCGAAAAAGATTAACAGAACGCCAAGCAGCCTAAAAAAATTGTCCCAAGTGGCAAAGCCCTTTAGCCATTTTGTAAACGACTCGTAGGCCCAGTTAAGGTCTTCTTTGATTGTGTGGTCGGAATTGAGAAGCGAGTTGCTTTCTTCTACTATTTTTTCTTCCATTGTTTTCTCCTAATTGCAAATTATATCACTGTTAGTTCTTTTTGCAAAGGTCTTTGATGACGCATTCGTCGCATTTGGGGGAACGGGCCACGCAAACGTAGCGGCCGTGCAGCAAAAGCCAATGGTGGGCGTCCTTTAAATATTTTTTTGGAACCCGCTCCAAAAGGCTTTGCTCTACTTCCAGCGGAGTGGAGCCTTGCGCCAAGCCGATTTTTGGAGCGACGCGGAACAAGTGGGTGTCAACTGGAATCGTGGGCTTGTCAAAGATTACGTTAAGGACAACGTTGGCGGTTTTGCGTCCGACGCCTGGGAGCGTCACAAGCTCTTCCATCGTGTCGGGGACCTGGCCCTTGTATTCGTCCAAGAGGCGCTGGCTGAGCGCTATGACGTGAGCCGCCTTTGTCTTGTAAAGGCCGATTGACTTAATGTAGCCTTCCAGTTTTTTTTGCCCCAGCGCGAGCATCTTTTTTGGCGTGTCCGCGATTTTGTAAAGGGGCTCGGTGGCCTTGTTGACGCTCTTGTCTGTGGCCTGCGCCGAAAGGACGACGCTGACCAAAAGCGTGTATGCGTTCTTGTAAATCAATTCCGCTTGAGGATTGGGATTGGCCTTTTTAAGCCGCTCAAAAACTTTTTTTACTTCGTCAGGGGTAAGAAGTTCCATTAAGAAAATGGTAGCGCAAGCACGAGAGTTTTTCAACAAAAAAAGGCGGGGCAATCGCCCCGCTTTTTTTGGTCTTTCAACAGTTCCTAGAAGAACTTTTTCAACGCGTCCTTCTTGTCGGTTTTTTCCCAGCTGAATTCCTTACGGCCAAAGTGTCCGTAAGAGGCTGTCGGAGAATAAACCGGCTTTTTAAGGTCCAGCGTCTTTATGATTCCCGCCGGGCTGCAGTCAAAGACCTTTGAGACGGCCTTTGAAATTTCCGAGTCGGGCGCTTTTCCCGTTCCAAAAGTGTCAACCATAATCGATACCGGGAAGGGAACGCCAATCGCGTAGGCAAGCTCCACCTCGGCGCGTTCGGCAAGACCGGCGGCTACGATGTTCTTTGCGATGTAGCGCGCCATGTAGGCGGCCGAGCGGTCAACCTTTGAAGGGTCCTTTCCGCTAAAGGCGCCGCCGCCGTGACGGCCCATTCCGCCGTAAGTGTCAACGATAATCTTGCGGCCTGTCAAGCCGGAGTCACCGTGAGGTCCTCCGACGACAAACTTTCCTGTGGGGTTGATGAAGTACTTGGTCTTTTTGTCCAAAAGTCCTGTGGGCTCCAAAACGGGCTTGATGATTTGTTCGATCAAGTCGTCCTTGATTGTCTTGTATTTTACGCCGGGGTGGTGCTGGTGCGAAAGAACTACCGTGTCAATGTGAACGGGTTTGTGGCCTTCGTATTCCAACGTAACCTGGGCTTTAGCGTCCGGGCGCATCCATTCGATTTTCTTTGAATGGCGGGCCTTTGAGGCGGCGCGCAAAAGCTTGTGGGCGTACATAACGGGAGCGGGCATAAGCTCCGGCGTCTCGTTGCAAGCGAAGCCGAAC
>JBGUQT010000071.1:0-24513 GCA_045131275.1 Treponema sp.
ATTATACACCAAAAAGCAAAAAAGTCAAGCGATTTTAGGAGGTAATGCTATGAAAAAGGAAAATGAATTGGATTTACTCAAAACACTAAAACAAAGTTTTTTGTTCGCCTCAAAAGAACAAGGCAGGATTTTGACAGAAAAGGACTTTGGGTCAACTCGTTGGAAAGGAAGCGAAAAAGAGGAATTTTATTTGTACGACTATAAGAACAATCTATTTGAATTTCCTTCCAGCAACACAATATTGGGCACTGGCGTGGAAGCGGTTCGGTCTTCCGCCGCAATGATTTTCAACTTGCTCGGACAAAAAGAGTTCTCATATAATGGCGCCAGATTTTCCGCTCCTGAATACGAAACAGAACTAAAGGCAATAAAAGACGAAAAAGACGCGCCGCACAACGCGCATCTTGACGTAGCCTTCAATTCGGCGGAAAAAAACGAATTTTGGGCCATTGAGGCTAAAATGATGGAATGGCTCAATAACCCAAAGAATCTTTCCCCATCATATCTCAACGCCAACATGTATTTGCCAGAAAATACCAAGGCCGATGTTTTCATTGATTTTTTCAAGTCACTGGTTTTTTGCGACCAAAAAGATAGCGAAGGCCGGCTCTTGCATAAAACAAAAAAATACGATGCCATACAAATGGCCATTCATATTCTGGCAATTTACAACCATTTTTGCGACGCAAAAAGTTCCGCAAAAAGAGTTGTTCTCCAAAACATTGTCTGGAAATACGACTGCGACGACTACAAGATAGAAGAAACAGAAGCGAATGAATTTGTCTCAAAAGCGAACAAAACTTTTAAGCCGCTTTTTGAAGAACTCAACATCGATTTTTCAGTCGAATACGTAACATTTCAAGAGTTCAAACAAAGAATTGACTTTTCTAAAGACAAAAAACGAGAAAAATACTTGAAACGCTATGAAATATCGCAGTGATTTTCTCACTCTACGAGAAATCATTTTTTATAATATAAAGCGCAAGGAGGGCAATATTGGAAAACGAAAAGACCCAGGAGAAGCCAGTATCCATGCTCACCACCGACAGTCTTAGAAGGCTTCTTATCTTGAACAATTATTTTATAAATCATACAAGCGAAAAAGACGTAAAATCTGCCCAAGACATAATTGACTACCTTAAAAAATTCGAAAAGTCAAAACTAAAAGCAAGCAGGGCCACCCTATACCGTGACTTAAAGCAATTAAAAAAACTGACAGGCTGCGAAAATTTTCATAAAAAAAACAAATTGCCAAATGAAATTTCCGCAGGCGAATACGAAATATGTGATGAAACAGGCTACTATTACACAGAATACGCAAAACGTTACGCCTTTGACCTCAACTTTACCCTTCCCGTTCCTATAACACAGGAACAAATTGACGCGATAAAGCGATTGAAGGACACTGCGGAACACTCAAATGACGAGGAACTCGCGGCAGACTTGAAAATTGTTTCAGAACTTGCCAGCATATTCCTTCAAAAAGACAAATAAATTCTTACTCTATGAGAATTTATTTTTTATAATTAAATAGAAACATTTTTCAAGGAGCAATATATGGATGTTCAAAAACAAAAGGAAAAATCAGCGTTGCCTGTTTTTCTAATCACAAATGCAATCATTGGAGCGATATTCACAACAGTTGTTCTCGCAGTGATAATTGCGTTAGGAAAAGTTCAAGCAAAGGATATCGTTTCGTCCTTGCATTTTATCTTGCTGGCAATTATTTTAGGAACGGTTGGTTATCTTGTAATAAAATTAGCTTACAGATGGTACACAACTCACTTTGTTCATTTTACAACTACGCCAATATATTACTATATTTGTTGGCATATTTTGGCGCCCACAGTTGCTATTCTGGCATGTTTTTTTGCAGTGTTTAAGATTGCTGAAAATACACCTATGAATCAATGCGGAGTTTTCAAACTTTTCTTTAACGCGATTTATGGAGGAGCGTCTTAACAATCTTTTAGGAGCCGTTTACCCCTTAATCGTCGTCCAATTTTTTCCGTCGTATTCAAAGACGCTGGCCTGGCAATTTTCTTGCAAGCCGTCCTTCCAGTAATCCTTTAGCTCAAGATTTTTTAGGTAGCGCATGATGCCCTTGTTCAAGGCGCCGTGAGCCACAATCAAAATTTTTTGCGCAAAGCCGTAAAGGGGCTCGATAACTTCTTGGACGAATTCTTTTGTGCGCGCGCTCACGTCGTCAAAGGACTCGCCTTGCGGCGGCTTGGGGAATTTTTGCGGCTCTGTAAAGAAAAATCTGTAGGGGCTTTGCGGAGCGAACCATTCGTCGCAAAGGCGGCCCTCGCCTATGCCGAACGACATTTCTATCAAGCGCTGGTCTGTTTGTATAGGCACGTCGCGCGAGGCCGACCCGTCCGAGCCGCGAATGAGCTCCGCGGTGCGAACGGCGCGCTTTAGCGGCGACGAAAATATTTTGTCAAAGCGGACGTCGCGAAGGGCGCGGCCCAATTCCTTTGCCGCGTCGATTCCGTTTTGGTTCAATTCAGTGTCTGTGCGGCCCTGCAATTTTCCGACCGCGTTCCAAGATGTCTGCCCATGTCGAACGATGTAAAGTTGCATAAGGTGTATTTTAGTGAATGGGCAGGCTTTTGTCAAAGCAGTCTAGTTTTGTTTGTCAGTTGGCTGACCGCGCCACGCGAAAGCCAATGAGGTCGTTGCTACAGGAAGCGTCGGGTGAGGGCCGATCAAAACACGTGACATGTTCAGCGTAACTTTCCGCATCACCGCCACGACAGACGCGCAGATAGCTCAACTCGGAATAACCGAGCGGATTTGTCACGCTGGCTTTTCCTCCGTCTCCATTTGTCACCTTACCATACCACTTATCCCAGCACCATTCCGAGACATTTCCGCTCATGTCAAAAAGGCCAAGGCCGTTCTTAGCTTTTGTCTTGACAGCGTGGGGAACGTTCCCGCTGCCTTTATGGTTGTCGCGGTCATAGGGGTCGACCTCCTCCCAATCACTCCATGAGTATTTTCTTAGCTGCGCGAAGTCGCTGGTTCCCGCATAGGTCGTGGGGTTTTCAAGGCCGTTCTTTCCGCCCAACGCCGCGTATTCCCATTCAGCCTCGGTTGGCAGGCGGTAGCCATTTGCGGACAAGTCGCAGGTTATTTTTCCGCTTATCTTATTGTTTTTGTGCGGAACGTATCCCCAGTCGTCAGGGTTGGTCTTTCCGTCCACGCTGTAACAGGGAGTCAAATTTTCGGCAAGGCTTCTTTTGTTGCAGTAGCAAATCGCGTCGTTCCAAGACACAGAATCAACAGGGCGGTCGCCTTGCTTGTCTCCTTTTGGCGTCGCCTTTTTGCCCTCAGATCCGTCATAGTAGCTTGGATTGAATCCCATGATGGCCGTGTATTCGTCCTGAGTGACTTCGTGGTCGCATATGTAAAAGTCGCTGAGCGTCACAGTACGGCCTGGGACAAACGCGCCGTCATTGAACTTTTTGTCGCCGACGATTGTCGCGCCCTCCACCTTTACCATGCCCTTGCCGTTTGCCTGGGCGGAACTTTTGGAACAAGCCGCCAAAGCGATTACAGCGGCAGCGACAACAACCATTACTTTAATTCGTTTCATTTTTTCTTCCTCGATGCATTAAAATATTGTATTTGCACTATAGCGCATTTTGGGGTTTGTTGCCATAACTACTGCGCAAGTTTTACGCAAGCGTAAGGCGTGTCGTTGTAGGCCAAAAACTTTTCGGCGGCTTTTTTTGCGCGCGCGGATACGTCGCAGATGCGGCGGGCCGAATTTTCGCAAATGACCAACGGGTTTATCCAGCGGCGTTTTACGGCAAGCTGGACGCAAAAATATCCGTCGAGCGGCGCGGATGAGCCGCAAACTTTTTTCATCGTTCGGTAAGTTTTGTAGAGGCGCAAAAAGTCGCGGGCCTCATTCGTTCCCAGGCTTGCGTCCGTTTCGCGCGCTTCAAGCATCTCATCCCAGCGGCCGATAATATCGCGCTCGCTTAAAAGCCACAGCTCGTCTTCGCGGAGGGCGCCGCAAGCGATGGCTTTGTCAACGACGCGCGCCAATAGTTCCATCGCGATTTTGTCCTTGTTGCGCTGCAAAAAATATCCGATTTTTAGAATGCGCCTAAAATAATCAAGCGCGTTTTTTTTTGTCTTAAAGGCAAACTCGTCGTTGCCATTTTCGTCCTTGGCCACAAACAAGTCGCCGTAAAAGCGCTTTATCGCGCGCAGGCTGAACCAGCCTTCCAGCGCGGCGCCGCTTGGGAACATGTATTCAAGGCGGTCGGCGCTTAGCTGGGGAACCTCGTTGTCGCAAATCGAAAACTTATGGTAGTCGCAAACGTCGTTGGCGGCAAGGCCGTCTTGGGCCAGCGCGGCGGCCAAGTCTTTGTCGGCGCAGATCATCGCAGCGTTTCTGTCTTCGGTGGATTCTTGGGTAAGCGCGTCGCCGTTTTTAAAGTCGATCACGTGGCTAAAGGCCGGGGTGGAAACGTCGTGCAAGAGCGCGGCCAAGGCCTTTTTTTTGTCGCGCGTCCAGTTCCACACGATCAAAGCGCAGTTGAGGGAATGGTCGTAGCGCGAATAATAAAAGCGGTTGTGGAAGAGCGGCGTCCAATCAGTTCCGCACAAAAGGCCGATGCCCTTTAGCCGCTCCAAAATTTTTAGGCTGAGGTATTTATTTAAGAAGTCGGGAAAGTCGGGGCAAAGAATTCTTTGGTAGCGGGCAAGGCGGGCCGCCGCTTTTTGGTCGCGCGACACGTTAGCGCGCGGCGCCCCATTGCGCATAGTAGTCGTCCAATTCTTTCTTTATTTCGTTGGAGATGGCTCCGCTTCCGTCAGCATTCCAAAGGGATTCGATTACGTCGTCCATCGTGACAATCGCGGCGGTCTTGAATCCGTACTTTTGGCTTATGACGTCAAGCGCGGACTTGTCGGAGTCTTTGGCTTTTTCCATTCGGTTGAGCGAGACGATTTCGCCTACGATTTTAATGTCGCCTTGCGCCTTGATAATGGGGAAGGTCTCCTCAATCGAAGCGCCGCTTGTGGTGACGTCTTCGATGATGACAACGCGGTCGCCGTCCTTTAAGGGGCTTCCAAGCAAGATGCCCGCGTCGCCGTGGTCTTTTACTTCCTTGCGGTTTGCGGAATAGCGGACTTCTTTTCCATACAATTCGCTGTAGGCGATTGCCGTGGCGACGCTCAAAGGAATTCCCTTGTAGGCCGGGCCAAACAAAACGTCAAAGTCGTCTCCGAAATTTTCGTGGATGGCCTTGGCGTAATACTGGCCCAAGCGGCGCAACTGGCTTCCAGTTACGTAAGCGCCTGCGTTCATAAAGAAGGGCGAATGGCGTCCGCTCTTCAATGTAAAGCTTCCAAACTTGAGCACTTTGCACTCAAGCATAAAGTCTATGAATTCTTTTTTGTAGTCTTGCATAACAAACTCCGCGCCTCCTTCTTTTTACGTCTGGTCAAGGCACGCTACGCTTAAAGCCTTGACTCAGCCGTTTTGAGGGTGTCTGATAAAATCATACACCCTCAATCTCTGTACACACAATGTGCAAATCTTTAAGCTGCTGCTCGTCTACCGGCGACGGACATTCATCCATGGGTGAGGCCGCGAGGTTGTTCTTGGGGAAGGCGATGACTTCGTGGATGCTTTCTTCGTGGCGCATGAGCATTACAAGGCGGTCAAGGCCGGGAGCGATTCCTCCGTGCGGCGGCGCTCCAAACTTAAAGGCTTGGACCAAGAAACCAAAGGCCTTGTCCGCGCGTTCCTGCGAGTAGCCGACAATCTTAAAGATTCTCTGCTGCAAGGCGGGGTCGTTGATACGCATTGAGCCCGAGGCCAATTCGTAGCCGTTCAAAACCAAGTCGTAGAGGTCGCCCTTTACGCTGCCGGGATCGCTTTCCAAAGTGTCCCAATATTTTTTTTGCGGAAGAGTGAACATATGGTGCTCTGTTTCCCAATGGTTCTCCTCTTCGTTCCAGGCAAAGTAAGGAAAGTCGATGATCCAAGCAAAGTGGAATTCGTCGGCGGGATTGTAAAGGTTAAGGTCTTTTCCCAACTGCTTTCTAACCGCTCCAAGCGCGACGCAAGCGACCTGCCATTTTTCGTCGCTGACAAAAAGCAAAAGGTCGTTCTTTTCCGCTCCAAGCTTGGAACAAATTTCCGATTCCTTGCCTGCAAAGAATTTTGAAACGCCGCCTTCAAAAGTTCCTTCTGCGTTGACCTTCATCCAAGCAAGACCCTTGGCCTTGTACTTCTTCGCCACGGCCTCCAACTCTTCCACCATCTTGCGCGAATACTTGTCGGCGACGTTCTTTACGACAAGCGCCTTTAGGCCGCTGCGCTTGTGGCGCTCGATGTCCATTCCGGCGTTGGCAGCTCCTGCCTTAAAGGCGTTAAAGTCGCTAAGACCCGCCATAAAGGCAGCGTCCTGAATCTTCATGTCAAAGCGCAAGTCGGGCTTGTCACTTCCGTAAAGATTGAAGGCGTCGTCCCAAGTGATGCGGTCGAACTTTGCGGGCAAGTCGTAGTTCAAAGTCTTTTTGAAAATGTAGCCCATCATTCCTTCTGTCGTGCTAAGAACTTCCTCGCGGTTTGTGAAGGACATTTCCATATCAATCTGGGTGAATTCGGGCTGGCGGTCGCCGCGGGCGTCTTCGTCGCGGTAGCAGCGCGCGATTTGGAAATACTTGTCAAAGCCAGAGACCATCAAAAGCTGCTTGTAAAGCTGGGGGCTCTGGGGGAGCGAATAAAATTTTCCGGGATGGACGCGGCTTGGAACCAAGTAGTCGCGCGCGCCTTCGGGAGTGGACTTGATGAATGTCGGCGTTTCGATTTCCAAAAAGCCCTTTTGAGTCAAGTACTCGCGGGTGGCGAACGTGACGTTTGAGCGCAAGATGATGTTTTGCTTCATCGGCTCGCGGCGCAAGTCCAAGTAGCGGTACTTAAGACGCAAGTCCTCGTTGGGAAGAACGATCGTTCCGTCCTTTTGGCGCACTTCGTCAATCGCGAAGGGAAGCTGTTCGCTTGTGGTGAAGATTTCGATTTCGGCGGCTTCGACTTCAATCGCGCCTGTAGCCATGTCCTTGTTTATGTCTTTCTCTTGGCGGGCGGCAACCGTTCCGCTGATGGCCACGCAGTATTCGCTTTTGAGGGTGGAGGCGATTTTCTTTACCTCGTCCGAGGCCTTGTCGCCAACGACAACCTGGGTGATTCCGTAGCGGTCGCGCAACAAAATAAAGGTCAATCCGCCAAGTTCGCGCGTGCGGTGAACCCAGCCGTTCAATATAACAGATTTTCCGACGTCGGAGGCGCGGAGGTCTCCGCAAGTAACAGTTCGTTTAGTGTTTTCCATAATGGAACTATTGTAACGAAATCGCGGCAATTGCGCAATGAGAGAGGAATGACGGCGCGAGCGGAGCGCTATTGACAAACTTTAACAATACTTAATATAATAAGCGGCAATGAATAAGCTTGGCAAGGGCGCCAATGACGCGTTGGAGACAATTTTAAAGAAGTTTGAGCTCTACTACAACGTAACAACCGAGGGAGTGGAGCCCCCTTTTGCCGCCGAAGCCGCCTTCAAATCCCACAGCGAGCAGTATTTTTTGGTCAAAGCCGCAAAAGTGGCGGACATAGACTCCAACGAATTCGTTTTCTTCTATTCTGATGACGAAATTTCCAACAAAAAGCAAGACGACATAGCGCAAATAGCGGACGCAGCCTGGGAACGGGGCCTTTCAAGAATCACCCCCTACTACGGCCACCGAAACACGGACATCACGCTGATTGTCCTTTCGGAAAAATTCGGAGACGACGCCTTCAAGAAAATCAAAAAATTAAAGCATTACAAATCGTATAAATTCGGCCTTTACGGCTGGAGCAGTTTTAGGGCATTGGCTTATGAAAGTTCGACAGGCCGTTTCGCCACCAACAGGCGGGGACGCGGCCTCAAGAAAATCATAGGCTCGATATAACAACAGGAGGAAAAAAATGTCAGCGTTGCTTATCATCATCGCGGCAATCGCCTTGCTTTTCTGCGGCTATGTTTTTTATGGCTCATGGTTGGCAAAGCAGTGGGGAATCGACCCCGCGCGAAAAACGCCCGCACAAGAAAATGCGGACGGAGTGGATTATGTCGCCGCAAAACCGGCGGTCCTTATGGGACACCACTTTTCTTCAATCGCGGGAGCGGGCCCAATCAACGGTCCGATTCAGGCCGCGGTTTTTGGCTGGGTTCCGGTTTTCTTGTGGTGCGTTGTCGGAGGAATTTTCTTCGGCGGCTTGCAGGACTTTAGCTCCCTTTTCGCTTCCGCCCGAAACGAAGGAAAGTCAGTCGGCGAAATCATCAAGGCTTCTATGGGAAAAACTTCAAAGAAGCTCTTCATTCTTTTCGCGCTTTTAGTTTTGATTTTGGTAATCGCCTCGTTCGTAAACGTCGTCGCAGGAACGTTTGCCAGCGCCGCCAACGCGGCCGGCCAAGTCGCTTTTGGAATCGTGTCAAATCCGACAGGCCCGCAGACAACCGCGATGATTTCTCTTTTGTTCATCGTCTTGGCCGTCGTCTACGGAATTCTCACAAACCGCTTGGGCCTTTCAACTTTGCCTGCGACAGTCATCGGATTGATCGGAATCGTCATCGCTGTCGCAATCGGATTGAACTTTGGCTTTGCGATGAGCCGAACGGCGTGGATCATCTTCATCGGCGTTTACATCACGGTCGCTTCGCTTGTTCCGGTTTGGATTTTGCTCCAGCCGCGCGACTACCTTTCGTCATTCCTGCTTTACGCGATGATGGCTTTGGCTTTGGTCGGAATCGTCGTCTCTGCGATTACAGGAACCGCGACCTTTGAGCTTCCCGCCTTTACCGGCTGGTCAACAAAAATCGGCCCAATGTTCCCGGCCTTGTTCATCACCGTCGCGTGCGGCGCGTGCTCAGGCTTCCACTCGTTGATTTCCACAGGAACGACTTCCAAGCAGCTTGACAACGAAAAGAACGCCAAGGCTATCGGCTACGGCTCAATGCTCATCGAATCCGCGCTTGGAATCATCTCTTTGATTGCGGTCGGAATGGTTTCAAAAACTTTCATCGTTGACGGAGCGTTCAAAGGAGCGCCGCCGGTTGCCTTCGCGCAAGGCATCGCAAAGATGTTCGGCTACGCGGACAACAACAACGCGATTTACGCGCTTTTGACTTTGGCGGTTTCTGTATTCGCGTTGACTTCTTTGGACACGGGAACGCGTCTAAGCCGCTTTATGTTCAGCGAACTTTTCCTTAAGGAAGGAGAGGCCACTTACAAGGACGCAAAGAATCCTGTCCGCAAAGTTTTGGCCTTCCCCTTGTTCGGAACGGTATTGATGGTTGTAATCGGCTGCGTTTTGGGCGGCTTGCAGCTTTCGCAGATTTGGGGCTTGTTCGGCGCGGCCAACCAATTGCTCGCCGGCATCGCGCTGATGGCCGTGGCCGCATGGTTGGGCGAAGTCGGAAAGAACAACAAGATGTTCATCATTCCGACAATCTTTATGCTTGGCGCCACATTGACCCAGCTTGTCCGAACGATCATCGCAAAGGTTACGGCTATGGCCCATGCGGCCACTCCGGAACTTGCCGCAAAAGCCTTCCACTGGGGCAACTGGTTCCAGCTTGTGTTCGCAAGCGCGATGGCCATTCTTGCCGTAGTTCTCGTTGTAGAGGGAGCCAGAACTTTCTCTAAGCAATGCAAAAAAAATTAAGGAGGACACAATGAAATCTGACGTTTGCAAAATCACGGGCGACAAAGAGTCTCTTTCCGCCATCTTGAACGAAACGGAAAAAGCCGCGGCCTACAACAAGCTTGACGAAAAAAACACAAAGCTCTTGCGCCTTATGGCCGAAGAATTGATATCGATGCTCCCGGAACTTCTTGAGTACGCCGAGGGCGACTTTTGGATCGAAGCGGAAAACAACAAGTACAAGTTGCGAACCAGCCTTGTTCCGACAAAGCCGATGTCTTCCGACAAGCGCGACAAGCTGCTTGCCATTTCTTCCAGCGGAAAGAACGACGCCGGCAAAGGCGTGTTAGGAAAAATCCTGGTCGCCGCGCAGTTGATGATGATTGACTACGCGCAAGTCAGCGCGACAACCGGAAACTTCTACGAGATGGGCCGCAGCTGGTCGTTGGACACTTACCGCTCCTACGCCGGAAAAGAAAAAGGCGAAGCCTGGGACGAATTGGAAAAATCAATCGTCGCAAGCATTTCCGACGACGTGGTTGTCCGCATCCACGAAAAGAAAGTGGAAATTATAATTACAAAAAAGTTCTAGACTAGAGCAAAACGGCTGCCCAGCGCGGGCAGCCGTTTTTTTTGTCAAGCGGCTTATATTTTCGCCAGTGTTTCTTTTTCCATCCGCACTATCTGAATCATGCGGTCGATCGCGCAGATGTCGATGTAGGGAACTTTTGCGGCGAGCATTTTGTCGCGGTTTTCTATCGTTCCTTTTTCGTATTCGTCAAGAAGCGCGGCGCGTTTTTTCTTTTCGGCTTCCAGTTCTTTTTTAGTAAGAACGCCCGAATACATCACCGCAAGAGAGAACCATACCGAATCGTAATCGACCCGCTCAAAAAGCGCGCGGATCGTGTCCTTTAATTCAGCGCGACCGGATTGCGTGAGGCGGTAAACGGCCTTGTTTTCCGCCCTGCCCGTGTCCTCGATGAAGCCTTTTTTTTCCAGCCGCAAGCATGTTTCGTAAAGCGTGGTCGCGCCAATCGGGTGCCAATACTGCATGTTCATGCGCTCAATCATTTTGAGCATGTCGTAAGCGTTCATCTCGCCTTGCAAAAGAATTCCGCAAATTACGATAGAAGTTTTAGACAGCATCGCGCTTTCTCCTTACAACAAAAATCCAAATCGCGGACAGGACTAAAATCGCAAGCGCAATGGCTAATGATTCAAGGTTTTTAATTTCGTTCCCCGCTTCCGAAGAAACAATCACGTCCCACAAAGCGCCGACCGCCCAGAAGAATGGGAAGACAATCAAAAGGTTTTGCGTGATGTAATAAACAGCGGAATACATGAGGCCCACAAAAAACAAATGCAAGAACTCCGGCTGAAAGCCCGCGTGATGGAAAGAATAAAAGGCGGCCGTCAAAAGAATCGCGGGAACAATTCCAAACGCCCTTTCAAAGCACGCGCGAAGGTAGCCGTAAATAAAAGTCATCTCAAAAACGCCGGCGACCAAAATGTAAGCGGCCGCGTAAAGATTCCTGACCTCCAAAATTCCTTGCGGCCGGCCTTCCTTCAAGAACATCGCCAAAAGGCCCGCGGCAAAAAGGATGTCCAGCAAAAGGCTTAGGACGGTTTTCTTTCCCGTAAAGCCAATCGCCTTAACGCCGTCTTTGTTCCGTTCCACATAAAGCGAAACAAAAACAACGCCCAGGCCAAAAATCATCAGCAGGTCGCGGAAGACAAATGAAGCGATTTTGTCGAACAAAGACGCGCCCATAAATGGAAGCATCAAAAGGCTAAGGGCAATCATAACCGCTCCTGCCGCAAACGCGACGGCGGTTTCCTTTGTGAAATTAAAGCGGAACAAGTTTTTCATAAAGGCCTCCATACGAGGCCATTTTACTACGTATACGTAGTATTGTCAAGTTTCTTTTGTTAGAGTTCCCTTTTATAAACCAAGGACATATCGCCGCGGCGGTCTTGCATCTCCTGAAGGAATTCAAAGCCAAAGTTTTCGTACAAGCCCTTTTGGTCGGTCGAAACATAGACGGCATCGCAGCCTTCATCTTTTGCGCATGAACAAGCGCGGTCAATCAATTTGGCTATCAGCCTTTTTCCGCGAAAAGCCGGAAAGGTGTAAACAAAGCCAATCCACGGCTTTAAGCTTGTGTCTGGAACGTCGTCAATTTCCGCGTAAGAGCAAAACGACAGCAACTCGACTCCTTCCGTCAAAAGAAAAACTTTGGACTTGCTTCCGCACAAATCATAAAAGGAGCCGTCGCGCAAAATTTGGCCAAGGTATTTTCCGGCGCTCCAATCCGCTTGCGCGATTTTTCCAATCCAGTAGTCTTTGTTTTCTGTTTGCGAGAATTCTTTTATTTGCATTTATTCCAACCAAGCGCTTGCCAACCGCGCCTTGAGCCCGTTTTTTAGTTCAATCCAAGTGTTTAGGAGAATGTTGTCCATAAGTAAAATTTATTTTTTTGCAAACTCTTTTATTCGCAAATTGAATCTGTAATACTTTTCCTCCTTGAAATAATTTTCCGTCTTGAAATAAACCCAACCGTCTTTATCATAAAACATTTTCGTCAAATTTTCTCTTCCAAGATTGCAAAAAAACAAATCCCGGTCATATTTTTCCAAAATTTTATCGGTAATCATATCAGCGGTTATTTCATACACTTCTACACCATCCGCCTCTGAGTTTACATACCACGACGAACCTAAATCATTCATAAAGTTTTTTCTATCTCCTTGTTGAGTTTATCAAAACAAACTTTTATATCTTTTTCTTTTATCGCATCTATTTCAAAAGAATCATTTTTAAACTCACTTAATAATTTTTTTTCAGAAATTCTATTACTATTTCCAGACTTAGATTCTATTCTTTTTGGATTTGCTTTAATGAAAAAATTTGAAAACTTTTTCCATTTTATAACAAACAAATAATTTTGTGTTAATGCAATCAAATAATTGGGAAAAGGTCCTGTTTTATATACAAACCAGGAATTTGTTTCATTCTTTGAAAAGCAAAAAGATGTTTTCCCTATTTTTACCTCAATGGAAAATCTTTTTTTGCCCCCGCCATTCTCAAATACAATATCTCCGCACACACCTTTTGTTCCATCAGGATTTACATAATCAGGAATCCATTGAAATTTACTCAACAAATACACAGCAACAAAATGATGTTCACCGGGGATACATTTTTTCGGATCAAAATACAATTTCTTATATTTTGAAAGAGTTATTTTATTCATAAACCGTCCTTACACCTCTTATTCTACCACACCCTCCGCCCAAAAAACAAGAATTGCCCCAAAATTTTCAAATTTCCGGCGATTTTGCCCCCATTTTGTCACATTTTTGACACATCGCTACTATAGAATTCCAAGCGAAAATTCGCTAAAATGGATGCGGAATACCAAAAGAAAATTATGAAAAAGACCAAAAACCGACGCGCGCTGTTTTGCGCCGCAATAGCCTTAATACTATCGTTCGGAACGGCGCAAGCCCAAAACGCCGGAGCCTCCGCCAAGCCGCTTTCGCTGACAATCCAAGACGCGGTGGATCTGGCGCTAAAGAACAACGTCCAGATAAAGCAAAGCCAAATCCAGCTGGACGCGGCCAAGCGTTCCAAAAAAAACTCGTGGAACAGCGCAAGCCCTTCCATAACCGCAAGCGGCGGACTTTCCAAAAGCAACAAAAACTTTGCCGAAAACTATTCCACTTACGTTCAGGGAAGCGTCAACGTAACCTTTTCCACAAACCTTTACACCGACATTAAAAACGCCGCGCTAAAATACCAGGCCGGCCAAATAAGCTACGAAACCGCCTGCCGTTCCGTGGAGCTGAAAGTTAGAAACGCCTTTTACAATTTGCTCTACCAGGCCGACAACATCAACTTGCAAAAGACCAACGCCGAGACCGCGCGCCAAACCTACGAAACGAACCGCCGCAAGTACGGACAAGGCGCGATAAGCCAGCTTGACGTTCTATCCAGCCAAGTCAACTACGAAACGCAATTGCCCGCCTTGCAAAGCGCGCAAATTTCCTATGACAACGACTTGGCCGCCTTTAAGCAAACTTTGGGAATCGACCAGGACGCGCAAATTGATTTGGTCGGAAGCCTTGACGCCTTTTCCGAATTGCAGGGCGTTTCGATTGAGGGAATCGAGACGCGCTCGCTGGAACTTTTGGCGCTTGAAAAAAATCTTGAGATAGCTCGGAACAGTCTTTTGGACAAGCGCTTTTCGGCGTACGGCCCCACAATCAGCGCGGGTTGGAATTACAAGCCCACATGGACCAACAGCTCAAACGGCATGAACGACACAGGCGGCCTTTCAATAAGCGTCACGCTTCCCCTTGACGGCTTTTTGCCTTGGTCAAAAAAAGCGGACAACATTAGCGCGGCTAAAGACTCAATCGCGAATTACGAATTGCAAATCGCGGACAAAAAGACAAGCCTTGCCGTCAGCGCTCAAAGCGGCCTAAAAAAAATCGAGCAGTCGATTTCCGCGATACATACGCTCAAGTCCAGCGTGACGCTCGCCGAGCAAAGCTACCGCATGACGCAAGAAGCCTACAACCGAGGCTCGCGCAATTGGACGGAACTTTTGAACGCGCGAACCTCATTGGAAAAAGCGCGCCTCAACTTAAAGCAGCAAGCCTACAACTTGGCCTCGTCAATTTTAACTTTGGAAAACACGCTTGGCGTTCCATTTGGAACGTTAATCAGCGCGCAAAACGCGCCCGAGCAAGGAGAATAAAATGAAAGTAAAAAAAGCCCATTTGTTTTTGATCGTATTTTTAACGGTCGCGGCGCTCTTGATCGCCTACGCCCTTACCTTTGGAAAAAATAAAAACGGCGCTCCCGGAAAAGGAAAAGGCCCCAAGCCCGGCAAGGGCGCGTGGGGAGCGGCCGGCAACACAGAATTCAGCGTCGTAACAAAAGTGGTGGAACCGGAAACCCTTCACGGCTACATCGTGGCCAACGGAGAAATCGAATCGCAAAACTCGGTTTCGGTTTACCCAAACGTTTCTGGAAAAATCATTTCAACGCAAGTAATGCTTGGTTCCGTCGTAAAGCGCGGAGACGTAATCGCTTACGTTGACCCAAGCCAGCCAGGCGAATACTACAAGCAAAGCCCGGTCCACGCTCCAATCGCCGGAAGCGTAATCAAAACGCCTGCCAAAAACGGAACAACTGTTTCGCCCAACACCGAAATTACTAGAATCGGCGACATAAACAATTTGCAAATCGTGGCCGACATTCCCGAGCGCTACGTTTCGTTCCTAAAGCCCGGCCTAAAGGCGCTTGTTTCCGTTCAGGCCTACCCCGACGAAAATTTTGCCGCCACCGTAAAGCGCGTGTCGCCTGTCGTTGACGCGGCCAGCCGCACCAAGCAGATAATCCTGACCTTTGACCAGCGCGACTCAAAAATCAACGCAGGCATGTTCTCGCAAATTATTTTGTACACCAAAGACTATTCAGGAGCGGTCACCGTTCCCAAGAGCGCCCTTGTGACAAACGAAGACAAATACTTTGCCTATGTAATGCAGGGCGACTCCACCGTAGAAAAGCGCGAGGTTTCTTTGGGCGAGGAAGTTGACGAAATCGTTCAAATAATCAGCGGCTTGCGCGAGGGCGAGCGCGTTGTTGTCCAGGGACAAACTTCGCTTAGCAATGGCGCCAAAGTCAAAGACATCACGGGCGCCGCCGACGAACTCAACGCAAAGTACGGCGACAAAGACGCGCGGGGCAAAAAATGAGCATAACAAAAACAACGCTGCGCCATCCCGTTCTCACGCTGATTGTCTTTGTTCTTTTGGGAATAATGGGTCTCTTTACTTTAAAGAACGTCTCCATAAGCCTTATGCCGGACGTTGACTACCCTTACCTCAACATCAACACGACCTACCAAAACGCCGGCCCTGAATCAGTAGAAAAATCCGTGACCAAGCTTTTGGAGTCGCAGCTTGTAAGCGTAACGGGCCTTAAAAAAATCACCAGCACTTCATCGGAAGGCCGCTCCAGCATTTCGCTTGAGTTCAACTACGGAACCAACCTTGACATCGCCACCAACAACGTGCGCGACAAAATTGACCGCGTTGTTCGAAGCCTTCCTGACGATGCCGGAACTCCTTCGATTTTCAAAATGGACAGCAACGCCATGCCGATCATGCGCATCGCGGTCAACGGAAACCGAGACCGCAACGAGCTGCGCGAAATCGCGGACAACACAATCACCGACTTGATCGAGCAAACCGACGGCGTCGCCGAAGCCAGCGTTTACGGCGGCCGCGACAAAATCGTCCGCGTTGACCTTTCGCAAAACCGCTTGTCCGCCTACGGCATTACGATTACCGAAGTTTCTTCAGCCCTTTCGCGCCAAAACTTGGAATTGGGCGGCGGAAAAATCACCGAAGGCTTTTACGACTACACGATTAGAACGACCGGTGAATTCGCAAGCGTAGAGCAAATCAATTCCACCGTAATCACCACAAGGAACGGCTACATCGTCCGCCTTGCCGACATCGGAAAAGCCTACCTTGGCTACCGCGACAAGTCCAACGAAGTTTTGATCAACGGACAGCCCGGCGTTTACATAAGCGTCACAAAGCAGTCAGGCAAAAACAGCGTGACTGTGGCCAACGCCGTTTACAAAAAGCTTGACGAGATACAAGAAATTCTCCCCGGCGACATGTCGATGCAAATCGTTTGGGACACCACCGACTCAATCCGCGACACAATCAACACGCTTTTGGAAAGCGCGATGCAAGGCTTGATTTTGGCGGTTTTGATTTTGTTCCTCTTCCTAAAAAATTTCAAGAGCACAATCATCATCGCGATTTCAATTCCGCTTTCAATCATCATCACGATGCTCTGCATGAACTTCGCCGGCCTTACGCTGAACATGATGACGCTTACCGGCTTGATTCTTGGCGTAGGAATGATTGTAGACGCGTCAATCGTAATGATAGAAAACATTTACGTTTACCGTTCGCGCGGAGCAAAGCCTTTGGTATCGGCGGAACTCGGTTCAAGCGAAATGGTAATGTCCGTCACTAGCGGAAACTTGACTACAATCTGCGTATTCGTTCCCTTCCTTTTTTACATGAAGGAATTGGGAATGATGGGACAAATGTTCAAGGGAATCATCTTTACCGTTGTAATCGCGTTGATGTCGTCGCTCTTTGTCGCGATCTTTTTGGTGCCGGTTTTGGCGGGAAAATTCCTTCCGCTTTCAAACAGAAAGGAAAAGCCGGTTAAGTCAAAAATTTTGCGAAAGCTTTACACGCTGCTTGACGTTCCGATGAACGCCTTGACCGGCGTTTACAAAAAGGCCTTGGACGCGGCCCTAACCCACCGCGCGATAACAGTCACCGTTTGCGCGGTCACGCTAATCACGGCCCTGGCCTTTATCCCGACGATGACAATCAACATGATGCCAAACGGCCGCGACGACAGCGTTTCGCTAAACGTAAACCTTCCGATTGGAACCACGCTTGAATCGACCGCCGCGGTTATGGGCGAGCTTGAAGAGATTTGCAAAAAGGAAATCAAGGGCTACACGACAATCATCACCAGCATCGGAACCGGCTCGCGAAACGCCACCGCCTACAGGGGAACGATTCAAATTCAGCTCCCCAAAAGCGAAGAGCAAATCGACAAGGCGGAAGACATACAAAAAAAATTGCGCGCCCACTTCAACGACTTTGCCGGAGCGCGCTTTTCGTTCAGCCAGGGAATGCGCGGCCAAATGACCGGAAGCGACATCGTGATAAAGCTTAGAAGCAACGACCTTGACTCGGCAATAAAATACGCCGGAAAAATCCGCGACGTGATGGACGGCATAAGCGACTTGGGCGAGCCTTCCGTGGACACCGAGGAAGGCGTTCCCGAAATCGAAGTGGAAATCGACCGAGACCGCGCCTACTCATTTGGCGTTGACGTCACGACCGTCGCGCGCGAAATCAACTACGCGATTAACGGAGTGACGGCCACCACCTACCGCAAGGCCGGAAAAGAATATTCGGTTGTCTTGATGTACGAGGGCGGCGACAGAAAATCGGTCACCGACTTGGAGCAGATTTACGTAAAGGGAAGCGCGGGAAAGGTCAGCGTGGCCAACTTCGCGCGCGTCGTAAAAGGCTTGGGGCCTGTCACCATCAAGCGCGAAAACCAAACGCGCGTCGTCACAATCAGCGCCAACCTCACAAGCGAAGTCAACGCCTACGAAGTCGAGAACAAAATCAAAAAGGGAATCTCCGACTCCTTCATCATTCCCGACAACATAAGCGTTTCTTACGAAGGCGCGTGGAAGGACATGCAAGACCAGGGCAAGGCCTACGCGGGAATCATCTTGATGGCAATCCTTTTGGTCTTTGGCGTCATGGCCGGAACATACGAAAGCTTCAAGGCGCCCTTCATAAACCTTTGCACGATTCCCTTCTTGGTGATCGGAGTCGTCGCCATTTACAAAATTTCTGGCCAGGCGATTTCGATGATGAGCGCGGTTGGCCTAATCATGCTGGTAGGCATCGTCGTCAACAACGGAATCATTTTGGTTGACTACACAAACCTTCTTCTTGACCGCGGCCTAAAAATGCATGACGCCTGCCTTGAAGCCGGCTCAAGCCGTTTGCGCCCGGTATTGATGACAACGCTCACGACAATTTTGGGAATGCTTCCGATGTGCTTTGCCTCAAGCGGAAGCGCCGGCATGGTCCAGCCGATTGGCGTCGCGGTTGTCGGCGGCTTGACCAGCTCGACATTCATCACGCTTTTCTTCATCCCGGTTTTGTACTCGCTTATTATGAACGAAAAGAAAGTCAAAAAAAGCCGCATTAAGGTCTTTTTGGAAGGAAAGGATTAATTATGTATCGAGTAGAAATTATCGCGAACCAATCGGTTCAGGACGACATCATAGAGACGCTGGAAGAAAACATCCCCGACTTTTTGTACACGCTCATACCCTTGGTCCACGGCCGCGGAAAGGCAGGCTACAAGCTGGGAACTTCCAGCTGGCCCGAGGTGAATTTCGCCCTTTTTGCCTACATCGAAAAGTCCGACGCCCCCAAAGTCAAGGCCATAATCAAGGCCGTAAAGAAGCAATTCCCCGACGAGGGCGTCAAAGTCTTCTTTATAAAGGCAAAAAAGCTGGAAAAAATCTAGTCCGCGCAAGCAAAAAAAAATTTGCGTAAATTCCATTTTGGGTTTATAATTATTGTCAAAATGGAATCAATTAAAAATTTGGTTGAATATTACGATGAATTGTATCCTGTCACGCTGGCGCAACAGACGTTCTACGAGACTTTGATACAAAAGTATCCTCACCCTGCAAAACTGCTAAGCATTGGCTGCGGAACGGGAGTCTTGTGCCATCGCTTGGCCAAAGACGCGGTTGACGTTACCGGCCTAGAAACGATGCGGGAGCTTTTGGAATCCGCCAACTTAAAATACCGCAACCAATTGATGTCCGTCAGATACTTCCAAATGTCAACTCTGGAAATGACCCGCTTTTTAGGCAAAAAATTTTACAATGTGATTTCTTGCCTAAACAGCCGCGTCATCTTCATCCGCGACAAAAGCCTCATGCGCAAATTCTTCTTTGACTGCAAGGAGCTTTTGTCCGACGGCGGAATCGTGGTCCTGCAACTTTACAATTTTGACCGCTTTAACGCCGTTCCAAAATCCATACTGCCGGAACTTGCCAGCGCCCGCGTCCGCTACAAAAGGTCGGTTTCACGGCTGAGCGACGGCTCCTTTAAATTTGACAGCGCCCTGGAAAAGAACGGCAAGTCGGTTCCGGTATTTGAAGACACAAAAATTTACCCGCTTAGAAAATCCGAGATAGAAGAATTTTCCAAAGAAGCGGGCTTTAAGAACGTTCAATTTTTTAGCGGCTATGACGGCTTGACCGCCTTTGAAGATTCAGACTACTTGCTGGCCGTAATAAGCTGACCGCGGCGCTTAGTTGATTTTCCAGCGATTGTTTTCCTTTACAAAGCGGCTGGCGTTGATTTCGATAATGCGGCCGTCCTCTCCGTAAAGCTTAATCATAGAACTCAAAGGGTTTATTTCCGTAATCCTGAAATTCGTTCCGTCGTAAAAAATGCGGGTTCCTTCGTTGGGAAGCTTTTTGCGCGCGTCTGAATAAAAGTCGTACTCGTAAGAAAGGCAGCACAAAAGACGGCCGCATTGGCCCGAAATTTTCATGGAGTTAAGCGAAAGGTTTTGGTCCTTTGCCATTCTAATTGAAACGGGACGCAGCTTGTCGCTGATGGCGTGGCAGCAATAAGGGCGGCCGCAAATTCCCAAGCCGCCGGTAATCCTAGACTCGTCGCGGACGCCTATTTGACGCAACTCGATGCGCATTTTGAACACGCTCACCAAGTCTTTTACCAATTCTCTAAAGTCAACGCGCTGGTCGGCGCTAAAGAAGAACAAGGCTTTTGGTTCGGAAACCAAAAAGTGCGCGCCGATCAATTTCATGTTCAATTTGCGGGCGGCGACCTTTTCTTGGAAGACCTTAAAGGCGCCGACTTCTTTTTCCTTAAGCTCGGCGGCGCGGCTAAGGTCGTCGTCGCTGGCCTTGCGGTCAATTTGAATTATGTCGTCTTTTTTGATTCCAATCGGGCCGGTCGCCTTTCCCAAAACGCGCGCCAAGTCCATGCCGTAGCGGGTTGGAATGATTACCGCGTCGCCGGGTTCCAGCTTAAAGTTTCCTTGCTTGGCAAAAACTCCCTCGCGCGAATAATCCAAGCGCAAGGCGTAAAGAGGTTCGCTGGAGGAATATTTTTCCCCGCTGGAGATTTCCGCTCCGTCGTCTTCCAATTGAGAAAGGTCTTCGCCTTCTTCGTCTATATCATTTTCAAAAATGTCGCTCATACAATTCCTTATTTTAATCTTAAACGGCGGTCAAGTCTACCACCAAACCGTTTATTTCATGAATTTTTTCAAGCAGCTTTAGCTTGTCCAAATGGTTGTACCAAATGTCGTAGTTTAGCTGCTCAAGCTTTTTGTCGATTGTTTGAATCAAAATCGCCGGATCCTTTTTCTTTCCGGAACGCGACCTGCCAAAACGCTTGTGTTCTTCCAAAACAAAATTTTCTTTTTGCATGTACTTTATGAATTGGCTGACGGCCTTTTTGTAATTGTCAAGATTTTGGCCCGAAGGATTTTCGCTCAGGGCGTCGCCCGCCATGTCCAACTGGTCCTTAAGCCAAACAAGCGCGTCCTCTTGGCTAAGCCCCGCAATCTCAGGCGGAAGGCCTTGGCTGACCAAAAGATTTTCGGCGGCGCGTTTTTCCACCATCGAAGCAAAGGCTGGCTTTTTTACAGATTTTTCTTTTTCCGCTTTTTGCGCCATGGCCTGAGCGGCTTGATTTGCCGCGGCTTGGGTGGCGTTGTAATACAATCCGTTGCTTGTTGGATCTATCGAATTCATTTAATAATCGTCTTGCTCTTGATTTCGCGCAGCTGGCGCTGCTTGACCGCTTCCTTTTCAAATAGGTCTTCGTCGCTTAAGGCGATGCAGTGGCCGTGAAAAATCACGCCATTGGCGATTTGCAAACGATGCGTGGCGATGTCGCCCAATACAGTCGAAGTTTCCGTAAGCCTTATTCCTTCGGGAGCGTTGATATCGCCCAAAACAATTCCGCTTATGACGGCGCTCTTGGCGCTGATGTTTCCGCGAACGCGAGCCTTTTCGCCGATGATTAAATTTCCGCTTACTTCCAAATCTCCGTCAACGTCGCCGTCAATCATCATGGCGCCGTTAACGCGCATGTTTCCGGAAAAGGCCGATCCCGCTCCGACAATCGTGCAAATTGAAATGTCGTCGGAAAGAAGGGCCATTAGTTTGAAACCTTTATGTTAAGGTATTTGATAGGATCGACTACGTCGCTTCCGATGTGGACTTCGTAGTGAAGGTGGGGGCCTGTCGTTACGCCGGTGTTTCCGATTGTTCCGATAACGTCGCCCTGAGAAACAAACTGTCCCTTTGTGACGCGGATTGTGTTCATGTGGGCGTAGCGGGTGTAGATGCCGTGCTTGTGCTTTACGATTACGTTGTTTCCGTAACCCATGTCGTAGGCGACTGTGACAACCTGGCCGTTGGCGGCGACGTGAATCGGGTCGCCGCTGCGCCATGTAGAAAGGTCGATTCCCTTGTGAACGTACCACTGGCCGGTAATCGGGTGAACCATAGGGCCAAAGCCCATAGAAACGTGCAGCTGGGCGCTGCGGACAGGCCAAATGCTGGGAATGTCGCTGAACAAAGAATTTTGCGTCTCAAGCATTTTTCCGATTTGCTCGATCGGCTGAACCGCTCCTTCCAAGTAAGAAGTAAGCTGGCGAATGTCGGCGGCCTCGCGGACGCTTCCGGTGGCCAACTCTTCCATGCTAAAGAGCGAAGAAAGGTCTCCGTTTGTAAGCGGAGCGTTTGTCGCGTTGGACTGGCTTTCTATTCCCAAAAGCGAAAGCGATTGGTTGAGCGAAGACTGGAAGCGCTTGGCTGTCTGCAAAAGATTGTTGTTCTCGTCGCGCAACTCGTCAAGGCTGGCCATCGTCTGGCGGTTCTCTGTAAAGAGGCGGCTGATTTCGGCGCTGGAATTGATGGCGTTCTTGTTAAAGAAGATAAAGCTAAGGAGAACGCCGAGCGCGACCACGATTCCCAAAACCATCGCGAAAACGTTGGTTTGGAAATTCATCACCTTTCCCTGAGCGTGGGGAACGATCATTACCGTAAGCTTGTTGTCAAAAACATGGAAAATTTTAGAAGCGGTTTCGGCGCACTTGTCGCCAAAAGATTGTTTGCTTGAGAATGACTTTGACATTATTTTAGACAAATCGCGCTTTTTAGCCATTATTCTTTATCCTACCTAAAATTATCGTTTTTGTCAACATCCGCCGCCCGTTCCTTTGCCCGCAGGCTGCCTTTGTTCTATTTTCGGCATTTTTAATAAAAATTTGACAAAATTCACAAATGGCGCTATTATTTATAGATATAAAATGTAAGTTCCGCCGCAAGGGCGCGATTTACTCACAACAGTTTTTTAGGACATAAGCCATGCAGTTTTTTGACACTCACGCTCACATCGGGCTGATATACGATGACCCTATCGAACAATTACGCGTTGTTCAACAAGCCAAGCTGGCCGGCGTAAACCGCATCGTCAGCATAAACAACTCTCTCCACGACTTTGCCAAGGTCTACCCCGCGCTAAAGAACGTGGCCGGCGTCTACCATGCCTGCGGAGTCGCTCCGTCTGAAATCACCAATCCCGGCAAGGATTGGATTCACACGATCGAAGAGAACCTCAAGCTTCCCAACGTGATCGCGGTGGGCGAAACCGGCCTTGACTACTACAAGCAGTACGGCGACAAGCGCACCCAGATAGAAATGTTCATCACCCAGCTGGAATTGGCCCAAAAGCACAATTTGCCGGTAATCATCCACAACCGCGACGCCGGAAAGGACGTTTTTGACATCCTTAGCCAGCGAATTCCAGAAAAGGGAGCGATTCTCCACTGCTACAGCGAGGACGCGGTCTACGCAAAAAAATGCCTTGAAGCCAATATGAACGTATGGTTCAGCTTTGCGGGAAACTTGACATACCGCAACGCCCGCAACTTGCACGAAACGGTCTTGAACATCCCGGTGGACAGAATTTTGATCGAAACCGAAAGCCCCTTTATGATTCCGGCGGAATTCCGCGAAAAAAAGCGCACGATGCCCAAAATGCTTCCCAGCACCGCCAAATTCCTGGCCGAAATGCTGGAAATGCCGCTTGAAGACCTTAGCGTCCAGCTTTGGAAGAACAGCTGCAAAGTCTTTAACTTGCCGGAATGAGCCTTTACCGCCCCGTTCAAATCGGAAGCCTAAAGTTAGACGGAAACCTCTTTTTGGCGCCGGTCGCAGGATACAGCGACAGGGCCTTTAGGAGCGTTTGCGTCCGCGCGGGCGCCAATTTTTGCTACACAGAGATGGTCAGCATGGAAGCCCTTACGCGAGGAAGCGACAAAACCGCCCTCTTGATGCGCCGCGCTCCCAACGAAAAGGCTTACGCCGTCCAAATATTCGGCGGCAACCCGGAAGTCATGCAAAAAGGCGCCAAAATGGTCTTGGAGCAAACCCATTGCGAGTTGATAGACATTAACTGCGGCTGTCCGGTTCCCAAAATCATAAAAAGCGGCGCCGGATCGGAGTTGACCCGCAATCCCGAAAAGCTCTACCAAATCGCCTCCGCCGTTGTCCAAGCCGTTGAGGGAAAGGTTCCGGTCACGGTAAAAATAAGGAGCGGCTGGGACGCCCAAAACCTTACTTGGAAAGAAGCCGCCGACGCCGCGATAAAAGCCGGCGCCGCCGCCATAACGATCCACCCGCGCACAAGGGCGCAAGGCTACGAAGGCAAGGCCGACTGGGCCATTTTGGCCGACTTGGTAAAATTTTCGGCCGGCCGCGTTCCGATTTTTGGAAGCGGCGACGCCTTTAGCCCGCAAGAGGCCAAGGCTATGCTGGAACAAACAGGCTGCGACGCGGTGATGTTCGCTCGCGGGGCCATGGGCCGGCCCTTTATCTTTAGGCAAACGCGGCAATTTTTGGAGACCGGCGCCTTTGACGAAATCCCCGCCCGCGATTCAATCGAGGCCGGCTTTGAGGAACTGGAAACGCTCGCCGCCGACATCGGCGAAAAATCCGCCTGTCTGGAGATGCGAAAGCGCTTTTGCGCCTACTCCAAGGGAATTCCTTCAGGCGGCGAGCTTCGCAAGCGCATAGTCCAGGCCGAGACAAAAG
>JBGUQT010000072.1:0-37951 GCA_045131275.1 Treponema sp.
ATGTTGTGGCCGGCGGTTGTGATTGAAGTTTGGTGCGCGTTCAAGCTGCGCTTTCCGATTTCTATTCCTGCAAATGTAGACATAATTTACAACTCCTTAGAATATACGATTCAAGACCACGCTTTCGGGCTCGCGCTTAAGAACCTTTCCGTTGCGCGAGTAGATGATGTTTCGGCGCTGGGGAACGGCGTTCTCCAAAATGCCCTGAACGAAAGAGCGGCTTGTTTCTATATATTTGTTCAAAATCTGGTTTTCAATCTTTGACTTGAGAAGCTTGGCGTGAAGCTTGAGCATCATGGCCTTTTCTTCGCCGCTGATCTCGGAATCGCAAATCTTTTCGCGCTCCTCCTCCAAGGCGGAAAACTCCAGCGAAAGCTGGCGGATTTTTTCCATGTCTTCCTCAAGGCCGATCCAATTGCGGGTCTTTACCGCGACGTGAACGCTTGACTGGCAGTCCAACAATCTGTCGAGAGTGTCGTTCTCCTTTTCCAAAATATCCATAACTTGAACTTTTTTTGCCATAAAGACCTCCGTCATCGCCGCCAGACGCGGCTATTCCCTATGAATTTCGGAATTTAAAAAATAAAGTTTAGGGAAAAATACGCTCGTATTTACGAAAAAAATATTCAAAAAAAACCGCTTCGACCTATTGACAAAAACGCGCGAATTTTGATAATATCATTTTACGTCGATAACTTGGTGCCTGTAGTTCAGCGGTAGAGCGCCAGATTGTGGATCTGGTTGTCGTGGGTTCGACCCCCACCAGGCACCCAATCCACAGGAAAATGTTGTCGCCTGGTATCGCGTCCGTAGCTCATCTGGATAGAGTCCCGGACTTCGAATCCGGTGGTAGCAGGTTCGAATCCTGTCGGACGCAAGTTATTATATGGGCCATTAGCTCAGCTGGTAGAGCAACAGACTCTTAATCTGTGGGTCGCTGGTTCGAAGCCGGCATGGCTCATCCCAAATCGCCTTCCAAACGGAAGGCGATTTTTTTTGTCCTTTACCTTGACTTTTGTAACACTATAGTGTTACAATATTTGTATGAGAGAATTAGTTGCTTATAGCGGCAAGAAATTTCAAATAGAATGGTATTTCAACAGAAAGAATGAAAGCCAACCTCTTGATTTTTTTTACAGGCTCTCAGCAATTGAGCAACAAAAATTCTTTCATCTGCTAAAGCGTATTGGCGACTTTGGTTTTATTTCCGATAAAACAAAATTCAGAAATGAAGACGACGGAATATACGCTTTCAAGCCGCAACCTAATAGGTTTCTTTCATTCTTTTTTGAAGGGAAGAAAATAATAATAACAAACGCTTTTGTAAAAAAGAGCCAAAAACTAAAGAAACAAGACAAAGCGCAGGCGATTTACGCCCGCGACGACTATACAAAACGCGTAAAGGAGGGCTCATATTATGGGAAAGACTAAAAGCACCTTTGACCGGATGATGGAAAATCCGGAATGGAAAACTGGTTTTGAAAAAGGATACGAGGAATTTCTCATCTCTGAATTTATGTGCGAGCAAATGGAGCATTCGGACTTAAGCATCCGCGAACTTGCCGAAAGAGCGGGCGTTTCCCCAACCACCATCCAACATCTTAGAACCGGCAAGGCGGAAAATGTTAAAGTAAAGACGCTTCTTTCCGTAATGCGAGAGCTTGGCTACAAATTAAAGCCCGTCGCCGCAGCTTTGTAAACGGAGACAAGTAGAAATTAAATGAAAAAACTGACATTTTTCTTATTATTGTGCATTATTTCAATATCAATTCATGCGACAACTCCCAAGCAATATGTTGAACAAAAATACGGAGATAGAGCTGTGTTGTTCACAGAAGACGTTGATGATTGGCTTGATCAAGAAACGGTAGGCGATAAAAGTCAAATCGTCTTCTATAATTCAACATCAGAGGATATAGAATTTGAATTACATGAGTTGCAAACATCTTTTAACCAAGTAAAAAAAGATATAGTAAGGAAAATTAAAGGGAGAGAAACTGTAAAAATAAAGGCTGGAGAACATTTTGTTCCCGCCATGACTTTTGAGGACATCGAGCATATCGCTTTCGTATTCAAAGAAAGCAATTCTTATGACATATTAGCATACGCAGACAATATTTTTGCGGAACAATATTCATCAAATTCTGTTTATGGCTTTACAAACAATGGCGTAGGTTTTATAAGCGGAAACAGTGAATCACGAATCACCTATTCTGTCGTTTTTGAAATAGTAAAAAAAGCTATAGAACCAATTAAAAACACGAGCGGCGCTTGACACTTTTTTGATTTTCCTATAATATTGTTTGAAATCGCCTTGCGGTGATGCCAGTGCCTGCGAGAGTGGTGAAATGGCAGACACGCTAGACTTAGGATCTAGTGCCCTAGGCGTGAGGGTTCAAGTCCCTCCTCTCGCATATGCGGAAATAGCTCAGTGGTAGAGCGCCACCTTGCCAAGGTGGATGTCGCGGGTCCAACTCCCGTTTTCCGCTCTAGGCCTATAGGCCAAAAACCTTGCGGAAATAGCTCAGTGGTAGAGCGCCACCTTGCCAAGGTGGATGTCGCGGGTCCAACTCCCGTTTTCCGCTCTAAAATTTGGCGGTCTGGAAACTTTTCCCGACCGCTTTTTTTTCATAAAATCATTTTAGCGAGGCAAAAAATGCAGTTGAAGAAAGAATTCGTTCCGCAGGAAAAATCGTCGGTAAAGCTTACAGTCACAATCGGAAAAGACGACGTGGCTAAGTCATACAAGGACGCTTTGGCCAAAATCGCCAAAGAAATTCAGATTCCCGGCTTCCGCAAAGGCCACGTTCCCGCCAACGTTTTGGAAAAAAAGTACGGCGAGGCGCTCAAGGCCGACGCTTTGGGAGAAATCATCGACAGCTCATTGAACGAAATCTTCCAGGACGAAGCGGAAAGAGACAACAGGCCTCTCCCCTACTCTCAGCCGGTATTGGAAGGAACTCCGGCCTTGGACTTGGACAAGGACTTGACTTACACAGTAAAGTACGACGTTTTCCCCAAGGTTCAGGTAAAGAACTTTGGCGGCATCAACGTAAAGGAGCCGCAGGTAAACATCGGCGACAAGGAGCTCCAGAACGAGCTTAAGGCCATCCAGGAGCGCAACGCCACAATCACCGACCGCGCCGACGGCGAGGCCGCCCAAAAGGGAGACATCGTAACGGTTGACTACGTTGAGTTGGACAAGGACGGAAACGAAATCGCAGGAACAAAGCGCGACGGATACGTCTTTACAATCGGCGACGCGGACGCCTACGGCATTTCTGACGACGTTGTCGGAATGAAAAAGGGCGAGACAAAGGAAGTCGGAAAGAAGGACAAAAAAGGCCGCGCCACTCTCAAGGCCGTAAAGATCAAGAACCTTCCCGCCCTTGACGACGACTTGGCCCAGGACGTAAGCGAAAAGTTCAAGACTTTGGACGACCTCAAGAAAGACCTCGAAATCAACATGAAGAGCGCCGCCGACCGCCGCGTACGCGAAATCAAGAACAACGACTTGCTCACACAGCTTATCGAAAAGAACCCCTTTGACCTTCCCCAGAGCATGCTTGACACAGAAATCAACGCCCGCTGGGACATGATGGCCAAGCAGTTCCAGACAAGCCCCGAGCAGTTGGAAAAATTGATCGCCGCCAGCGGCCAGTCAAAGGAAGAGATGCTAAAGCAGTGGACAGGCGACAGCGAAAAAATGCTCAAAAGCCGCATCATCGTTGACGAGCTTATCCGCGAGAAGAACATTTCGGTAACACCGGAAGAAATCGAAGCCAAATACAAGGAAATCGCCGAGCAGAGCAACGCCTCCGTAGAGGAAGTCAAAAAGCACTACGAAGACCCCCGCTCAAAGGAATACCTTATTGACGACGTCAAGGAGCAAAAGCTTTACGACGAGCTCTACAAGGAAGTCAAGGTTTCCAAGGGCGACAAAATCGACTTTGCCGACTTATTCAAGCAGAACTAAGCCTTTTTAGAGGAAAAAAAGGAGCGGCAAGAGGCTAAAAACGCTTTTTGCCGCCTTTTTTTTCAAACCCTAGACGATTGGAAGAAATTTCACTATATTTAACTATATGAAAGAACAAATGAACACTTTGGTCCCCTACGTAATCGAACGCACAGGAAACGGGGAACGCTCTTACGATATCTTTTCGCGCCTTTTAAAGGACCGAATCGTTTTTGTTGACGGCGAAATCAACGACGCCACGGCCGACTTGGTAGTGGCCCAGCTTCTTTTCTTGGAGTCCGAAAACCCCGACAAAGACATCAATATGTACATCAACTCGCCCGGCGGATCGGTGACGGCCGGCTTGGCGATTTACGACACCATGCAGTACGTCCACTGCCCCATCCAGACAATTTGCTTGGGCCAGGCGGCCAGCATGGCGGCGATTTTGCTCGCCGGCGGAACCAAGGGAAAGCGCATCGCGCTTCCTTCCAGCCGAGTGATGATCCACCAGCCGCGCGGAGGCGTCGGCGGCCAGGAAAGCGACATCGCGATCCAAGCCAAGGAAATCATCCGATTAAAGCAGCTTTCAATTGAGTATTTGGCCAAGGCCACTGGCCAGAGCGAAAAGACAATAGCCAAAGACATGGAGCGCGACTTTTACATGGCCGCAAAAGACGCCCTTGAATACGGCATCATCGACCAAGTGATGGAGGCCCGCAAATGAGCTTGTTCCGCAACTCAAACAACAACTTTTGCGCTTTTTGCGGCCGTCCCGCCGACACGGACAGAAAGCTTGCCGCCAGCAAGATTGGCGAAATCTTCATCTGCCGCGAATGCGCCGAGCTTTGCGCCAGAGTCTTGGAAGAAGAGGACAGCGGCGTAGACCAGATAGAAATGAGCAAGGTTCCCAGCCCCAAGGAATTCAAGGAATACCTTGACCAATACGTTGTGGGCCAGGACTACGCCAAAAAGGCTTTGAGCGTCGCCGTATACAACCACTACAAGCGAATGTCCTTGATGGGCCAGCCCGAAGCGCAAAACGAAGTTAAAATCGAAAAGTCAAACATTCTCTTGATCGGACCGACAGGTTCTGGAAAGACTTTGCTGGCCCGCACTTTGGCCCAAAAGCTAAAGGTTCCCTTTGCCATCGCCGACGCGACAACCTTGACAGAAGCCGGCTACGTTGGCGAAGACGTTGAGAACGTTTTGCTAAAACTGATCAACGCCGCCGACGGAAACATCGCCGCCGCCGAGCGCGGAATCATCTTCATCGACGAAATCGACAAAATCGCGCGCAAAAGCGAGAACACTTCCATCACCCGCGACGTTTCGGGCGAAGGCGTTCAGCAGGCGCTTCTTAAAATCATCGAAGGTACAAAGGCATCCGTTCCCCCGCAGGGAGGAAGAAAGCATCCCAACCAAGAAATGCTTGAGATTGACACGACAAACATTTTGTTCATCTTGGGCGGCGCCTTTGTAGGCTTGGACAAGATCATCGAGCAAAGAACGGCGGAGCACTCGCTTGGCTTTGGCTCAAACGTGGCCACAATGAGCGACGAGGAGCGCATGCAACTCTTGAACCAAGTGACTCCCGACGACCTTGTGAAGTTTGGCTTGATACCGGAATTGATCGGACGAATGCCGATTACAGTCGCCCTCAAGGCTTTGACCCGCGACGACTTGGTTGCCATCCTTACCCAGCCCAAGAACGCGATCACAAAGCAGTTCCAAGCTTCGTTCGCCGTTGACGACGTGGCCCTGACCTTTAACGAAGAGGCGATCGGCGCGATCGCCGACACAGCGATAAAGCAAAAGACCGGAGCGCGCGGCTTGCGAGCCATCGTAGAGAAAATGCTCTTGGACTTGATGTACGAGCTTCCCAGCGTTCCCGGAAAGAAAGAGCTTGAAATCACAAAGGACTTTGTGGAAAACAAAAAGATTCCAAAGCCCGAAAGCCTAGTCGTCAAGCAAACCGCGTAACAGTTCGACGGTCTTTGCGGCGCATTCCTGCCAATTGAATTTTTTGCTCCAGGCGATTCCTTCGGCGATCATTTTTTGCCTGGCCTTTTTGTCGGTCGCAACCGTTTCTATCGCGGCCGCCATCTCTTCCAAATTGTCGCTGTCAAACAAGACCGCTTTTCCGGCGCAGATTTCTGGAAGGGCGCCAGCGTTGGCCGCGGCAACCGGAACGCCGGACGCCATCGCCTCCACAATCGGAAGCCCCACCCCTTCTTGAACCGACGGAAAGACGCAGGCGTCCGCTCCCGCGCACAAAAGCGGAAAGCCCTCGCGCGGAAAAAAGCCCGTCAAAAAAATGTCGGAAGAATACGGAGACTCAAAGGCCGCCTTGTGGACTTGCTCGCCCCAAGCGTTTTCGGCGCCGGCCAAAACCAAGCGGTGCGGAGAGCCTGTTTTCTTTTTAAAAATCTCAAAGGCCTTTATCAACTCTATGTGTTTTTTTCCGGCGCCTGTAATGCTGGACGCGTAAATGATGTAAGGCCGCTTTATGGCGAATGGCTTTACGTTAAGCGTGTCCTGGTCTTCCAAGGGCCGCTGGTAAAACAAGTTGTGGTCGATTCCGTGGCGGACGACCGCGATTTTTTTTCCGTCAAAGCCAAGGCTTAGCAAGTCGTTTTTTATAAAATTTGTGGGAACGATTATTCTTTGAACGCGGTCAAAGCCCCGCAAGGCCAAGCGGTGCGAAAAGCGCGACTTGGCCAAAATCTTGCTTAATGAATCGTGCAAGACCGCCACGCTGGGAACCGGAAAGCGGCCAGGCATAAGCCGCGTGGCCGCCGGATACAAAACCGCGTCGATCTTGTTCTTTTTGTAAAAGCGGGCGGAAGAAAAATTGTGCCACCACCTTTGGGCGTTCATCGACTCTCCGCAATGAACCTCGCAAAAAGGAATGTCGTTGGAATATGTATATCTATCCAGCGGCGCGCCAAAAAGCATGTATTCCACGCCTTCTTGGGCGGGAAGGTTTGCGGCCAAGCCAGTCAAGTAAGAGCCAAAGCCGCTTTTTCCGCTGTCGCAGGCGAATGTGTCCACAGCAATTTTCATCCTTACATACTACCACAAATCGCGGCTTTATGCTACACTATGAGGCATGAGCGGATTTGCGGAATTAGGAATAAACGAGGGCCTTTGCCAAAAGTTGGCCGAGCTTGGAATCACCGAACCAACCGCTGTTCAAGCGAAAGTGATTCCTGAAATTTTGGCCAAAAAAAACGTCGTCTTTCAGTCGGCCACAGGAAGCGGAAAAACATTCGCCTTTTTGCTTCCCCTTTTGCAAAAGATTGAAGCCGAGCCCAATCCGACAAAAGCCGTCCGCCTTGTAATCGTCTCGCCAACCTTTGAACTGGCTTCCCAACTAAAACAGGCGGCGGCTAGCGTGACAGACCTTAAATGCGGCCTTTTTATCGGAGGCGCTCCCCTAAAAAGGCAAATCGACGCCCTAAAGGAAAGGCCCGCGATTGTCGTTGGAACCGTAAGCCGCTTGCTTGAGCTTTGCCGCTTAAAGAAACTTAAAATAGAAAACGCCGCCGCCGTGGTTCTTGACGAGGCCGACCGCCTTGTGTCAAAAGAAATCTCCGAGGAAACGGCCGAGCTTGTGTCGCTTTTTGGCCGACAAACCCAGATCGTCGCCTGCAGCGCCACAATCACAAAAAAGACCCAAAACTTTCTTGAGGACGCCCGCCCCTCGCAAGCCCAAGACGCCGGAGGCAAAAATCATTCGCAAGCCCAAGACGCAGGCGCGGCTTTAGGCTTTGAGACAATCCTTTTGCCGCTGGAAGACGTTTTGCGCGAAAAAATCGAGCATTGGGCCTTTTTTGCCGAACGGCGCGACAAAATCGACTTGGCCCGCTCAATCCTGCGGGCGATGGATCCCAAAAAAGCGCTTGTATTTACAAGCCGCGCCGACCAAGTGGAAAACATTTACCAAAAGCTTAAATTTAAGAAAATAAACTGCGCCGCCCTTACGACAAAAATAAAGAACCAAGAGCGCCAGTCAGTCCTGGCCCAGTTTAAAAGCGGAAAGGTTCCCGTTTTGATTACCAGCGACCTGTCCAGCCGCGGCTTGGACATTCCTGACATTGACTGCGTGATTCAATGCGACTTTCCTCCTGACGAAGACTTTTTTGTCCACAGGGCAGGCCGCACCGCCCGCGCCGGCAAAAACGGCGTGAACATCGTTATCGGCGATGAATGGGAGCTTAGAAAGCTTTCCGCTCTTGAAAAAAAACTTAAAATTGTCGTCCGCCCAAAGGCGCTTTACAAAGGAAAAATATGCGCTCCGGCGCAAAATTAGCGTTTTTTTCACGGTTTTTATTGAATTTTTTTCTGTTTTGCGCTAGAATATATTGATTTTATTTAAAGGAAGAGCCGGTGTTACAGCTTTCATTTGTTAATTATAAAAAAGGCGCGGCAATTGTCGTAGAGGGCAAAGCGCAAACTGACAGATTTTTCATCATTCAATTTGGCCAGGTGCAGTGCGTCAGCGAAGTGAAAATTCCCGGCCAAGAGCAAGTAATACTTGGCCCCGGCGACTTCGTGGGCGTAATTCCTTGCATGTCCAACCACTTGCAAATTGAAACTGTAATAGCCATGACCGACGTTACCGTAATCGCGGTAATGCGAGACCAATACCCGGAATTGATCGCAAAAAACACTCCGGTCGCCATGAAAATCATCCGAACGTTCGCCAACAAAATGCGCGTGTTGAACGGCGTTCTCACAAAGCTTACATTGAACAACGTGGCCTCCGAGTCTCCAGAACAGCTTTTTAACGTGGCCAGTTTTTACGACAAGGCCAACCGCCCCGACGTGGCGATTTACGCCTACTACCAATACCTTAAGGCATGTCCAAACGGCAACAACGCCGAGATCGCAAAACAGCGCTTTGTGGCCCTTAAGCCCAGGTCGCGCGCGGTATACTTTGAGCCCACAGAAGAAATGACCCGCAAGTATCCCAAGGGAACGATGATCTTCTGCGAAAACCAACCAGGCGCCGACATGTTCATCATCCAGTCCGGCGAAGTTTCAATCAGCAAAGTCGTAGACGGAAACGAAGTCACCCTCGCCGTTCTTAAGAAAGGCGATATGTTCGGCGAAATGGCCTTGTTGGAGAACAAACCCCGCAGCGCCACGGCAATCGCTCACGAAGAATGCGTCTTGATGGTCGTAAACCGCAAGAACTTTGACTTGATGGTAGCCACGCAGGCGCAATTGATCGCCCGCTTGACCACAACTTTGGCCGAGCGACTTTGGGCCCAGCACCGCCAGCTTACAAACAGCCAGATAAAAGAATACTCACACAAATTGGTAGACATGCTTGCCTTGCAGCTAGAAAAAGCCAAGCTCAACATCACAAGCACCCAGGGCTTCCAGACAAACCTTTCTGTCCAGGACTTGGTCACAATGTGCGGAATTCCGACAAACCACCAAGCCCAGGCCATCAACGACTTTACAAACTTGGCGCAGCCCAAAATTGTCGGCGGAAAGATTTACGTTTCAAAGCCCAACGAGATTATCAAGTCAGCGGCCTTCTACCGCTCAAAGGCTTAAGAGCGGTCAAGGCACGCTCCCTTAAAGCCTTGACTCGCTCTTTTTGCGGCGCGTACATAATTGTCGCGCCGCAATGATAGCGGCTAAACTTCAGGCGGCCTTTTTCCGATAATTGAGTTATGAAAAAGGCTTTTTTTCTTTTGACAGCGATTCTCTCTTTTGCGGCTTTTAACGCGGTCGCCGAGTCATTGCCCAAAGGCTATGGCGGAGTCGAGCTGGGAATGTCCTTGGACAGCGCCAAGCAGGCTTTAAAAAGCAAGAGCGATTTTGGCTACGCGGGCGACCGCGACGTTTCGCTTTTGCCCGGCGACGCGCGCGTCTTGATAGAAACCGATTCCCGCAACATGCAAAAGCACGGATTTTTGACCCAGTGCTGGTTCCAGTTTTACCAAGAAAATTTGTATTCAATCATAATCAACTTAAACCCCGAACGAGTGGACCACTACAGCGTCCACACCGCCCTTGTAAAAAAATACGGCGAGCCCAACGACTTTAGCCCGGAGCGGAGCGTTTGGAAAAACGACAGCGTAACTATGAGCCTTGAACGGCCGTTGACCTTAAAATACACCGACAACAAAACAATCGAAGACTTGTCAAAAAAATCTTTGGTCCAAAAAAACGGTTGGGAAACGACCCGCCAAATGTTCTTGGACGAACTATAATAGCGGCGAGGTAAAAGCATGAAAGACCTTAAACGAAAGGCCGCGGCGCTCTTTATCGTCGCGCTGCTTTGCGCGGCCGCCGCTTCCTGCCAAAAGGGAAATCCCAAATTAAAGACAAAAACTTTAAGCATCGCCACGGCTTCGGGCGCGACTGTCATGCTAGTCGCAGAAATCGCTGACACGCCGCAAACGCGCGAAAAAGGCTATATGTTCCGCAAAAGCATTCCCGACGGAACAGGCATGCTTTTTATTTTTGAAAACGACCGCGTCCTGAATTTCTGGATGAAAAACACGCCCTCGCCTTTAAGCATCGCTTACATAGACTACAAGGGACAAATAAAAGACATTCTTGACATGAAGCCCTACGACCTTACCGACGTGCCTTCGTCGGGATATGTTCGCTACGCGCTTGAAGTTCCGCAAGGCTGGTTTGACCGCGCGGGCGTCAAGGTTGGCGACACCCTACTCCCGTTCTAGCCGCTCCAATTCCATGGCGGCGATTTTGTCGTTGGGATCGTATTCCAAAACAGTTTGAAAATATTTTTGCGCGGTGGACACGTCGCCGCGCTTTAGCGCGATGTATCCAAGATTTGAGATTATCTTTGTGTTTTCGGGAGCAAGCTGCAAGGCCTTTAGCAAATGCTCTTGAGCCTGTTCAAACTTTTCTTGCTCCATGCAACAAATGCTAAGCTCGTTGTAGCAGTCGGCGTTTTGGTCTCCGCCGCATTCAAGCGCCTTTACAAAAGCGCCTTCCGCGTCGGCGTAACGGCCCAAGCGCCTAAGGCCCCAGCCCAACATGAACCATGCGTTCCAAACGTCGGGGTTGCGCTGCAAAAAGACGCGGAGCTCTTCCAAACCCTTCTCTTCTTGGCCGCTTTGAATCAACTGGTAGGCGCTCTTAAAGCGGGCGTCGTCCATGTTGCCGTTCTTTATTTCGTTTATAATTTGCTGGGCGCGCTCTTTTTTGTAAATTCCGTTCTCGCCAAGGTCTTCGTCCTTTGCGTCGCAAGTGAGCGCGAGGAAAGACTCAAAGCATCCGCGCGCGTTAAAGAAATCGTTCCGCTTTAAATAAAAGAAGCCTGCGTTAAAGAAAGCGTCCGGCGGCGGCGGGTCGTTGTCCATCGCGGACTTGTAGTATTCTTCGGCGCTGGCGTCGTAAGCGTCCGCGTCCTCGACAAGGCCGCTGCGCCTGTAGCTGTCGGCGCGCTGGTCAAAGAAAAGAGCCGTGTTAAGAACTATGGCGACGTCCTCTGGATCAAAGCCTCGCAAGGCCATGAAAATTTCTTCGGCCAAGTCATAATCTTCGTTTTTTGTTTTTAGAATGGCGGCAGCGCTAAGCTCTTGCTTTAAGTTGGGACGCGCTTCCTTTATGATGTTCCTGTAGTAATCCAAATGCTCGTTTGTTTTGTCGTAAGCCAAAACAGTCAGTATGCCCGAAAGAATTTGTTCCGGCGTAAGTTCGTCCATGTTAAAGTTGTCGGGCGAATCCTTGTCCTTTTTTTGAACCGGCAGCGGAATCGTCTTGTCGATATGCATGGCGTTTTTGGAAAGCTCAAAATTTTCCGGGAGCGAGATGTAATAAATGGAATTTAATTGGTCAGAGCCGTTCATTTTGTCTCCGCGTTTTCTGGAGCGGCGGCAGGCGCGTCTTGCGCAGGTTCAGCGGGAGCGGCGTCAGCGGCGGGCGCGTCCCCGGCAGGCTGGGCTTCTTGAGCCGCTTGCGCGTCGGAGGGAGCGGCGTCTTGCGCCGGCGTCGTTCCGTCGGCGGGAGCTTGAGCCGCGCTTGCGTCTGCGGGAGCGGCTTCGGCGCTTGCGGATGCGGCGTCAGCGGGGGCGGCTTCCGCTCCGTTGTCGGCGGCCGCGGCCTTGGCTTTTTCTTCCGCTTCCATCTTTGCCTTTTCTTCGGCGACGGCTTTTTCTTGCGCGGCCTTGGCGGCGGCAAGCTTTTGCTCCGTCGTCTCGGCGGGAGCGAATACGTGCTTTCGCAAATTGACGAGATAGTTGTTTATTCTAAGCCTGTAGGCGATTGGAACCGTTTTGTCGCCGAACTTGATGGACACCATCAAGATGTCCTTGCGTCCTTCTATCGGGCTTGACGCGACGACGACGCCGCCAACTTGAATGACTTCGCCCGGCTCCTCAAAGCGCATTTGCAAAAGCGCCTGCTGGTTTTCTACATACTTTTGGATGCCCACCATGATAATCTTTACGCCGCCAAAACAAAGGTCGCGTATGATGCAGTGGCGGGGCACGCCTTGAATTTGAACTATGGCTTCTTCTTTGGACAAGCCGAGCTTTCGCTTTACGTCGGCGTTCAAAATAATGCGCTCGTCCTTGCGGCGCATGGCGTTGGCGTTGGCGTCAAGCAAAGTTCCCAAGCGCTCGATCAAGTCGTCGGCGGGCCGCTGGGTAAAGCTTATGGTTATGATGGCCAGTTCCGCGGAATTCATGTAAGGCTTAATGTCGCTTACCCTTCCGTTGACAAAAAAGCTTATCAACTGGCCGTCAGAGTTTGTAAAGCAAAAACGAACTTGAACAGGACCAGTCTCTTTTTGAGAAAGCATGGCGTAGGCGCCGCCCTTGATTCCGACGATGATGCGGCAGGCCATCAATGACGTTGAGTTGATGATGCATGGCCATTGGTTTCCGTTGCATTTAACGTAAATTTGACGCGGATCGACCTTTAGAATGTTGGTAATCTCTTTGGTGAAAGTGATTTCTGAGTCGCGATAATGGTCGTAATAATCCTGCAGCTGCTGCGTCGTTACCAATGCCATAATAGAATATTATACTCCAATACATTACATAAGTCAAGAAGCGCGAAAAAAGAACAACGCGCCTTGATTGGTTCCGCAAAAAAAATTTGCAAAAAAGCGAAAGTGGCGCTAAAATAATGGAATATTCCGCATTGCGGAACAAATCTAATAAACTTGTCATTTGACAAGAGGAGAAGAAAATGGGAAATTCAGCAAAAGCTAAGTCAATCGGAAGATTGATCCTTCAGTTGGCCTTGGGCGCCATGCTCATCGTTGGCGGAATCTGGGCCTTGCAGGGCGGCGGCGACTTTGGCGCCTTGGCCATGAGAGCCTGGCTTGGAAAGACTTTTGGAGTGATCTTTGGCGTAATCGAATTGGTTGCCGGCGTTTTGCTTGTAATCGAATGCTTTACAAAAGATATCTTTGGCAAGTTTGACAACATTCTTGGCCTTATCATAATGATCGTTTGGCTTGTAGCCATCGTTGTAGGCGACATCATCAAGGGCGACTTTGACCCCTTCTTGCCCTGGCTTTACAACTTTGCCGGACATGTTATCATCTTGGGAGCCTTGTGGTCATTGAACGACTAAGGTTCTGACAAAAATTGTCGCAAGACAAAAAAAAACCGCTCTCGCGAGCGGTTTTTTTTATTTCTTAAATAGTTTGCAAGACCAAGAAGCGGGCGGGTCACATAGACGCGAGCTTTTTGTTCAAAAGCTCCGTGGCCTGCTTGGGGTTGGCCTTTCCTTGAGACATTTTCATCACCTGGCCCATGAGCCAGCCGACGACGTTTGTCTTTCCTGCCTTAAAGTCTTGGATGGCCTTGGGGTTTTCCGCCAAAACTTTGTCAACCAAGCCCTCGATAAGGCCAGTGTCGCTCACCTGCTCCATGCCCTCTTCCTTGATAATTTCCGAAGGCATTTTGTTTGTGGCGAGCATTTTTGCAAAGACTTCCTTTCCCTGCTTTGAAGTGATTTTGTTTTCTTCCAAAGCGTTTGAAAGCTCGGTGATGTGCGCGGGCGTAAGGGCAACCTCGCCGATTGTCATGTTCTTTTCGTTAAGAACGGCAAGCAGTTCCGATAAAATAAGGTTCGCCGTTCTCTTGGCGCTCTTGGAATTTTTGGCGGCCTCTTCAAACCACAAGCTAAGCTCGCGAGTGCTTGTCAAAGTTTCCGCGTCAAAGTCGCTAAGGCCAAACTCCGCCTTAAAGCGGGTGCGCTTGGCTTCGGGCAATTCGCCAACGCGGCCGCGGGCGCGCTCAATCAATTCTTCCTCAACGCTAAAGGGCTTGATGTCCGGCTCGACGACAAAGCGGTAGTCAACGAATGAGTTTTTGGTTCGCTGGACGACAGTCTTTCCGGCCGCCTCGTCCCAGCCCATCGTGACCTTAAAGCCCGGGTTGAATTCCTGCCTGTCGGTCTTGAACTCTTCCAGCTGGCGGGCGGCTTCGTACGCGCACGCCTCGCGGATGGCCTTGAAGGAGTTGAGGTTCTTTATTTCGGATATCGGAGTGTGATAGAGCTTTCCGTCTTCCCAAACGTTAAGGTTGATGTTGGCGTCGCAGCGCATGTTGCCTTCTTCCAAGTTTCCTTTTGTGACGCAAACGTAGCGCAAAATCTCCTGGACGGTCTGCATAAAGAGCGCGGCCTCTTCCGGGCTTGTCATGTCGGGCTTTGTTACGATTTCGATAAGCGGAGTGCCGGAACGGTTGTAGTCGATGTAGGAATGCTTTCCTTCCATGTGGAGGGACTTGCCTACGTCTTCCTCAAGGTGAATGCGCTCGATGCGAACGCGGCGGTATTTTTTGTCGGCGCTCACGCAAGGCTCGCCCTTAAAGTTGTTGGGGCGGAATTTCGTTCCGCCGGGCTGCTCGTCCTTGGGATAATGAAAGAAGGGAAGGTCAACATAGCCGTCCGTGCAAAGGGGCAAGTCGTACTGGGTGATTTGGTAGCCCTTGGCAAGGTCGGGATAAAAATAGTGCTTTCTGTCAAACTTTGTGAAGCGCGCGATGTTGCAGTTGAGGGCAAGGCCGGCGACCGCTCCCAATTCCACATAGCCCTTGCTTACGCGCGGCATGGCTCCGGGGAGGCCCAAGCAAACAGGGCAAACGCGCGTGTCCGGCATTCCGCCGTAACGGTTTTCGCAAGCGCAAAAGGCTTTGGTTTTAGTCAAAAGCTGCGTGTGGATTTCGCAGCCGATCACGATTTCTGTTTTTTCGATAGACATGATCCCAATTATACGCCGCCACGCGCCATTTTGTCAATAAAGCCAACGCTAATCCACTGTCGCTGGCTGTAAATAATTAACACGGGCGGGCCTTGCAACCGCTCGTGTTTGCGAACGCAAGACCTTAATTTTAAGTTCGAGCGGATTTCGCGCAAGCGCGGCGGGATTGAACGGACTAGAAGGCGCGGATGACGCAAATATTTCTGTCGGTGGATTTAAAGGTATATGAGCATGGATTGTTCGCGCTGGTATCCAAAACATAGATATAATGATAGAGGTCGGTATGCTGACTGTCTGGCGTTTCCTGAGATGAAGAGAAATACATTCCGATTACTCTTGTTCCGCCCGCAAGTTGGATGGCAGCATTCACAGTAGACATGTTTTCATAGAAAATCAGAAGTTCGACAATGCTCGGCATATACCAACCGCTCGCCAAATCGCCAGTAATGCCGTGATTCGCCGCGTAGTTGTTCACCCAGTTGAAGGCGGGATAATAGAATTCAGGGTCAGCCGCTCCTGAAGCGTCAGCCGCGCAAACCGCAGACCAGTTGTCGCTGCCGTCAAAATCACCGGTAACATAGCGCGTTGTACTGTTTTTATCCGTGAAACGATAATACGGCGTGTCTCCCTCAGGAGCGGACGAAGATTCATCGCACCGTATTGCCGTAAAGTCCGTATCATAGCCAGCGGTGGCCGTTCCATAAGTTTGCGGAACCCAGCGGTATGCCGCAGGTTCTTCGCCAGTCGTATTCTTCAATCCAACGCCAAGCGTCTTTTCGCCCAAGGGCGCCGTCGTTCCGGAAGCTTCCGCGTAGAAAATCACCGCGACGGCGTCGGCCTTTTGCGCGGCGCTAAGCGCGAGGCTTGAACTGTAGGCGACTGCCGTTCCATCCCTAAAGACAATGTCGCCAACGGCGTTGGGAGAGGACTTTAACGGCAAGAGCTGGCCGTTTGCGTCAAAAATCCATTTTGTCGTGACGCCTTCCTCAACTTGCGGCCGCACGGAGAATTTTGCGCATTCAGTTTCTAGTGAAGCGCCGGAACCGTCTACAACTACAAAGGGCTTTCTTCCTTCCACGTAGGGATTGGGAGTGACAAGCGCGGCAAAGTCAGAGCGGAGCGGACTTGCGAATTTTATTTTTGCAATTTGGGTCGCGCCGGTACTGCTTGAGCCGTAGCCGCCCAAACTTATGTCGTTGGCCTTGTCCGCGCCGGCGGGAATGAGGACGGAGCCGCTCAAGGTCATTGTCGTGTTTGGATTTGCGTTAAGATAAATCGCTCCGCCGACAAGAGCCGCATTGTCGTGAATGTTGCAGTCCGCTATTTCAAAAACCATTCCGCTAGAGTCGTAATTCTTGTAAATGCCGCCGGCGCAATTGGCGCTTGTGTTATAGGCGATTGTTCCGCCCGCAATTTTTGTTTCGCGAAGAACGACAATTCCGCCGCCGCCATAAGGATTCGACGAGTCGCCGTCATTTGCGTAGTTATAGTAAATTCCTCCGCTAAAGGAATCGTCGACAGAGCCGTCTTCTTTATAGCCCATGTAAAAATCTCCGGCCCAGCCGCTCGAGCTGTTGTTGCCGTTAAAGACGCCGCCGCCGCTTTCAGCCTTATTTCCGCGCAAGGTGGCGTTCGCCGGGGCTTGGGCGGAAGAGTCGCCGATGACGGCGGAACCATACATGTACGCTTTTCCGCCGTTCCAAATTCCGCCGCCGTTTCCCGATGTTTCGTTCTTGTTTATCGTTCCGCCGGACATGATGAATTTACTTGAACTTTTAAAATTGGCAACGCCGCCGCCTTTTGCGGTTGTGTAAGAAGAATGGCCTGCGTAGTTGTTCAAAATTTTTCCGCCGCTCATATACACAACTGCGTTCTCGTCATTGTATATTGCGCCGCCATAAGAATAAGAATCGCTCCACGCGATAGTTCCGCTGTCAAAATAGACAACGCTTCCGCCAGCGTTGTAGAGAGCGCCGCCTTCGCTCGCGCTGTTATAGTAAAGGCCGCCTGTCAATTCTTTTTTGACCGGCGTTGTTCCGTCAGCGGCATAGCCACTGTATCCGAGATACAGTTTTGCTTGTATCGAACTGTCATTGTACTTTCCGTTAAAAATCCCGCCGCCGCTTGAAGCGTAGTTTGCGAACTTTGTAAAATCGGTCGAGGTTGAGGAACATTCGGGATATGTGTAATCGTCCTCGCTTGACTTGCCGCCGTTGGTCACGTCGCCGATTATGGCCGAGCCGTACATAAAAAGCGTTCCTTCGTTGTGGATCGCGCCGCCGCGTCCGTTGGAAGGGTTTCTGTTTCCCGTTATAAGGACGCCGTCTCCAAGCGCCACCGTCGAGCCTTGCGCGATGATAATTCCACCGCCATAGCCGCCCGTGATTTTTAAATTTGTGATTTTCACAGGAACGCTGGAATTGACGGACATTGCAGTTTTTCCTGCCCCCGAACTAGCAGCCGACTCTCTGTCAATCACCGCGTCCTCAAGTCCGTTGAGGGCCAGCGCCTTTGCAGGAATGGGGCCGCCGTTTTCTGTGTCGTCGGAAATTTCCAAAGTTGCGTCTATGTTGAACGTTCCGCTCAAGTCAAGCGTGTAAGCCTGGTCGGAATCATTTTTCTCGCGGATGCAATTAAGGGCGGCGTCAATCGTGGCGAATGGCTTTTCTTCCGTTCCGTCCGCGTCGGTCGCGCCCGGGTCGGCGCTTGCAGAAACGTAAATGTGGATGGAAATGTCAACCGGCTCCGGGTCGGGAATCACAGGCTCGTCCGGCTGGCCGGGCTCTTGCGGCGAATCGCTTTGCCCGGGGCTTTCGGAAGCGTCGCCAGTTTGGCCGGGCGAGACTTTAACCAACGAAAGCTGGATTTCGGTCACGCCGGCCTTTACGATTGTCGGCTGGCTTTTTCCTTTGTACAAAATCTCACCTGGATTTTTGTAGAGTTCAGCCTGAACATAAATTGAGGCGTCTACAGGAATTCCGCTAAAAGAAATTTGCGCGCCCTGCCCGCTTATTTCCGCAGTTTTTTTGGCGGAATAATCGCCTCCGACCGAAACGTCGATAAAATAATTTTGCTCTTGCGCTGTCTCCGAAAAATTTATGTCGGAGGAAGACGAGGCGGCGAAAAGTTTTTGCGCGAAAGTTTTGTCTATTGAAATGATTACAGAGCCTACGGAAGCCGCGTCGTTGGCAAGATCGGAGCAAGAAAAAAATACGAGCGAAATTAATAGAAAAAACGCGGCGCGAATGTTTTTGTCTTTAACAACGTTCATCGCGATATTTTAGCGCAAGGAGCGGAAAAAAACAAGACGAAGGGGAGCGCATGCAAGCCCAAGAAGCGGACGCTACTACTTTGAAACGCCCGTCAACTCTTCCGCCTTGGCCTTTACAGCCTTGAAGAGCGCGTCCTTGTCGCCAGCGTTGGCGCTTATCGTGCGGACAAAAACGCTTCCGGCGACGACGGCCTCAACATAAGGGGCAAGCGCCTTGGACTGCTCGCCCTTACTGATTCCAAAGCCGCCGTAAACCTTGCTTCCGCCCGCCGCGACTTTTTTTATAAAGTCGATCGTGTCTTGGCCGATTGTCGTGTCGCTTCCGGTGATGCCGGTGCGCAAGGCGGCGTAAATGTACTTAAAGCCCGCGCCGGCCATTTTTTGCAAACGCTCGGCGCTCATGCTTGGGGCGGCGACGGGAATGTTTTCCATTCCGTTTTCGCGGCAAGCGGCGGTAAGGCCCTCGTCAAAGTCAAAGGGAAGATCGGGGATTATCATTCCGTTAACGCCGGCGGCCGCGGCGCGCTTGCAAAATTCTTTTACGCCCGGAGTGAACACAAGCGAGCCGTAGCTCATAAGATAAATCGTAGTTTGCGGAAACTCGTCATGGATTTTTTTTATCAAGGCAAGGCCGTCGGCGGTCTTGTATCCGCGTTCCAAAACTTTTGTGCACGCTCCCTGAATCGCGGGACCGTCCGCGCTTGGGTCGCTAAAGGCCAATTGTATTTCCAAAATGTCCGCTCCGCCCGCGACCAAAGCCCTGGCCGCCTCAAGCGAAAGTTCGTCAGTGGGATAGCCCGCCACCAAGTGCGACATCAATTTTATTTTTGCCATAATCGTCTCCTATTTTGCCATTGACTCGGCGTCGTGAATGTCCTTTGCGTCTTCCAAGCGTTCGATTTCCGCATGAAGGAAGTTGAGCCAAGCGTCCTTGCGGAAGACTGGGCTTGTAATAAAAACGTCCTTGTCGCCGCGGCCGCTCATGTTTATGACAAGCGCTTGGTCTGCCGGAATCTCTCTAGCCAATTTTATCGCGGCCGCTCCGGCGTGGGCGCTTTCGAGCGCGAACAAAATGCCTTCGTTTTTTGCAAAGAACTTAACCGCGTCCAAAGCTTCGCTGTCCAACGCGCTTGTAAATTCAACGCGGCCTTTTTCGCCCAGGGCTGCAAGCTGCGGGCCGATTCCGCAATAGTCAAGGCCGGCGCTGATCGAGCGGGTCGCCAAAGCCTGTCCGTCGTCGTCAAGCAAAAAGCGGCTTTTGTAGCCTTGCATGATTCCGACGCGGCCCGCGTTTCCTGTCATGCGCGCGGCGTTTTGTCCAACGTCGGGGCCAACGCCTCCCGCTTCAACTGCGATTAGGCGCGGCTCTTTTTGATCGATGAAGGGAGCGAAAAATCCGATGGAGTTGGAGCCGCCTCCGCAGCAGGCTACCATCGCGCCGATTTTCACGCCCCGCTCGGCGCACTGTTTTTTAACTTCGCGGCCGATCACGCTTTGGAATTCGCGAACGATGTCAGGAAAAGGCGCGGGCCCAAGGGCGCTTCCCAAAACGTAATGCGTTGAGTCAGGATTTGCCGCCCAATCGCGCATCGCTTCGTTGACCGCGTCCTTTAGGGTGCGGCTTCCGCTTGTGACGGCGTGAACCTTGGCGCCGTACAATTCCATCGCGGCGACATTGGGCTGCTGGCGGCGAACGTCAACCTCGCCCATGTAAACCGTGCAATCCAAGCCAAGCTTTGCGCAAGCGGCGGCGGTGGCCAAACCGTGCTGGCCCGCGCCGGTCTCGGCGATGATTCTTTTTTTGCCCATGCGCTTGGCAAGCAAGCACTGGCCGATGGCGTTGTTGATTTTGTGGGCGCCCGTGTTGGCCAAGCCTTCAAGCTTTATGTAGATTTGCGCTCCGCCCAAAATCTTTGTGGCCGTTGGAGCGAAGTAAAGCGGCGTTTCGCGGCCAATGTAATCGCGCTGAATCACTTCAAGCTCCTCCAAAAATTTTGGATCGGCCATTGCCTCTTTAAAGGCCGCTTGCAATTCGTCTAGCGGGCGGCGCAAAACTTCCGCCACATACTTTCCGCCGTATTGTTCAAAAAATCCGTCTGTTGATTGTGCCATTATAGTTCTCCAAAAAATTTCTTTAGCTTTTCCAAATCTTTTTTTCCGGGAGCGGCCTCCAACAAGCTGGAAGCGTCGATCAATTCGGGGGAATATTTTTCTATTGCATCCCGAACGTTGTCCGCGCTCAAACCGCCGGCAAGCCACAAGGGAGACTTTTTCTTGGCTTCAAAAACCAAGTCCTCCGCGACCTGCGTTCCCGTTCCGCCAACCTTGTCGCCAACCTTCGCGTCAATCAATACGCGCGGCTCGCCAAGGTTAAGAAGGCCTTGGATTTTGTCCAAGCCGCCCGCGCAGTTTTCGTCGCCCCCAACGTTTTCGCCGCATAAATTCGCCGCGCAGTAATGGGCAAGCGACAAGTTTTCCTTGTCGGCAAAAAACTCTTGGGCCGCCCGCTCGCCGTGCAATTGAATAAAGTCCAAGGCGCCCTCTTTTGCAAGGGAAAGGGCCGCCTTTGCTTGCCCGCTTGTCGTGTCGGTGATTACGCCAACCAGAAACGGCGCGGATTTCCGCGACGCTTCGCTTGCGGGCCTGTTCTTCAACGCGGCGCGGACTTCGCGGACAACGGCTTCGTTTGCGTTGCGCGGAGAGGCTTCGCAAAAGACAAAGCCCAAAAGGTCCGCGCCAAGTTCCGCGGCGGCCATCGCGTCTTCCTTATTTGTAAGGCCGCAGATTTTTACAAGCGGCTTTTTGGCCTTGCGAGCGTTCGCGATTTTTTTCCAAGCAAGCGCGTTGGGCGTTTCCGTTCCAGACACAAAGGCTTTGACAAAAGAGGCGGCCTTGCTTGTGTCGCGCGCGGCGGCCTCGCCCAAAAGCATTCCGGCAAAGCCAAGGCTTCCCGCAAAAGACGCGGCTTGGGCGGTCCTGATTCCGCTTTCAAAAACAACGTTGCAGTCCTGCCCCATCGCGGCCTTTATCTCTTCCAAAAAGCCAAGCGGCGTCAAAAGGTCGATCGAAAAATCCTTAAGGTCGCGCGCGTTCACTCCGCAAACGATTGCGGGAACGTTAGCGCCGGCAAGCGCTTTTGCCTCAACCAACTTTTGCAAGTCGTCCGTCAAGCGTAGCTCGACAAAGGCCGTCATTCCAAAAGAAAAAGCGCGCTCCAACATTTGCGCCAAGACTTCTTTTTCCAAAATGCGGGCGATAAGCAAAACCGCGTCCGCTCCGCACTTGTAGGCAATGTCGATTTCGTCAGGGTAAACCAAAAAGTCTTTTCGCAGAACGGCGACGTCAACGGATTGGCAAACGCTCATCAAATCGCCAAGGTTTCCCTTAAAATATTTTTCTTCGGTCAAAACGCTTATCGCGGAAGCGCCCGCCTCTTGGTAAGCCAAGGCGGTTTCAGACGCGTTCAATTTTGGAGCGATGTCTCCCTTGCTGGGCGACGCCCGCTTTACTTCCAAAACGACTCCCTTTTCTTGAATAAAGGGATGAACGCGCCGTTTTCTTTCTTGAGGAATCTCGTAGCCAAACGAAAGGCCGCGTTTTTCCATGTCGGCTTTGCGGCCTTCAACAATCTGCGCAAGAATGTCCAACGCCATCTTAACCCGCCAATTCCTTTGAAACCTTTTGGATTTCCTGCAATTTTTTCAAAGCCTTTCCGCTGTCAAGAGCGTCAAGCGCCATGTCGTAGCCTTCTTTTAGAGTCTTGACTTTTCCGCTCAAATACAAAACCGCTCCGGCATTGAGGCCGATAGAGGCGCGGATTGTCTTTCTTCCCTTTCCGTTAAGAACGTCCATAGCGAGCGCCGCGTTGTCCGCTCCGCTTCCGCCCAAAAGCTCATCCTCTTTAGCGTCAGTAATGCCAAACTTGGCCGGATCGATCACATAGCGGGTTTCGTTTCCGTTCCCGTCGATTTGGAAAACGTCGGTAATCGCGCAGGGGCTGATTTCGTCGTAGCCGTCGCGGCTTGCCACGACCATGACGCGCTTGGCTCCCAAAGACTTTGCGGCGCGCGCGTAAGTTTCCAACAATTCGTGGCTGTAAACGCCAAGCACTTGGTAGTCGGGGCAAGAAGGATTTAGAAGCGGTCCAAGAACGTTCATCACAGTCTTTACGCCCAAGGCCTTGCGAACCGGAGCGGCAAAGCGCATGGCGGAGTGATATATCGGCGCCATCAAAAAGGCAAAGCCGGTCTTTTGGGCAAGCGCCGCCGTTTTGTCGGGACTCGCGCTGATGTTGATTCCAAGCGCCTCAAAAAAGTCCGCCGCTCCAGACTTGGAGGAAACGGCGCGGTTTCCGTGCTTGATTACCGGCTGGCCGCAAGCGTCGGCGACAATGGCCGAGAGCGACGAAATGTTAAAGCTGCCCTTTCCGTCGCCGCCTGTTCCTACGATTTCGGCGTGGCCGGAAATCTTTAGCGGGAAAGACTTTTTCTTTTTAAGAAGGGCCTTGGCGCAGCCGGTGATTTCGGATTCGGCCACGCCTTTGGCCGCCATCGCCACAAGAATCGCGGCCATGACGCGCTCGTCCATCATTCCGTCGGTCATGATGTCCATAAAGAATTCGGCCTGCTTTTCGGACAAGTCTTTTTTGAAAATCAATTGGTTAAGGTATTCGGCCACGGGAAGGTTTTCGCGACGGTAGTTCAAAAAGGCCATGAAGAATTTTTGGACGTCTGCGCTTGCGATTGATTCGGGATGGAACTGAACGCCTTCGATGTCGTACTTTTTGTGGCGGATTCCCATAATGTCGCCGTCAGTGGCGCGCGCGGTGATTTCAAAGTCGTCGCTAAGAGTGGACTCGTCAACGACAAGCGAATGGTAGCGGGTAAACTTTCCTTTTTTACCGATCGCGCGAAAAAGGCCCTTTCCGTCCAAGTCCATTTCTTCGACGATTCCGTGCTTGATGAACTTGGCTCCGACAATCTTGGCGCCAAAGGCTTCGGCGATCGCTTGGTGGCCCAAACAAATTCCCAAAATGGGGATCTTTCCGGCAAAATATTTTATCGCCTCTTCGCTGATTCCGGCGTCGCGCGGAGTTCCAGGTCCCGGAGAAACGACCAAATAATCGGGCTTCATCGCCTCGATGTCTGCAACCGTGACGGCGTCGTTTCGGACAACCTCAACCTTTTCGCTTCCGTAAGTTTGCAAGGCTTGGACAACATTGTATGTGAACGAATCGTAATTGTCGATTACTAAAATCATTTCTTTGCTCCTTATTTTTCGCTTGTTTCAAAAGTCGCGACAAGCGCGCCAAGCTTTTCGTTGGTTTCCTCAAACTCGCGTTCGGGAACGCTGTCGTAAACGATTCCGCTTCCAGCCTGGAGCGTCCAAACTTTTCCTTGCTTTAAGGCGCAGCGAATCGCGATGCAAAAGTCCAAGTCGCCGTTGGGCCGAATGTAGCCGACCGCTCCGGCGTAAAAGCGCCTTTTTGTTTTTTCCAAGCGCGACACAATTTGCATCGCGGAAATTTTCGGAGCGCCGCTCAATGTTCCAGCGGGGAATGAAGCGCGCAAAACTTGAACCGGCGTGATTCCCTCGGCGACGTCTCCCTCGACATTGCTGACCAAGTGAATGACGTGGCTGAAAGTTTCGGTTTCCATATACTGCGTGACCTTTACGCTTCCCGGAGCGCAAACGCGGCCCAAGTCGTTGCGGGCCAAGTCAACCAGCATAAGGTGCTCGGCTCTTTCCTTGGGGTCGGCGAGCAATTGCAACTTAAGCTTTTCGTCTTCGGCCTCGTTCTTTCCGCGGCGAATCGTTCCCGCGATCGGATGGATAGAGGCGCGGCCGCCAACGACGCGCACCAAACTTTCGGGAGACGCTCCGGCCAACTGAAAGTCGCCAAAGTCGATGTACATCAAGTAAGGCGAAGGATTGATCAAGCGCAAGCGGCGGTACAATTCCAAGGCGCTCATGTCGCACTCAAGCTGGATGCGGCGCGACGGAACGGCTTGCACGATGTCGCCCGCGACGATATGCTTTTTTAGCTCGACGACTTTTTCGCAGTACTCTTTTTTGCTTTGCTCGATATTGGTGATAACTTTGCAGGGAGCGGCTTCTTCGGTTTGCTCCATGTAAGAGAAGTCCATGTTGTTCAGCTTTTTCACAAGCTCGTCAACTTTTTTCTTTAGGTCGATTTGGCGCTCGGCGTAGTTCAAGCCAAAGATGTGGAGCTTTTCGGTAAAGTGGTCAAAAACGATGTAGATGTGGCCCGCGACAAAGCAGCATTCCGGGATGCGAAGTTCGTCAAATTGGTTTTCCAGGCGAACGGTGTCGCAGCGCTGAACGAACTCGTAGCTGAGGTAGCCGATTCCGCTTGCGGGCAAGGGAATTTCTTTTACAGGGCATTCGTTTTGGCCCGCCAAGTAGACAAGCGCGTCAAGGACGTCGGCCTCTTTTGTTTGGCCAACCGCGTTTTTGCTAACGACGCCATCAGCGTTAAAGGGCAAGCGGCGGCCGTCAATCAAAAAGGCCACGCCCTCCTCGTCTTGGACAATTTTAAAGGCTTCTTCGGCCATTATGATTGAATAGCGCTCGCGGCCCTTGTTAAAGCTAGCCGATTCCAAAATCGCCTTGGCCCCTATTTTTTTGGCCAACGAAAAAGGCGTGTAGCGCTCGCTGGACATGCAGACATAAATCGTGTCGGTTCTCTTTTGCATATTATTCTCCAAGTTCTGTTTCTACAAATAGAAACATCTTATAAGAGAAATATACAAGAGATTTGCGTTTCTGTCAATAGAAACATTAAAAAAAGTTGATTTTTTTTCGCTCGCCGGGAAGCCGCGAAAAACGCCTATTTTACGGTAAATTCCACCGTCTTTTCGACGCCGGCGGCGCGGATTGTAAGGCTGCCCTTGCCTTTTTTGCCCACGGTGCGGACGCAGCAGGCGCAAGTTCCGGCGCGGAAGGCCGCCATGTCGGGGCCGTAAATTTCCACCGCTCCCCGCGCTTCAAAAGAAGCCGGCTCGATAAAGTACGGCAAAACGTTTCCGTAATTGTCGCGCATCGAAAAGCGGACCATCGCGGCGTCGTAGCTTTCTTCCTCATGCAAAACGAAGCAAGAGACATCCGCGCAAAGTTCCATAGAAGCGACCGGCCCCTTAAAGACAGTCTTGACCAATTTGCCGCCCTTGTAGGCTTCAAACCTAAAGACGGAAGACTCCGCTCCCCACATCCCCACAAAGCTTGTGTAAAGGTCGGTGATCTTGGCGCGGTTGATTCCCCGCGACAAAAGGCGAATAAAAGAAAGCGCTTGGCTAAAGCCCGCCGCGTTTTGTCCGTAAAGGGCCACGTGGTTCAATATGTTCTTTAAGTCTTTTGCCGCGCCTTTTGAAAGTCCCGCTTCGCTGGCCAAACGGTTTCCGACATAGTCGTCAATCAAGATCGGGCCGTGCGCGAGATTTTTGTAAGGCGAATCCGTTCGATTGTATTCCTTGATGAGCTTTCCGTTAATGTACATCTTGACGGAATCAGCGTTGGTGAAAATCCAGTTTTCTCCGCGCGCGCTTGCGGGATGCTCGCCCACATCCATAGAAGAGGAAATTTCCAAGACAGGAATCTTTTCTTGCTGGCTCATGTAAACCGCCGCCGCAAGCTTTGGATTTCTGAACATGTCCATCACGCCGTGGTAGCAAATATAGTCGCCGCTTCCAAAATCCTTGTGGGTGTTGTAGTCAAAGGCGCACCAAGCAAAGCTGCCCGCGATTCCCTTTGCGGCGGCAACGGCGTCAAGAACATTGGCGTGCCGCAGGGCATGCTCCGTCCGATGAATTTCATCGTCAAAATTTTTTGTGGGGAACATGTGTCCCGCGTACTCAGAAATCAAGTAAGGCTTGAACCTGTCGCCCGCGCGCATGACGGCGGATTTTTGTGAGCAAGCGGCGTTGTTTCCCTCGTGAATAAAGTCGTTGAAAGTGTAAACGTCCTCAAGCAAATGAGATTTTTTTATGCAGCGCACTCCGCCTGTCGGTCGGCTTGGATCAAGCCTTCTGCAAAGCGCGTTTGTCTTTTTATAAAGCTCGTCGTCGTCGGGCGACTCGTTGATTCTGACTCCCCATAAAAAAATCGAAGGATGGTTCCTGTATTGCAAAACCATCTCTTCCGTGTTCACAAGAACTTGCTCGCGCCATTCGTTTGACGATCCGATATGCTGCCAGCCGGGGATTTCCGTAAAAACCAAAAGCCCCAGCTCGTCGCAGCGGTCGATGAAGTCTTGCGATTGCGGGTAATGCGAAGTGCGGACGGCGTTAAGGCCCAACTCGTTCTTTAAAATGTCTGCGTCAAATTTTTGCATGCTGGCCGGCATCGCGTAGCCCACATAAGGATAGCTTTGGTGCCTGTCTATTCCGCGCAAAAGAATTTTCTTTCCGTTCACATAAAGGCCCTCGCCTTTCATCTGTATGTCGCGGAAGCCAAAGCGGACCTCTTTTGAATCGATAAGATTTTTTCCGTAACGCAACTCAACGTTCAAAAGATAAAGGCATGGATTTTCGGGCGACCAAAATTCCACGTTTGAAACGGAAGCCTCCGCCCGAACCAAAGCGGAATCGTTTATCTCGTATTCTTTTTGCAAGAAAACTTTTTTGTCATTTTCTTTGGCCAAGGTCACTACAAGCGTTCCGCTTGTCTGTTTGTCCAAGGAAATCTCGGCGCAAAGCTCGCTCTTCTTTGTGGTGACAAAAACGTCATTGATAAAATTTTCGTTGGCCGTTTCCAAATAAACGCCGCGGTAAAGGCCGCCGTAAGTCATGTAGTCAATCACAAAGCCAAAGGGCGGAACGTCAAGGCTTTCGCGCGAATCAAGCGCTACCGCCAAAACGTTTGTCTTTCCCGCAGGCGCGAGATGATTGGTAAGCTCAAATTTAAACGCCGTATATCCGCAAGAATGGCTTCCCAAAAGCTTTCCGTTAAGATATACGCTGGCTTGATGGGCTGCCGCCAAAAAAGTGACAAAAACGCGGCGGTTTTTCCAAGACTTTTCGGTTTTAAATTCGCGCCTGTAGCCGGAGAGCATTTGGTAGGAATCCGCTCCAAAATAATTGTAAGGAGTTTTGGCCACGCTGTGGGGCAAACGGACTTCCTGCAAGGATTTTTTTACTTCCGCTCCCTTTATCTTGGCGGAACAAAGTTCCTTTGAAAATTTAGGAGTCCAAAGCCATTGGTCATTTAAATTGATTCTTTCCATATAATATATTGTAAATTGTTTAAAAAAATATTACAATAGAGGCATGAAGAATACTATATTCATCGCAAGCGCGGTTCTTGCAGCCTTTGCCTTTTTGAGCGGCTGCCAAACCGTTCCGACAGAAATTTCAGAGGACCTTGACGCCCGCCAGCTTATACAGCTTGGCCAAGACAGCTTTGACAACCACCACTACAAGGCGTCAGAAAAATACTTTAACACCGTCATCGACCGTTACGGCGACGACCCCAAACACTACCTTGAAGCCAAATACGAGCTGGGCCACCTTTATCTTAAGCAAAAAAAATACAGCGCCGCCTACGACAATTTTATGGAAATAGAAGAAATCTATAAAAGCGTTCCCGTTGGACTTCCGGGCGCCTACAAAATTTTGTGCGGCATAGAACTAGCGAAGATTCCGCCCGAAAAAATCAAGGAATTTGAAGAAAGAAGGAACGCTCCCGTACAGGAACCCGAGCCTGAACCAGAGCCAGAGCAAAAACCAAGCGCAGGCGCCAATGAAAACAGCGCTCAAAAGCCCAGCTCGCAAAACGGCCAAGCCGAGACAAAAGAAAACGAGCCTTCCAGCGAGGAAGGCCCGAACGAATCTTCTGAAAGCGCCAACGAATAACTTTTCACCGACCGCGGCGGCTCTTGTCGTCGGGCGTTATGATTGCGGTCACGCTCACTCCGAGCTGGGCCGCTTTTTTTTCGACCAGTTCCTTTGTGTACTTTCCGGTTCGCCGCGGCGTCGGGTGGGGCTCCGCGTCGCCGATCAAAATTATTTTTCTTTGAGCGTCGTCGCGCCACTTGTAAAAATCCATAGAAGCGAACAGCGCCTCGTAAACAGGCTCCGGGATGTCTCCGCCTTCCGTTCCGATGATTTTAAATCCGCTCAAGTTGGCCAGAAATTCGTCCAAGTCTCTTGACCAGTCAAAGAATTTTACAGGAAGGCCCTTTGTCCAAAAGTTGTCGCCGTAATCGCGGTAAAGCAAAAGGCCAAAGCGAACGTCGCCAAAGTCGGCCAATTCGTGGGCAAGGCGGGGAACCAATTCCTGGCGCAATTTTTCTATGTCGTCTTTCATGCTGCCGGTTGCGTCGATGGCGAAAACAACGTCAACCTTGTCCTTGGGATTAACCGACTGCAAGACCGCGCAAATGTCGTCGATCAAAGAGTCGGGGCCTTTTGAGTAAACCAGCATGTCCGAAAATTCCTTGAATTTGTCGGCGGCGGCTGGATTGTATTCGTCGGTAAGAACAACCTCCACTGGCTCGGGTTCAGGCTCCGGCTCGAGCTCTTCCTCCACTACAGGAACTGAAGGAGGCGTCGGACGCGGCCTGGTTCGTTTTTCCAAATTGAACATGTATGGGTTGTCAAAAAAAGCGCCTGTGTAGTCGCAATATTTTTTTTCAAAGCCGCGGATATTGATAAAGGTTCCCTTTCCCACTTGAACCGTTCCATGCCGCGTCCAATCGTATCCGTAAACCAACTCGTCAGGAACAAAAATCAAAAAGGCTTTTCCAAACTGGGCGTCGTCGCCGGCGTTGGAGTCAACCAAGAAGTAAAGGCCCTTCTCTTTTGCGTCAAGGACTTCTCCGTCAAGGATGCGCTTTTCGTCGCCGTTAATGTGATTCCATTCGCGCGCGCGGTAAGCGTAATTGTCTTCCTTGCCAAGAGGATCCTTTGTAGTTTCTGTCAGCATGACCGATTCCAAGCCGGGCTTTTTGCGAATGTAAATATTCGTTCCGCCGTCAACTTTTTCGACGCGCAAATCTTCCGGTGAAATCAAGAGGTTATTTTGCGCCGCAAGCGGAAGCAAAAACGCAAGCATGAGAAAACCGTTCAACAAAAACTTTTTCATACATCTATTTTCGGCAAAAAATTAAATAATATGACCAAAATTTCCGATAAAAGAAGCGGAGGAAAAGGGCGGCCAAAAAACGCGCCGCCTAAAAAAAGAATGGCTTCAAAAAAATCGTTTAAAATAAACTTTGACGCGCGCGTGTCCATTTGCTTTTGCGCGGCGGCTCTTTTGATTTATATTCTGGACGCTTTCGCGCTCAAAAATTACAGTTTGACTCAAAACATTTTTTCCGCTCCAGGAGCCAAGGGGGCCGCGGAAGCCTTTGACTTTTCTTCGCCCGCCTCCTACCTTCGCCTTTTCCTTTTTGTCTTTGGAAACCAAAACTTTTCGCAGGCGCTTTTTTCTTGCGCCTTTATTCTTCCTTTTGGCGCCCTTATGGAGGAACGTTACGGCTCCCCCGCCGTCGCTTTGATGATAGCGATTTGCGCCTTTGCCACAGGAGTCCTCAACGCATGCCTTGTTCAGCAAAGCCTTTGCGGAGCGGCGTCGGTAGCGATGATGCTGATTTTGCTTTCTTCAATCACTTCCATCGCAAAGAACGAAATCCACCTCTCAAGCCTTTTGACGCTGCTTCTTTGCCTGGCAGGAAACTTGTATTTGCCGGCGCGCGACGGCGGCTTGAACAAGTTTGCCGTCATAGGGCTTTTTGTCCAGCTTGCCGGCGCCTTGGCGGGAAGCATGGCGGGCTTTTTGACCGCTCCCAAAACAAAAAGGGCGGCTTCCAAAACAGGAAGCGCGGCCTCAAGCGATTCAGGCTGGCAAAACAACGCCTCCGAACGACTGCGCCAAATTGACGAAGAGTCGCCGCGCAAAAAAAGTTTTTGGGGCAACAAAAAAGCCGACGACGAAACTACCGTCATCGGCTCTATAAATATTTAAGGAGCGGCGCTTTTTAGCTTGCGACCGCTCGCCGCTTACGCGAATATCGGGCGGACTTTGGTGACCGTCTCGATTCCGGCCAAGGCGCGGAGGGTTTCTTCGGGAACAACGCCGTCGATGTCGATGATGTTGTAGGCCGTGTCTCCGCGGTTTTGGTTTATCATGCCGGCGATGTTAAGCTTGGCGTCGCCCAAAACAGTCGTAAACTTGGAAACGATTCCAGGCGCGTTCTTGTGGCTGATGCAAAGGCGAGTTCCGTTTTTGGGAATCGGGTTTTCCGTAACGCACTTGGGGAAGTTGACCGAATTGGTGATGTTTCCCTTCTCCAAAAATTCGCGCAATTCGTTGACGGCCATAACGGCGCAGTTGTCTTCCGCTTCGGGCGTAGACGCTCCAAGGTGCGGGAAGCAAATAACGTTCTTTTTGTTCAAGAGCTCTTCGCTTGCAAAGTCGGTCACAAAGCAGCGAACCTTTCCGCTGTCCAACGCCGCCAAAATGTCGTCATTGTTGACCAAGCCGCCGCGCGCGATGTTGATGATTACAACGCCGTCCTTCATGTTCTTGATTGTCTTTTCGTTGATCAAGCCCTTTGTGTCGGGCGTCTGCGGAATGTGGATCGTTACGTAGTCGGCCTTGCTCAAAAGAACGTCCAAAGTCTCGGCGTGCTTGATAGAAGAGTCCAATCTCCAAGCGGCGGCGATAGACATAAAGGGATCGTATCCGATTACTTCCATTCCAAGGCGGACGGCGGCGTTGGCGACCAAGGCTCCGATGGCGCCAAGTCCGATAACGCCAAGCTTCTTTCCTTTAAGCTCGTGGCCAACAAACTGGCTCTTGCCCTTCTCGGCCAAGTCAGGGATTTCCTCTCCCTTTCCGGCAAGGGTCTTTACCCAATCCGCCGCCTCAAAAACCGGTCGGCTTGAAATCAAGAGCGAAAGCAAAACCAATTCCTTTACGGCGTTGGCGTTGGCTCCGGGCGTGTTGAAAACAACGATTCCCTTGTCGGTCATAGAGTCAATCGGAATGTTGTTGACGCCGGCTCCGGCGCGTGCGACGGCCTTGAGGCTTCCGGGAATTTCCATCGTGTGCATGTCGGCAGAGCGGACCAAAATCGCGTCCGGGTCGTTGAGGCCGCTCGCCGTCTCGTAATTGTCGCGGGGGAACTCTTCCAAGCCCACCGCGCTGATTTTATTCAAAGTCTGAATTTTAAACATTGTCTTCCTCCAAAAAATGCCGCGCCGCCGTTAATTGTTGGACGCAAATTTTTTCATAAACTCAACGAGCGCCTTGACGCCGTCCAAGCTCATCGCGTTGTAAATGCTTGCTCTCATTCCGCCGACCAAGCGGTGGCCCTTAAGGTTTACAAGGCCAGCGGCCTCGGCTTCCTTGACGAACTTGGCGTTGATTTCCTTTTCGTTTTCCGCTCCCGCGTATTTTGTAAGAAAAGGTATGTTCATAAGTGAACGGCTGCCAATCAATGCAGTTGCATGATAAAAATTCCCTTCGTTCTTGTCCAAATAGTTGTAAAGGAAGTCGGCCTTTTCTTTGTTGCGCTTGAGCATTCCTTCCGCTCCGCCGTTGGCTTCGATCCACTTGAGGACTTTTCCCAAAACGTAAATCGTGTAGCACGGCGGCGTGTTGTACATGCTCTCGCCTTCTACGTGAGTCTTGTAGCAAAGCATTGTCGGAGTTCCCGGGCGGCAGTTTTCCAAGTCGCAAACCAAGTCCTCGCGGATGATTACCAAAGTAACGCCGGCGGGCGCCAAGTTCTTTTGCGCTCCAGCGAACAAAAGGCCAAACTTAGAAACGTCAAGCGGCTCGCTCAAAACGCAAGAAGAGATGTCGGCCACAAGCGGAATGTTTCCTGTTTCGGGAATGTATTCGTAGTGGGTTCCCATGATTGTGTTGTTAAAGCAAATGTAGGCGTAGTCGTAGTCGCCTTCGATTTTTTCAACCTTGGGAATGTAGGAATAATTTTTGTCTTCGCTTGAAGCGATTACGTCAACCTGGACTCCAAGATGGCGCGCTTCGGCCGCGGCTTTCTTGGCCCAAACGCCGGTCTGGATGTAAGCGGCCTTGCCTTTTTTGTTTCCCAAATTCTGGGCGACCATCGCAAACTGCGTGGAGCCGCCTCCCTGCAAGAACAAAATCTTGTAGTTGTCCGGCACCTTCATCAACTTGCGGACGCGCGCCTCCGCGTCCTGAATGATAGGCTCAAAGGCCGCCGAACGGTGGCTCATTTCCATAACGCTCTGGCCGGTTCCGTTGCAGTCAAGCATCTCGGCCGCGCACTCTTTTAACACTTCTTCAGGCAGGCAAGAAGGACCCGCGCTAAAATTCCATACTCTGCTCATAATCAACTCCTTATATCTATTCTCAATTTCTAATTATCGCTAATTCGCGCTACAATATTGTTCAGCGCCAAAAGCGGCGAAACGTTCTCCACCACCACTCCGGCCGGAACTTCCAAAACTTGGCCCGTAAAGTTAACGATTCCCTTTACGCCGCTTGTCGCCAAACGGTCGGCCATCAAACGGGCTTGGTCGTCTTCCACCGCCAAAATCGCGAACTCGATTTTTGACTCTGGAATGACAGTCTCCATTTTTGCCGCGGGGTACAAGGGAAAGTCCGCGCTCAAAACTTCCGTTCTGTTCACGCGGCTGTCAAAGCCCGCGACAATCTTAAAGGGCGATTCGTCAAAGATTCCGCACTGCATCAAAGCGGCTCCCAGCTTTCCAAGGCCGGCGATGCAGCAAAAGCGCTTTTGCCCCGCAAGCGGAAGCCCCAAGCGCCCCTGAATCGCGGCCAAAAGATCCGCCGCGCCGTAACCGTTGGACACGCCGCCGTTAAAGCCCGTAAGCGAAATGTCCTTGCGGATCAAGGCGCGCTCTATGCCGGTCATCTTTTGCATTTGTATCGAGGTAATCTTCTCGCCTTTGTACGAAGCCAAAAGCGCGGCCAACAAAGTAAGGCGCCTTCTTGAAGCCTCAGGAATCTTCGCCATTGTCGCTCCTGTGAAATATTTCACAAAACTGCGCTTTTATTTTATGCTTTATGGGATTTTATGTCAAGAAAAAAGGCCTTTTTTCGCCCCAAAATTCACAGTCCAAAAGCGATTTTTTGCGACAAAAAGGCTTTACTGTGAAAAATAGAACAAAAAAAAGGACGCCCCGACGGAGCGTCCTTAAAAATAAAAAGGAGGAAATTTTATTATCTGGCAAGAGCCGGAACAATCTGTTCGTTTGTTTTTTTGCAGGGAATCACAACCTCTTCTTCAAAGGCTGTCTGCAAGTTGGAACGGTAGCTCGCGATGCGGCTTACGTAGCGCAAAGTGCTGGCCGGGGTTTGGTCGTTGCGAACGCGGTTCACGCCGGCGTTGTACATGGCGACGGCGGTCAAGTCATTGCCGGCGACGTTCATGCAAAAGCGCAAGTGCTTCATGCCCACGCGGGCGCTGGTCTCGGCGGCGTAAAAATCGTTCTCTCCCAAATGGGGAAAGCTTCTGTCGTTAAGCTGAAAAAGGCCGCGGTCGATCGATCCGTTTGTGTTAAGGTTGTAGGCGTAGCGGTTAAAGCGGCTTTCCGTATGGCAAAGGGCAAAGGCCAAGCTGAGCGGTATGTCTTCGCGGTTGGCGGCGTCCAAGACGGCCATCGTAACGTCGCGGTTGCCCGTGACGCGAAGGTAGAACCATTCCACAGCCGCGCGGGTTGAAGGGTTCCTGTAAAGCTGCAAGCCCTTGTCAACCGAGTCAGCCTTTTCGTCAAAATCAAAAGACATAGCGCTAAAAGACGCCTTGTTTTCAAGCCAAGAAACGTTTTGAAGCCCGGCGCTGATTTCTTCGGCGAAAATCCGCTCCTCGGGCAAAATGGGCTCTTCGATTACCGACACGACATTGGCAAAAGCCGGCTCCGAAGATTTGGGCGCGAAAAAAAGAGCCGCGGCGCCGGCGGCGGCGAACAATACGCAGAGAACGACGGCAAGGAAAGCCGTTTGGTAAAATTCCGAATGTTCTTTATATCCCTTAGTCATGGAGCAACATCAAAGCGCATTTTTCACTTTTAATCAAGAGAATTTTTGAAAAATTTAATGAATTTTTGCAAATTTTCATCTTTTTTATCGGTTTGTTGATTTTTACGCAAACTTCTTGAAAATTTTGCAAAATCTCCATTATCTCAATTCACGCAGCGATCATTCGAATACATAATGCGGGTGCTTTTCCAACAGCTCCGACTTAAAGTTTTCGCAAATCTCGTCCCCGCGCTCCATTTCCTTAAAGGCTTGGGGAAGCGCGAAGCCCTTTACGCATTCGCAATCCTTTACGCGGCGGGCGCAGTGCTTGTAGGCGGCGGTCGCCTCCAAGGCGGCGTCAACGTCCTTGCAATTTTTGCCTTCAAGAACCGGCTCCAGCATGACTTGCGCCCCGCCCGCCTCCATCTCTTTTAGGCGCGTTCTAAGGGCGGCCAAAAATTCCTCGTTGGGCGAACCGTCCGCCAAAACTATGTCCTTGTAAGCGACTTGAATCATTTGCATTTTACACGTCTCCATTTAAAACAAAACGAACCTCTGCAAAAAGGAACTTTCACAGAGGCGCTATCAAGAGTATAAAGGACGGCAAAGCCGTTCCCTCTATTCTGTCAAAATTTTGATGACTTCGGCTTTGTCTTGAGTCTCAAGAATCTGCTGGCGCTTGCCGGCGCTCTTGAACAAAAGGCTTACTTCAGCCAAGAACTGAAGATGCGGGCCAGTTTTGTTAACCGGAGAAAGCGTCATAATAAAGATGCGGCAAGGATCTTGGTCAAGGGAGTCAAAGTCTACCGGATTGTCGGAAATGCCGATGCAAGCGACCAAATCGCTTACCGTGTCGGTTTTTCCGTGGGGAATGGCGATTCCATGCTTCATTCCTGTAGACATCTTGCGCTCGCGCTCAAGAACGCAGTCGCGGGCAGCCGCTTTGTCAGTCACTTTTCCAGCTTTTACAAGGATGTCGAGCATTTCGTCGATAATGTCGTCTTTTGTCTTGCCCTTCAAGTGAAGGTTCACCGTCTCGGGTGTTAGTACAGTTCTTAAGTCCATAACCATTATTGTAGATTCACTTGCCCTAAAAGTCAAGAGAAAAGTTTGCCAAAAATTGATTTTTTTCAAAAAAACTGATAGAGTGTTCGCATGACCAAAAGCGAAAAATTTTCAGCGGACCTCAAGCGAATAAAAAAAGCCAACCGCTCCGCCTCATATTTTGACATGAACGCGGCCCTGGCCCAAATCGAGCGCCTTTTTACGGGCCAAAATTCCCACTGCAAAGGACTGGCCTCTTCCCTATTTGACTGGTGGAGGAACGAATGGGCGCGCGGTCCGGAATTGGAAGATTCCGCCTTGGACAAGCTTTGCGCCGTCAACGCCTTTCTCAACGAAGAGGACGACTGCGCCGCGCTTGGCCAAGACGATTGGAAAAGAATCAAGGACGAGGTCGGCTACGAGGCCGAAAACCTGCCCTTGGACCTTTTGAGCCAGATGATGCAAACCATCGTCTCAAAAAACGCGTTTTAATAATTGAACAAGTAGGCCGGATATCTTATGCTGGGCCCTAAGTTTTCCTCAACGACGCGCTTTAACGAAACGCCTGTCGCGGACTCAAAGATGCGGCGCATAAATGGCGCTTGGTATATGTACTCGTAATCTACAAAATCAACGTTGTCGGCTTCGTCGCTTGACAAAGAATGCGAGATTGCCAAACGCTCCCTCATTCTGTCTTCCGCGTTTTCTTGGGAACCGATTCCGTCTATCAAGCCGTTTTTCTTTGCCTGGTTGGCGGTGTAGATGCGGCCGTCAGCCAAAGCCTTTGTCTCGGTCAACGATTTTTTTCTTGCGGACGAAACAATCGAGGCAAACTGTTCGTAGCATTCGTCAACAAGGCCTTGCATGATTTTCTTTTGTTCGTCGGTCATCGGGGTGTCGTAATGGCCCATCGCCTTGTTCTTGCCCGAAACAAAATTTGTGGACTTTACTCCGATTTTTTCAAGCAAGGCCGTGGCGTCGATTGTGGGTCCGTAGATTACGCCGATGGATCCGGTGACTGTGTTGCGGTTGGCGTAAATCGTGTCGGCCGCGCAGGCGATGTAATAAGCGCCCGAAGCAGCCATGCTCTTAAAGTACGCCCAAACATCCTTGCCGGAATTCTTGTACTTGCGCAAGGCCAAATAAAGCTCGTCGGCTTCGTAAACCGTTCCGCCGGGCGAGTCTATCACCAAAAGAATTCCAATGTTGTTGTCATCGTTTTCAAGGTCTTGGACTGTGTCCAAAAGCCATTTTTGGTTGTAGGTTTCGTTGGCGTCTTGGATTACGCCGGTGATGTAAAGGCGGGCCACATACTTTGAGCCGCCGAATTTTCCCAGCCTAAAGTTTCCCATATTGAGGTTGACGTGATTGTTCCCATTGGAAGACAAAGGAGCGCCTTTAATCACGCCGACTCCTTTTAGAATTCCAAACAAAGCCGCCAACACGACGATGACGATGACGACTATCAAAAACAAAAGGCCTCCGCCCCTCTTTTTGTTCCTTGAAATTTCTTCGCTCATTATTGCTCTCCTAAACAGCGATTACTCAAAGTCTTCCGGCGCCACTCTTTTTGAGGCAAGCGCGGTTTCCTTTAGCGCGTGGTAAATGTTTGTGTATGTGGCTTGGTAATAAGGCATAAGCCACAGGTAGCCGATTCCCAAAGAAAGGAAGCACAAAATGAAAAGCGGAATGAAAGACAAGTCGGTGACGAACAAGTCGCCCTTGTAACCGCGGGTCAATTCCTTGCTGACGTTCATAGCCTTGGACACTTTGATGTCCGGGTTTTCGGCCATGATGTAAACCATCATCGAATAAGAATACCATTTGATGATTCCAGGAATCCAAAGAAGGAGCGACCAAAGGAAGACCCAAAGAGTTCTCCAAATATAACCGCGGACGGCCTGCCACCATTGGCCAAGGCCTTCCAAATAATCGCCGAACGTAACGGCGCGCGGCTCGGTTTTCATAATATGGAACAAGCGCTTTTGCGCCAACAAAAAGGCGGCGACAATAAAGGCGACGAAAATTGAAGCGATCGTCGCGCGCGGGCCGCCGTGAACGCCCGCCGCAAAATTTCCAGCCCCGGCTCCCCAGTTGACGGTAATGTCGTCCCCAAAAAAGACTGCCAATGCGGAACAAAGAACAGAAATCAAAGCGAAAATCAAAAGGGTCGTCAACACGGGAATCTTCCAACGTCCCTTAAGCTGGGCCTTAGCGGCCTTTTTGTAAGCTGCTCTGTCAAACATTTTTCTTCTCCTTAAAACTTTATAATTCCGGCTTCCGCCAATAATTCAGAATAATACTTTTCTTCTATATCATCAAGTGCAAGGCCGCACTTTAGCACAAGAGCCTCAAGTTGGGCCCTCATCGCGGCAATCTCTTTTTCGGGAACGTCGTCCTCCGTCACAAACTCTATTTCCAAAAAGTCTCCCAAGGGGGGAACGGAACACAATTCCAAATGCGCCTTTCCGCAAGG